>NZ_CP108039.1:4615000-4915000 GCF_036173045.1 Streptomyces sp. NBC_00299
CATACCGGCGCCTTCTACGTCAGAGAGCTGCCCGGTGACCTGAGCGACGATGAGAAGACGGCTCTTGTTTCGGCCCTGATGGGAATCAGGATCCTCCGTTCAGCCCCGTGATATGCCGGCACGCCGGCCTGGGATCCGCTGCACCACAAGCGCACCAGATCGAGCGGGGAGCAACGGGGAATCACAGTGAAAGCCGACGGTACCGACGAGGGCGCGGGTAAGCCATCAACGCAGTGGGCACCCGAACGTCCTTGAATGCCCGCAGCTTCCCAAGCTGAGAGTGCGAGTTCGATTCTCGTCACCCGCTCCATGATGAAACCCCAGGTCAGTGGCCTGGGGTTTGTTTATTGTCTAGCTCCAATTCGAGGGTTACGTGCCCTACTGACCTGCACAGCGTGGTCTCGTAGGGGCTGGCGTCTCGTGATCCATGCGGTGTGCCGACTGGATGAGGTACGCGCAAGGGGGCGAGCCGACCGACGAACGGCTTACTGTCCGCGAGCAGTTGCGGTTGGAGGCGGCCGAGCGGTTCCGGCAGGGGGACGAGAACACAGTCATCGCTCACGATCTGCGGGTCAGCATCCGGTCGGTACAACGTTGGCGCAAGGTTTGGTGGCAGGACGGGCCAAGAGCCCTGGCCTCGGAATGGCTCCAGCAGCTTGGCGATGCGGTTGTCTTCCAACTGCCGCCCTATGCACCCCGACCTCAACCCGGTCGAGGGCACCTGGTCCGTCCTGCGACGCCAGTCGCCATGACGACATCACTTCCACCACTGGAGGGCCTGGCTCGGCATGGCTGTCCAGGTGCCAATCGCCCTGGATGCGCAGCCCGTTCATCCGCCCCGGCTCGGCGAGTCCACCCCGGACCGTGAGGCAGCCGAGGTCGATGTCCCGGCGCCGGAGGCGGGCGGCTCCATGGCATGAGGCAGCCGCTCTGGTGTCGGCCTCGAAGATCATGGCCCCAACGTCGTGCGTGCGCTTCCGAGGCGCGAGCCATGATCACTCACCAAAGCCGCTCAGCGGACCTTGTGCCGGCTAGACGCGGTCCTGGAAGACGCAGTTCCACACGTGCGTGCCGGCGACGCTGCCGTCGGCGCGCAGCGCCTCCAGCGTGTAGAAGTGCGTGGTTCCCCGTGCGGCCGTGGTGTCCGTGTAGGCGCGGGTCTCCGCAGGCAGCAGACCGGCGTGCAGCGGCTCGTACGAGGAGGGGTCAGGGTTGCCCCCTCCCCCTCCCCTTTTCACGGACGTTCGGCACGCGTCGGCCATACCGGTGGCCAGGCACTCCGTCGGTACGGCCCAGCTGTCGACAGTCGCGCACTCCACAACTCTTGAAATTGCGCGCCTCCCGCAACCGGGACCGTTCCCGCACCACTTCAACAACGGTCGACCTTCCTCATCCGTAGCCTGGTAAACGTCTCCTTCCACAACGGTCCAGCCCTCAACGCCCGACGCGCAAAAGGAAAATCGCCAAATCGCTGACTTCCGCACACGCTCCAGCCGGCTTTAGACGGTGTTGCGCTGCTCGGTCAAGAGCGGGTGGTCTGCCGCCCTGACTGCATCGCCGAGGCGGATCCGGAGAGCCGCCGTGCAGGCCTTGAAGTCCCCCTACGATCAGGCATATGGTCCTCACCGTGCCCGCGAAGCGGCGCACCACCACGACGGGGGACAATCCATGCGGCGCTTTTCTATGACTGCTGCAGTAGATGCCAGTCTTCTTCTGCTCGGATCGTCCCCGCCCGCGGCCAGTCCGACGGCCGACTGGTAACCGGTCAAGGCCATCTGATCTGACGGTCGACAGCTGGGCCGCTGCCCGCGTCGACAAAGGCTGGGATTACACCTGCAAGTAAACGGCCGCGAAGCGACTGCAACACCCCAGTCGTCAACCCGGCCCTCGTTCGGCTCAAGTCAGACACTGTCGCTGTGATCTGGGCACAACCCTCGCCAACCAGGCGCTATGGGCCCGCTTACTCTCACGGCGACCGAACGAACTCTACTGAGGAAAGACCTGATGAAGAAGAGACTTATCAGCCTGCTCGCCGCAGGCGCGGCAGTTACTGGCACCGGCCTTGCAACCGCCACCCCCGCGATGGCGGCTCCCCCGTACTGGCAGGAGGTGAGCACCAACTCGAACTGGCACTGTTCGCCGTACAAGGCGCATCGCCTGTCCCTCAATATCAAGTTCAAGACGTGCATCGTGCGCAACGCCAGCAATGGCGCCCAGGCTGTGCTTGTGGTGCAGAACAGTGGCACCAAAGCTGCCCTCATCCGTGGCGTTCTCGATACGTTCAACACGGGCGGCGACTATCAAGGCAACTACATGTACTCGTGCAAGGAGTCGAAGCTCAACCCGGGATACACCCGCGGCTGCTTCGGCACTACGTTCCCCGGCACGAATGACATTTCCGCAACCTCTTCGCTGTACATGAACGGTAACGACGACATCAACCTCTCTCAGGACTCGTGGCACGGCTAGCCTCGAGTTTTCGTGACGGTCTGTCGGTTTTCCGGCGGGCCGTTTCGGCTGTAACAACAGCTGACTCAATGAGGTGATTCGTCCACCGCCGCGTACGAGGACAGCAGTACGCTCGGGTGATCGCTGGAGTCCGCCGGGCGGTCACAACTCGCGCCAGTTCACGGGTGAGCGCCTAGTTGTAAAAGGCCATGACGTTCCGGCGGGCGGACACGGTGTCACCCGATGTGCCTTCGATGACGGCTTGGCCGATGGCTTCCATGGTCGGGGCTGGGCCGGCGGGTACGGGGGTCATGAGATTCCTCGTTGTCGTTCTCAGGCTGCGTGGTCGAAGTTGATGGGCATGGCCAGGGTGGTGAGATCGCCGCGGTCGGCGGAGCGGATTGTGACGGGCCGGTCGTGTCCCCTCAGGTCGAGCATCACGTCCGGGCCGATCGCCGTGCTCAGGGCGGGATAGAGCGTGGTCATCTCGAACCGGATCTGAAGGGCGTCGCCCCTCACGGTGGCGGGGAGCGAGATGCCGGGGTGATCGTCGTTCGGGTGCTGGACGTTCACTTCGTGGTCGGAGGCGTGCAGCGCGACGTGTTCGCAGGGGTGTTCTTCCAGGGCCCGCAGCAGCAGGTCCTTCGAGACCGTCGCGCGGGTGGTGACCTTGCCCAGTGACGCGAACATCTGCCGGTGGTCGGGGAACTCCTCGGGCAGCATCCGGCAGTGGCGGTCCTCCCGCGCGGGCATGCGCAGCCAGATCCCGTGCGGCACCGCTTCGATACGGACCAGCACACTGCGTCGGACCTCGGCGACCGCAGCCCGTAGGTCGTCGCCGTCGACGGTGCCGGCCCACGTCTGCTCCGCCGGCCGCGCCGGCACCAGGGTCCGGGTGGAGAGCCGGTATCGGTCGGTCGCCGTCAGGGCGATCACCTCATCACTCGCCTCGATGTGGAGGCCGGCGAGCACCGCCATCCCTGGCTCGTGCGCGGTCGCAGTCAGAACCTGCTCGACCGCATCCGCCAGTACGGGGCCCTTCAGCGTGGCGATCAGCAGACCGGGCACGGTGCCGCTAAGTGCGGCCTTGATGACCGCAGCCTTCTGACGTGCCGTCGCCGCATCCCATTCGATCTTGACGATATGTTCGTCGAGCAGCCGTGCCGCCTCGTCGGCCCCGGCGTCGAGGACCGCCTCGACCGCGGTGAGAGGCATGGCGATCTCACGGAGCTGACGTAGTACCCGTGCCCGCGCCACCTGGTCGGCGTCGTAGTAGCGGTACCCCGTGACCGGGTCCACTTCGGCAGGGGGCAGTAGCCCGGAGTCGGCGTAGAACCGCAACGCGCTGGAGGTCAGGCCACTGCGTTGGGCAAAGACCCCGATCGGCATCAGCTCAGAATTTGGCACCCCGCCATCATTGAGCTTCAACCAACTCGAAGGTCAACATCGACGTGGGACCTCATCAACGTCATGGCCAGCAACAGCTGGACAGGCCCCGTAACCGCTCCGTCGCAGGTCAGCTCCGCGCCCACCCGTGGAAGACCCAAGCTTCCCCAGCTGAAGTCCCAGGCATGCTCTGGCTCCCCGAAGCGTCAGAGCAAGTCCCGCCAGAACGGGACCGTTGTGCCGTCCACCACGACGCCGTGCCCAGACCGTCGCAGGACATCCCAGCGCGCCCGGCCATAGGAGGCCGGGCGCGCTGGTGGGTGGGTAGGGGGGTTCAGTTCACGCGTGTGGTGTGGGGGTCAGTGGTGGTGGTGGCCGTGGTGGCCGTGGTGGCGGTCGTAGCCCCAGGACTGGCTGTCGATGAAGCGTCCGCGGTCGTTGCGGAGGGTGGCGGTGTCGGAACGGTTGTCCCAGACGTATTGGCGGCGGTCCTGGTACAGGTCGCTGTCGGTGTCGCGGCCGATGCCGGTGTGGACGCGGACCGTGGCGCGGCCTTCCAGGCGGTAGTGGTCGAAGGTGTAAGTGCGGCCGTCCTCGTCCTCGAGGGTCCAGCCGTCGAGGTTCACGGTGTGACGGGTGGTGTTGGTGATTTCGACCCACTCCCGGTTCAGGGAACGGTTGGAGCGGTCGTCGCGGCCCGGGGAGTCGTACTGGACGTCCGAGATCTTCACCTTCGGCCGCTCGTGACGGTCGTGGTCGGAGGCGGATGCCGGCAGCGTGACCACCGAGACCAGGGCGCCGGCGGCGAGCGCGGTGGCGGCGAGACGACGGGCGGTGACTGAAGCGGAAGCGGACAAGAGGTCTCCCGTGGTGCGGGCACCCTCCCCGGGCGGCCGCTACGGGCTGCCGAGGAGTCGATGCGGTGCGGTGTGTTGGCGGCCGGCTGGCCGCGACCACACTTTGTCCACGCCGTGGAGAAGTTTAGGAGAAGGCGTCACCCCTGTTACTCGTTGTTCATATTTCCATTACTCTCGGATGTAACGTCCAGTTATGTCGGCGCGGCTCGTTGTTGACACACAGACAGGGGCGGGTCGCCTTGCGGGCGTTGGGGTTTGACCTCTCCACGCCGCGTGCGCCACTTCGCAAAGGGCTGGGTCAGCACGCGAAGCTGTGTAACAGCAGGGGTCGACGAAGGGCGACGACTCCTCGCGCCCTGGCGTGAAGAACCCCGCCTCTGGGCAGTCGAGGCGGGGTAGGCGGGGGGTGGGAGGCGAGGCCCCTGTTCTACGGCGCGGGCTCGTAGGTCACGGTCGTGCCGGGGCACGCCTCCGCGTGCTGAGTGAGTGCTTCGAGTTCGGCGGTGTCGGCGGTCAGTCCCCAGCGCAGCTTGGTCGCGATCCACTCCGCGGTGTACCGGCACGTGACCTCGACGGCCGGCGGCAGCCATTCGGCCGGGTCCTGGTCGGCCTTGCTGCGGTTCGAGGCCGCGGAGACGCCGACGAGGGAGGGGTGGACGGCGAGGTCGTTGGCGTATGCCTCACGCCGCTCGGCGGTCCACTGCGACGCTCCGGAGTCCCAGGCTTCAGCGAGCGGCACCATGTGGTCGACGTCCAGGGCGGACGCCGAGGTGAGCCATCTGGCGTCGTAGTACGACCACCAGCGCCCGCCGGAGAGTTTGCAGCCGGGGAGGACCTGAGGCTGCTCGACCGCCTCTGCGAGCAGCACTTCGGCTCGCGTGTTGCAGCCGTCCGTGGGGTTCTGGCCGGTGTTCCAGTGCTTGAAGCTCGTGCGCTGGTAGCCCTCCCGCACCTCTGCGGCGAGCGGGAGGAGGTGGACCGAGGCCGCCATGGGGAGCGTGTACGTCTCGGCGGGACGCTGCTGGGCAAGGGCCGGGGCGGGTGTCACGAGGGGCGCGAGAAGGAGTGCGGTCGCGAGCGCGGCTCGCCTGATGTTCTTGATCACGCATCGCAGAATTGACCGCGAGTAGCTCGTTCGAGGGGTTCGACTCGAACGAATGAGCCAAGTGGAGGCCTCAGTTCACCGTACAGATGTGCTGTCGAGCACCCGTTGGGGGGAATGCCTTCGACGGAGAGTCCGCCGCCTCGACTCGCCACCGCTCGAACATAGGCCGGATGATGGCGGGCATGCGCATCCGCATCGACGCCGTCGACCTGCCCGGCCTCACCTGCCCGGCCCCTGCCGACGGCGATGCCCCGGAGTACGGCAACCTCCACGTCGCCGTGCAACGCCGCGACCGGCCGGCCGAACTCCTCGCGCCGCAGCCCGGTGACGCGCCGTCCGCGACCTGGACCCTGGAGTGCACCACGAGCGACTCGCCGACCGGCACCGAGGTCAAAGGCCCCTATGTACAGGACCGTCTGGGCCGGCGGTTCATCTACCTCTCGTGGGGCACGGTCGACGAGTCGGGCACCTTCACGATGTTCCGCCGCGCCAAGCTGATGCTCGACGTCATTCCCGCCGACGTGCTCGCCGCCGCCGCCCGCGACGGGCTGCTGGTCGGACGCCTCGGCCTGACCGACGCGCAGGGCGGACCTCTCTGCGCACGGGTCGAGCCGCCACAGATCACCTGGACCGCCGAGCGCGCCGAGAACGCCGAGAACGCCGAGAACGCCGTCTAGGAGCCGACCCCGCCCCCAGAAGAATCGCCCCGGCATCCCGGTGCAACTTGCCTTTGAACGGCACCAAGTTGACGTCTAGTCAGGACTGAGCGGGATGGATGGACCAGGACGAACACCCCATCGCACACCTCAGAGGCACACCCACCCCCGATCCGTGACAGCCGCCACTCAGCCTCCGCGACGGCAGGCCCTACGCTGATCCCCGTGAGGTAGGGCAGGCACGGGGAAGGATGATCGGCGATGACGCCCCTGAGCACCGGGGACCCGGAGTCCATAGGCGGGTACACCCTGCTCGGCCGGCTCGGGGCAGGCGGCATGGGGGTCGTCTATCTGGGCGTCTCCGCGTCGGGGCGGCAGGTCGCGGTCAAGCTCGTGCACGGGTCGTATGCCGAGGAGGAGGAGTTCCGAACCCGCTTCCGGCAGGAGATCGCGGCGGCGCGCAGAGTGAGCGGCGCCTTCACCGCTCCTGTGGTGGACGCCGACCCGGACGCCGACCGGCCGTGGATGGCGACGCTCTACGTGCCCGGGCTCAACCTTGCCGAAGTCGTGAAGAAGGACGGCCCGTTGAGCCAGCGGGAACTGCGGGCGCTGGGGCTGGGGCTCACCGAGGCGCTGCGCGACATCCACCGGGCGGGCCTGGTGCACCGGGACCTCAAACCGGCCAACGTGCTGATGACCGAGGACGGGCCGCGCGTCATCGACTTCGGCATATCGCGCGCCGCCGACAACCAGAGCCTCACGGTGACCGGGCGGGTGATCGGCACGCCGCCCTTCATGTCGCCGGAACAGCTCGCCTCGCCCCGGGACGTCACCTCGGCCTCGGACGTGTTCTCGCTGGGGTCGCTGATGGTGTTCGCGGCCGTCGGCACCGGGCCGTTCGACGCCGACAGCCCTTACATGACCGGCTATCAGGTGATGCACGAGGCCCCGGACCTCGAAGGGGTGCCCGAGGCGCTCCTGCACATCGTCGAGCGCTGCCTCGACAAGGACCCGGCCGCACGGCCCGAACTGACGGATCTGCATCGGATGCTCCAGGCGCTGCCGGAATCCGACGCCACCGCGCCCATGAAGGCCAGGGAGGCCAGGGAGGCCAGGGAGTCCGCCGGTCCCAGCCCCCGGCCCCGGCCTGCTCCGTGGGGCGCGGCGACCACCTCTGTGGGAACCGGCACCGGCAAGGGGCGCCGGGCCCGGATGCTGCTCACCGGCCTCGTCGCGGCACTGGCCGTCATGGGGCTGAGTATCGGAGCAGGTGTCTTCCTCTCGGGCCAGGACACGTCCACCGCCTCCGACGCCACCGACACGACCACCGTCCCTGCCGCGTCACTGCCCGACGGCTGGCGGCCGTGGCGTACCGCCCTGCGGGTCGACGTGAAGGGTGTCCCCCTCGACTACCAGACCCTCGGGTGCGTGGCGAACGGGAGCACCCTGTTCTGCGGCGGTACGGGCTTCACGGTCGCCAGGATCGACCCGGCCTCCGGCCGCACTCTGTGGCGGAGCGGCACCCGTCCTCAGGGGGTGCGGCCGATCGGCGTTCGCGACGGGCTGGTCTATGTGTACGAGGATCCGGACGATACGACCAGGCGCGTGGTGGCCCTCGACGCCGGCACCGGACAGCGACGGTGGCAGCGCGACATCGACAAGGCCGCGGATCCGGTGCTGTACGACGGCGGACTGCTGACCCTGTCCCCCGATTCCTCATCGTTCGTCGCATACGGCCGTTCCGGCAAGGAACTGTGGCGGGCGGCCTCGCTGGACGAATACTGCGCTCCGGCGGCGCTGGGAGGCGTCCCTTACGCCCTGTGCTCGGCCGGCACCGAGCCCGGCCAGGCCCCGGTCGACCTGATGAAGGTCGAACCGGGCAGCCTGACCGAAGTTGCCGTACTGCCCCGCAAGGCGGAAGCGCTCGGTGCTGTCGGCGGGCAGCCCCTGTTCCTCGCCCCCCAGACCGCGAAGGACGTGTACGAATCCGGGTACGAACGGCCGTACAACGCCCTGCTGCGCGTGGTCCCGGAAACCGGGCAGGTCAAGCGGATACCGCTGGCACGTCCGCTGACCGGCGCGGCCGCCCTGGTGGACGGCGTCGTCTACTTCGTCCGGGCCAACGGGTCGGTCACCGCGGTGTCGGCGAACAGCGGCAAGCAGCTCTGGCAGAAGGCGACGGACATGGAGAGCCTGTCCGCGCCCGTGGTGTCGGCGACGTACAAGCGGGTCTATTTCTCGAACCGCTTCGGCCGCCTGCTGGCCCTCGACAGCCGCACCGGAGCGGAGGTATGGCGCACCTCCGCACTGAACGATCCCGGGGACAAGGCGCAGGGCACCTCGCCGCGCGTGCTGCTCGTCAAGGACGCGATCGTGGCAACGGCCGGCGACACGGCCTTCTCCCGGGGTCCGGACGGACCCGACTGACCGGCACCGCGGCCGCACCCCGCCGGCCTCCTCGTACGCCTCGGCGAACCGCGGACCCCACGCCGGGCCGTGCAGCAGCGCGAGATTGGTGGAGCAGTGCGGCACATCGAGGTCCGCCGGGCCTCAGGAGGCAGCCGCCCCGCCGGCCCGCCGCCAGGCCCTCGCGTCAGCCGATGGGTGCCGGCATGGGCCGGACGTCGTAGTCGAGGCGGATCGTGTCTCCGGTGGTGGGGTCGGCCAGTTCGACGCTCCAGGCGTCGGCGAACTGGTCGACGCCGGGGGTCATGGGGATGGTGCCGGAGATCAGGACGGTGCCGGGCGTGAGCGCGTCGCGTGCGCGCAGGACGTCGATCCAGTAGGCGGGGGCGAGGAGCTCGGCGAGGGTGCCGTGCTGGATCTGCGTCGAGGTGTCGCCGTGGGTGACCCAGGCGCGCAGGGTGAGGTCGTCGAGGCGGGACTCGACGTCGGCCAGGCGCCAGGCGCGGCGGGCGAGGACGTCGGGGCCGGCGTTCTTGCTCCAGGCCACGCCGTGCACCTCCAGGTCGCGGTCGGTGTGGTCGCAGGCCGCCGTCAGCAGCAGCTCCCCGCCGTCCGCCACGACGAGCGCCCACTCCGCCTCGCCGGAGGTGTGCCCGTGCTGCGCGTGGACCCGGTCGGTCTGCTGGGCGAGGTAGGGGGAGACGGGATAGAGGGCAGGCGTCACGGACGGGCCGGGGACGCCCAGCTCGGCGAGCTCCGCGACGTGCGCGGCGACGTCCTCCTGGCTGCGTCCGGCGTACCCGGCATTGAGGACCTGGACGACGTCGACCTCGCGCGTCGATCCGTCGGGCAGGTCGAAGGTCAGCACGGCCATGAGGGCACTCCCAGGGGTCGGGGATCCGGGGACGAAGTTCTCGTCGCGCAGGGCTTGCGCATACGACCTGTATACAAGAAGTATGCCGGGAGGTCGATGTCCCCCGACGTCCCCGAGCAAGGATGGGAACCATGCCCGACACCCCAAAGGACGACACGAAGGACGAGCCGAAGGACGACACAAAGGCGTCCGATCGGCACTCCGGCGTCCGCCGGGCCTTCGTAGCGAGCCTGACCGGCACGGCGCTGGAGTGGTACGACTTCGCCGTCTACTCCGCCGCGGCCGCCCTGGTCTTCGGCGACCTGTTCTTCCCCTCGGAGGACCCGCTCACCGGCACGCTCCTGGCGTTCTCCACCTACGCGGTCGGCTATGTGTCACGCCCGCTGGGCGGGTTCGTCTTCGGCCGCCTCGGCGATGTGATCGGCCGCAAGAAGGTGCTGATCGCCACCCTGGTCCTCATCGGCGCGGCGACGTTCCTGATCGGCGTCCTGCCCGCGTACTCGACGGCCGGCGTGGCCGCCCCGATCGCCCTGGTCGTGCTGCGCTTCGCGCAGGGCGTCGGCGTCGGCGGCGAGTGGGGCGGTGCCGTACTGCTGTCCAGCGAGTTCGGGGACCCACGCCGCCGCGGCTTCTACGCCTCCGCCGCCCAGGTCGGCCCGCCCGCCGGAAACCTGCTGGCCAACGGCGTCCTGGCGGCCCTCGGCGCGCTGCTGACCGAGGCGCAGTTCGAATCGTGGGGCTGGCGTGTGGCGTTCCTGTTCTCCGGCGTCCTCGTCGGGTTCGGGCTGTGGATCCGGGCGAAGCTGGAGGAGACCCCGGTCTTCAAGGCGATGGAGGCCGAGCACTCCCGCCCGGAGGCACCGATCCGCGAGGTGTTCACGACCCAGCCCCGCGCCCTGCTCGCCGCGATCCTGTGCCGCGTGGGCCCCGACGTGCTGTACGCCATGTTCACCGTCTTCGTCCTGACGTACGCCACCGAGGAACTCGGCATGTCACGCGGTTCCGCCCTCGCGGCCGTGCTCATCGGCTCCTCGATCCAGGTCTTCCTCATGCCGCTGGCCGGCGCCCTCTCCGACCGGGTCAACCGCCGGCTGCTGTACGGCGGTGCCGCGGCGGCGGCCGGTGTGTGGCCTTTCGTGTTCTTCCCGATGATCGGCGGCGGCACCTGGCTGCCCCTCGCGACGGGAGTCGTCGTGGGCCTGGTGATCCACTGTTGTCTGTACGGCCCGCAGGCCGCGTTCATCACCGAGCAGTTCGAGCCCCGGCTGCGCTCCACCGGCTCGTCCCTGGCCTACACCCTGGCCGGGATCATCGGCGGCGCCGTCGCCCCGCTGCTGTTCACCACCCTGCTGAGCGCCTACGGCACCTGGGCGCCGCTGGCCGTGTACATCGCGCTGGCCTCGGCCGTCTCCCTCGTCGGCGTCTGGTTGGGGCGCGACCCCGAAGCCGCCCTCGACGAGGACGCCGCCCTCGCCGCGCCGAAGACGCCGCATCCGGTGAAGGCCACCCACTCCCACTGACCCCGGACCCCACTGACCCCGGACGAAGGAGGACCGCACCATGCGGATCGCCCTGAGCCAGCTCACCACCGGCCCCGACCCCGAGAAGAACCTCCTGCTCATCGAGGAGTGGACCCGGCGCGCGGCGGACGCCGGGGCCTGCGTCGTCGTCTTCCCGGAGGCGTCGATGGCCTGCTTCGGCACCCCGCTGGCGCCGCTCGCCGAGCCCCTGGACGGACCGTGGGCCGACGGCGTGCGGCGGATCGCCCGCGCCACCGGCACGGTCGTCGTGGCCGGCATGTTCACCCCGGCCGGCGGAGGCCGGGTGGCCAACACCCTGCTCGCCACCGGGCCCGGGGTCGAGGCGTCGTACGACAAGATCCATCTCTACGACGCCTTCGGCTTCCGTGAGTCCGACACCGTCGCCGCGGGCTCGGCCACGACGGTCATCGACGTGGACGGCGTACGGCTGGGACTGGCCACCTGCTACGACGTCCGGTTCCCGGAGCTGTTCCGGGCGCACGCCGACGCCGGAGCCGTCGCCACGCTGCTGGCCGCCTCCTGGGGCGCCGGGCCCGGCAAGCGCGAGCAGTGGGAGCTGCTGGTGCGGGCCCGCGCGCTGGACGCCACCGTGTGGCTCGCCGCCGTCGACCAGGCCGACCCCGGCGCGGGCGCCGGCCCGGGTTCCGCCCCGACGGGGATCGGGCACAGCCTCGTCGTCGGACCCGACGGGACCGTACGGCACGCTCTGGGCGCCGAGCCCGAGCTGCTGGTCGCCGACTTGGACGTCGAAGAGGTCGCCGCGGTCCGGCAGCGGACCTCCGTGCTGGCCAACAGGCGCCCGGAGATGTGGCGATGAGCAAGCCCGAGCTGGAGTTCCACCTCCCCGAAGGACCGTGGCGAACCCCGGCCGGCGGCGGCCCGGGCGTCGAGGAGCGCGTCCTGGCCGACGATCCCGAGCGCGGATCCCGTACGGCGCTCGTCCGCTGGGCGCCGGGCACCGACACGTCGGCGGACGGCGTGACCCGGCACGACTTCTGGGAGGAGGTCTACCTGGTCGAGGGAGCGCTGCACGACCTGACGCTCGGCCGGACCTTCACGGCCGGCATGTACGCCTGCCGCCCGCCGGGGATGCCGCACGGCCCCTGGGCCTCCCGGGACGGCGTCACCATGCTGGTGATCACCTACCCCACGTCCTAACCCGCGAGCAGCACCTTGAGCGTCGACTCCAGATGGTGGTCGATGGCGGCCCACGCGGCCTGCGCGTCACCGGCTTCCAGGGCGTCCAGGATGGCTTCGTGTTCCTCCAGCACGGCTTCCTGGCGCCCCTGCTGGTTGAAGAGGGCGACCACTCCGGTACGGACCTGGCGGCTGCGCAGGCCCTCGTAGTGCCGGTCGAGGAGGGCGTTGCCGACGGCGGACACCATGACGGCGTGGAAGCGATGGTCCACGGCGATGAACTCCCGTGCCTGGTCGGCGCCGGTGAGCCCGCGCTGCCGTTCCAGCAGGGACCGCAGCTCCGCCACCGGCGCTCCGCCACCGGAGACGAGCTGCTGGGCGGCGTACCGCTCGACGATGCCGCGCAACTCCATGAGCTCGCGGATCTCCCGCCCCGTCAGCGGGGACACCCGGGCGCCCCGCTTCGGCACGAGTTCGACCAGGTCCTCGGCCGCGAGCTGCAGCAGCGCTTCCCGGATGGGCGTGCGGGAGACGCCGATCCGGTCCGCGAGCTCCTGCTCCGACAGGAAGGCGCCCTGCATCCCGGGATCCGTCAGCACCGTCTCCTTGAGATACGTGTACGCCTTCTCCCGACCGGACGTCACGGCAACCCCCAGCTCTCGTATACACCTTGTATACGGACGCTACCACGCACCGTTCGGGGGTGGGCCTCTGTTTCGGTGACCGCGCTCGTCCACCGGGTCGGCGCACCCCTCCGGCCTCGCGCCCCACCTCGCTGCCGCGGCCCTCCCCCTTCGGTGCGGCCGCCGAAGCCAAGGCCGGTTACCGGCGCGTGGAGCTGTACGTGCCCGGCGACCACCGCGACATCCTCGACGCCCACCTCGCCGAGCATCGCGCTCGGCAGCCCGCCGAAACGCTCCTGCGGCTGCTGACCGGGGCGTGGACGACACAGGCACTGAGTGCGTTCGCGCAGCTCCGGGTGCCCGACGCCATGGACTCCGAGCGAGGGGCCGGCGTCGAGGAACTGGCGCGGGCGGTCGGCGCGAGGCCGCGGAATCTGGCCACGCTGCTGCGCTATCTCGTGATGCTGGGCGCGGTGACGGAAAGCCGCGACGGGTTCCGGCTCACCGAGTCGGGCGCACTGCTGCGCGCCGGCGCCCCGGGGTCGATGCGGGCGCTGGCGCTGATGTACGGCGGCCCGTTCTACGAGTCCTTCGCCGGACTCGGCCACACCGTGCGCACGGGGCAGGTCGCCTTCGAGCACCTCTTCGGCGAGAACCACTTCGACCACTTCGCCCGCGACCCTCAACTCGCCGAACTCTTCGACCAGTCCATGGCTGCCGGATCCGCCATGTTCGACCCGGTCCCCACACATCCGGCGCTCACCGCGGCGGCCGAGGCGGCCGACGGGGCCACGGTGGTCGATGTCGCGGGCGGCAACGGGGAACTGCTCGGCCGCATCCTCGCCGCGCACCCACGTCTGAACGGGGTCCTGCTGGAACGTCCGCACGCTGTCGAGGCCGCCCGCCGCCGACTTGAGGAGACCGGCTTCGGCACGCGATGCGGTTTTGTGGCCGGCGACTTCGCGGACATGCCCGCGGGCGGTGACGTCTACGTCCTGTCCCGCATCCTGCACGACTGGGACGACGAGCGCTGCCGCGAGATCCTGCGCCACTGTGCCCGCGCGATGCCCGACCACGCCGATCTGCTCGTCGTCGAACGCGTACTGCCCTGCGACGGCTCGGTCTCGCTGGCCACCGCCTGGGACCTCCACATGATGTGCAACGTCGGCGGCCGCGAACGCCACGCGGCCCACTACGAGCGGCTGTTCGCCGATGCCGGCCTCGCTCTGGTGGGCCAGTCACGACTGCCCCTGGACGGCAATGTGCTGCACGTCAGAAAGGCCCGGTCGGCCTCGGAGTGACGGATGGGGTTCGGCCCAGGATGCCGGGAAGCCAATCTTGGTTGTCCGACTCCGGGACCATCCGTCGGCCCGCCCGTCCTTCCACGGTCGGAGAAACCTTGGCTCAGTGATGGATTCGCCCCAACTCCTTCAGCCGAAAGGGTGGGTCCGATCCACACACACCAAGGCCAAGGACCTCCCCCACGTGCGAAACAGTCGAATAGCTTGCTTCCTGGCGGCCAGTTCCGTCGCCGCCCTGGTTCCCGCGCTCGCGCCGGACACGGCGTCCGCTGCGTCTGCGTCGTCCACTGCGTCGGCCGCGTCCGCTGCGGCGAACCCGTTGAGTCAGTACCTTCAGCAGCAGCCGGCCTGGCACCGCTGCGACAGAGAGATGCCGGCGACCTTCCAGTGCGCCACCATCAAGGTGCCGCTCGACTACAACCGCCCCAGCGGCAAGAAGCTCGACCTCGCGATATCGAGGTTGAAGACGAGCACCGAGCAGGAGCGCCGGGGTGTGCTCCTGCTCAACCCGGGCGGACCTGGCGGTCCGGGCGTCGACATGCCGCAGTTCATGGCGAGTGAGCTGCCGAAGAGCGTGAAGGCGAAGTACGACCTCGTGGGCTTCGACCCGCGGGGCATCGGCCAGAGCTCCCCCGTCAGCTGCGGCCTGACGCCCGAGCAGGCGAACTCGGAACGGCCGTACAAGGCCGCGACGTTCGCCAAGGACGTGAAGTGGGCCCGGACCGTCGCCGAGAAGTGCGACGCGAAGCAGGGCGACAAGCTGCGGCACATCACCACCCGTAACACCGCCCGGGACATGGACGTGATCCGTGCCGTGCTCGGCGAGAAGAAGATCTCCTACCTGGGGTACTCGTACGGGACCTACCTCGGCGCCGTCTACACGCAGATGTTCCCGAAGCGCTCCGACCGCTTCGTGCTGGACAGCGCCGTCGACCCGGCCAGGGTCTGGCGCGGCATGATCCAGATCTGGGCGGAGGGCACCGAGCCCGCCTTCACCCGGTGGACCGAGTGGACCGCCGAGCGGCACTCCACGTACAAGCTGGGCAAGACGCCCGAGGCGGTCCGCAAGACCTTCTACGGCCTGGTCGCCCGGGCCGACAGGAAGCCGATCGAGCTCGACGGCGCCAAGCTGACCGGTGACGACATCCGCACCGGCACCCGTGCCACGTTCTTCAGCGTGCGCGACGCCGCCGAGTCGGTCGTCGAGCTGAAGAAGGCCGCCGAGGGCAGGCCCGCCTCCGGTGCCCGGGAGGGCAGGACGCTCAAGCCGCAGCCGCCGTCGTTCGCCCGCGCCGTGCCCGAGGACAACGGCGACGCCGGCTTCTGGTCCGTAGTCTGCGCCGACACCCGCAACTGGCCGCGCGATCCCGAGCAGTACCGGGCCGACGCGATCCGCGACAAGGCCAGGTACCCGCTGTACGGCGACTTCGTCTCCAACATCAAGCCGTGCGCCTTCTGGAAGAAGAACGGCTCCGAGCCCGCCACCACGATCGACAACAAGGTCGGCGCGCTGATCCTCCAGAACGAGTGGGATTCCCAGACCCCGTTGGCCAGCGGGCAGGGCCTGCGACGGGTCATGAAGGGCGCGAAGATGGTCACGGTCGCCGGCGGGGTCGGACACGGCATCTACGGCTCCAAGTCCTGCGCCGACAAGCCGGCCACGGCCTACCTGACCACCGGAAAGATGCCGGTGAAGGACGTGACCTGCAAGGCCGCTCCGGAGGCACGCGAGCGCGCCGGCGACAACCCGCTCCCGCTGCCGACGCCTCGGGGCATCCCGGGTATGGCCGGCCGGTTCTGAACCCTGAACCCTGAACCGGGGACAAGGTGACGACCGGGTGGGGCCCTCCGTCAGCGGCGGGCCCCACCCGTACTCATGCCACCGAGGGCGAGTCCGCACGTGCCGGACCTCGTTGCCCCGTCCTGCCCCGTCAGCTGCACGGTGACCTTGCCGTCGGCGTCCTGGCTGTAGGCGATGGTGCAGGTCAGCTGACGTAGCGCCGTGCTGTCCAGTCCGCGCAGGGGCATGGGGAGGCGAATCCTGACCTCGTCACCCGCGGAGCGCCCGACCTCGACGGTTTTGCCGGGGCGGGCCGCGGGGAGCGAGGTGCTCAGGCCGGCGGCCCGGTCGTCCTTCCCCGGACCGCCGAGCAACGCCTGGACGACCTTCTCCGTCGGCACCGGGCCGGCCGTGTCGCCGGGGTTCCGGTCCTCGGAGCCCGGTTCCTCGTATGCGTTCGAGGGCTCGGTCGTCCGGATGACCGGGCTCAGCCCTCCGTCGGGAGCCCGGAAGAAGAGCAGCATGTCGAAGTCGCGGTTGAGGAAGGCCTGGAAGCTGGCCGGACCGCCCGCCTCGATCACGTCGGTCTCCTGGATGCCGCAGCCACCCAGCAGCGGTGCCGTCGCCGCGACGGCGAGGGCGACGGCCGCCGTACGACGGCGCGTCCGCGCACGCCTCATCCGCCGGCCTCCTCCGCGTGGAGCGGTATCTCGACGGTGAAGACGGCGCCGCCCCCTGGCAGGTTCCCCGCGCGGATCGTTCCGCCGTGCAGCTTCACGTTCTCCAGGGTGATCGCCAGGCCCAGGCCGCTGCCCGCCGAGCGGGTGCGGGCCGCGTCGGCCTTGTAGAAGCGGTCGAAGATGTGGGGGAGCACGGCGGGCCGGATGCCGGGGCCGTTGTCCGCGACCTCCGTGATCAGCAGGTCGGGGGTGGCCGGGGAGCGGGTCTCGGTGCGCAGGCGTACCGTGACCGGCGCGCTGCCGTGCCGCAGGGCGTTGCCCACCAGGTTGGCGATCACGACGTCGAAGCGGCGCGGGTCGAGCCGGGCGCGGATGCCGTCGGGGAGTTCGGTGCGGACCCGGCCGTCGGTCTCGGTCCAGTGCCGGTTGTGGAGGGTCTTGCGGATGGTCTCCGCCACGTCGATCTCGTCGGCGTTCAGTTCGGCCGCGCGGGCGTCGAAGCGGGAGATCTCCATCAGGTCCTCGACGAGCACGGCGAGCTTCCCGGTCTCCGCGCTGACGAGGCGGACCGCGCGGGCCGTGTCGGCGTCCAGGTGGTCCGCGTCCTCGTCGAGGACCTCGGTGACGGCGAGCATTCCGGCGAGGGGAGTGCGGAGTTCGTGCGAGACGTCGGAGGCGAAGCGGCGGGCGCGGGCCTCGGCCTCGCGCAGTTCCCGCACCGTCCGCTCCAGTTGGCCCGCCGATTCGTTGAAGGTGCGTGCCAGGTCCGCCAGTTCGTCGCTGCCGCGCACGGCGATGCGGGTGTCGAGTCTGCCGCTGCCCATGCTCCGGGCCGCCTGGCTCAGTTCCCGCACCGGGCGCAGCACGCTGCGCGCGGCGATCAGGCCGGGTATCAGCGCGACGGCGAGGCCGGGCAGGGCACCGTCCCGGCCGGCCATGAGGAGGGCGTCGACGTTGACCTGCTCGTCGGACATCCGCATGACGGCGTACAGGACGAGTCCGCTGGGCAGCACGCTGTCGGGGCTGGTCTTGAAGACCATGGGCATGGCGATGGTCAGGTAGGGAACGCCGTCCTTGACGACCCGCTCGAAGCTGCCGTGGGGGTTGGCCCGTGCGGCCCGGCGCAGTTCGGGTGTGATGACGGTGGAGACGGGGTTCTCGCCCGAGGAGGCGCGCACCGATCCGTACTCGGCGAACACCACCCAGGGGTGCGGCTTGCCCTTGCGCGCGATGTCACGCAGGACCGACTCCAGGTCCTCCCCGCCCTGCATGGGCAGCCCGAAGGCCGTCTGCTGGACGTGGTCACGGAACGACGTGACCGCCGTGTCCTGGGCCGTCTCCAGCAGCGCGGTGCGGGCCTCGCGGAAGGTCAGCGCGGCGGTGGTGCCGGCGCTGACGGCGGCGACCAGCAGGAAGGCGAGCATCAGCCGCGTACGCAGCCCGAACGCCCTGAACCGGCCGGGACGACGACCGGCGGTCACAGTGGCCCGAAGCGGTAGCCGAAGCCCCGCAGTGTCTGGACGTAGCGGGGGCTGCCGACCTCGTCCTCGATCTTGCCGCGCAGCCGTGCGACGCACGCGTCGACCAGCCGGGCGTCGGCGTGGTAGCTGTGATCCCAGACGTGCTCCAGCAGTTGCTGCCTGCTGAACACCTGCTCGGGCGCGGCGGCGAGGTGCAGCAGGAGCTTGAGCTCCGAGGGGGCGAGCGCGAGCGGCCGGCCGGCTTTGGTGACCGTCAGTCCGACCCGGTCGATGGCGAGTTCGCCGTAGAACTCGACGGCCGGGCGGCCCGCGCCACCGTCGTCCAGGCGGCGCAGTACGGCACGGATCCGGGCCTCGATCACCTCGGTGCGGGCCGGCTTGACGATGTAGTCGTCGGCGCCGGCTTCCAGGCCGATGACCACGTCGAAGTCGTCGCCGCGCGCGGTGAGCATGATGATCGGCAGCTGGCTGCGCTCGCGGACCTGACGGCAGACCTGGACGCCGTTCATGCCGGGCAGCATCAGGTCCAGCAGCAGCAGATCGGGACGGAACTCGGCCATCGCGGCCAGGCCGGCCTCGCCGGTCGCGGCCGCCCGTACCTCGTGGCCGCGGCGGCGCAGACCGAGTTCGACCCCCTCGCGTACGGAAGGGTCGTCCTCGATGAGGAGCACGCGGGGCATCGGCAGTTCTCCCTCGATGGTGGTCAGGGGTGATCGTCGGGTCAGGTCCGGGTCCGTCGCCGGCGTATGCCGGCGAGCAGCGCTTCGAGTTCGGCGAGCCGCAGCGGACGGGCGAGCAGGGCGAAGGTGAGGATGACGGCGGTCGCGCCGGCAACCGTGGAGACCACCGGCCCCGCCGGTGCGGTTCCCAGGACCGCGAGGTGGCTCAGCGCGGTGGCGGGGACGGCCGCGAGCATCAGCCGTCCGTGGGCGCCGACGGCGGACGACCGCAGGGGGCGGGCGACGGCGAGCCGGCGGCTCAGCGCCCGGGCGGTCACCGCCCAGCCCCCGCACAGCGCCAGCGAGTAGGCCGCCGCCATGCCCGTCACGGCCCAGCGGGCCGGCAGCAGGTGCGCGGCGGCCACGGACAGTCCCGCGTTGAGGGCGACGATCACGAGGTTGAGCAGGAACGGCGTACGGGTGTCGGAGAGCGCGTAGAAGGCGCGGGACAGGACGTACTGGCCGGACAGGGCGACGAGTCCCGGCGCGAAGGCCATCAGGATTCCGGCCATGGCGGCTGTGTCGGCGGCGCTGGTCCTGCCGTATCCGAAGACGAGGGCCATCACCGGCTGGGCGAGGGCGAAGAGCGCGCAGGCGGCGGGGACGACGGCGGCGGCTGAGACCCGCAGGGCGTGGGAGACGTCGCCGCGCAGGGCGGCCGTGTCCCCGTCGGCGGCTGCCGCGCTCATCCGGGGCATCAGCGCGGTCACCACGGAGACCGTGACGATGCCGTGCGGTACGACCCACAGGACATAGGCGTTGTTGTACGCGCCGAATCCGGGGCCGCCGTCGAGGCCCGCGGTCGTGGCCAGCCGGGTGGTGACCCAGTAGGCGGCCTGGTTGGCCAGGACCAGCAGCACCAGCCAGCCGGCTGCTCGCAGGGGGCGGGTCAGGCCGCTGCCGCGCCAGTCGAAACGGGGCCGCCAGCGGAAGCGGGCCGCGCGCAGGGCGGGGACGAGGGCGAGGGCCTGGACTGCGATGCCGGCGGTCGTGCCCCAGCCGAGGACGGCGGTCTCGGTCGCGGTGAGCGTGTCCCCGCCGCCCATGGCCAGCGCCAGGTACACGCCGAAGACGGTCATGACGACGACGTTGTTGAGGACGGGCGCCCACATCATCGCGCCGAACCGGCCGCGGGCGTTGAGCACTTGACCGAGCAGCGTGAAGAGCCCGAGGAAGAAGATCTGAGGCAGGCAGTAGCGGGCGAACGCGGTGGTCATGGCCGCCTGTTCGCCGGTGTAGTCGGTGTACGCGTCGATGATCGCGGGGGCCGCCCAGATCGCGGTCGCGGTGATCGCCAGCAGGGCGATCACGCAGACGGTGACGAGCCGGTCGGTGTATGCGGCGCCCCCGTCGGCGTGCTCCTTGGCGGCCTTGACCAGCTCGGGCACGAAGACGGCGTTCAGCGCGCCGCCGAGGAGCAGCATGTAGACGATGGTGGGCAGGGAGTTGCCGACCGCGTAGCCGTCGGCAACCGGCCCGATGGTGCCGACCGCTGCCGCGACGACGGCGGAGCGGGCGAAACCGGTGGCCCGGGAGACGAGGGAACCGGCGGCCATGACGGCGCTGCCGCGTGCCGGGGAGGAAGCCGGGGAGGCCGCCTTCGTCGGTTCCGCGCTCGTCCCTTCCGCGCTCTCCGTGCTCTGCGTGCCGTCCGGCGGCGTCGTTGAAGTCGGCGTCGTCTGCTTCATCGGCGGTTCAGGTACGCCTGGAAGGCGCGGTGAAGCGTGTGGTTGGCGCTGCCGGCCAAGGGTCTCTCCCATTCCCCCAAGGTCTCGACGACCCGTCCCCCGGTGCCGAGCTTCCAGCGCAGCAATCCGTACGCACGTTCGCCAGGATCGAGAGTGGAGGGTACCCCGCGCATGTCGTACACGTCGGCGCCGAGCGCGTGGGCGTCCTGCAGCATCCGCCACTGCAGGGCGTTGGAGGGGCGGACCTCGCGGCGGTGGTCGGCCGAGGCGCCGGTCTGGTACCAGGCCCGGCGGCCCACCGTGATCATCGTGTGGGCGGCGAGGATCTCTCCCCGGTGGCGGGCGAGGTACAGCTTCATCCGGCCCGGTTCCTCGGCGTTGAGCGCCGCGTACTGACGCTCGTAGTAGGCGAGCGAGCGGCCGAGCCGGAAACCGTCGCGTCGTTCCGTGATGCCGAGCAGCCGGTAGAACTCGGGGAGTTCCGCGGCGCTGCCCACCACCACCTCCACGCCCTCCTTCTGGGCTCGGCGGACATTGCGCCGCCACTCCTGGTTGAGCCCGGACCACAGGTCCTCGGGGGTGCGTCCGGCGAGCGGCACGTGGAAGACGTGCCGGGGCTGGGCGTCCCCGTCCCCGCCGGTGCCGTCCCCTGCGGTCCCGTCGCCGCCGCAGCGGCGCCAGCCCCGGGCCCGCAGCCGCTCGGCGACGGCGGTGCCGAGCGGGTCGACCTCGCTGGCGAGGACGTCGCCGAGGCGCCGGCCCGGACCGGTGAGCGGCTTGAGCAGGGCGGCGTCCCAGCGCCGGTAGGCGGGCGACGGGCCGATGCGTACGGCGAAGGCGCCCGCGCGGCGCAGGTGTTCCAGCAGCGGACCGAGCCAGCCGTCGATGTCGGGGTCGCTCCAGTCGGCGACGGGTCCTTCGGGCAGGTAGGCGAAGTACTTACGGGTACCGGGGAACTGCCGCAGCAACACCAGGGCCACGCCCGTCAGTTGACCTGCCTCCGGGCCGGGCCCCCAGCCGAGCAGTTGGGACCGCCAGCCCTCCTTGACGTCGGCCCAGGACGGGCACTGCAGAAAGCCGGCGCCGAGGGCCGTACCGGCGGGGGACGCGAGGAAGGCGCGGTAGGTCTCCGCGGTGACGGTTCGCAGGACCACGTCCCGGTTCCGTGCCTGGGGCACGCGGCTGGGCGGCACGAGCAGCGCTGACACAGTCTGAACCTCTCCTTCTCCCCGGGTCCGTCGCGGGGACACACAGGAGGTTCACAGCGGCCCATGACCGCTCCGTCCGGCGAATGTGACCGGACCATGACCGTTCCTCACCAGCCGCCGTCACATAGCCGCATAGCGGCTGACCTCGGGTTTTCCGGCTCTACAGTCACGACATCGCCGACTCACCCACCCCGTAACCGCCCTTCCCGGAGGTCCCGTTGCCGCGCACCCGTGTACTCGCCCCTGCCCGCGTCCGGGCCACCGTCGTGGCCGCCGCCACGGCCGCCCTGCTGACGCCGCTCGCCGCCTGCTCGTCGAGCGGCTCCCCCAGCGCCCCGGACGGCAAGGTGAGGCCGAGCGCCGACGAACGCCCTGTCACGGTCACCGTCACGCCCACGGGCGAACGGGTCCCGGCGGGCGAGCCCGTGCGGGTCACGGCTTCGGGCGGCAGGCTCACTTCGGTGACCGTCACCGACGCCGAGGGCCACCGGCTCGCCGGCAAGGTCGCCGCCGACGGCCGGTCGTGGGTCTCCGACCGCAAGGCCGTACCCGGTGCGTCGTACGAGGTGACGGCGGCGACCCGGACCGAGGGCGGAACCGCCAAGAGCACCAAGGCCGCCTTCACCACGGCCGCGGCGGACGAGGTCAACAAGGTCGACTGGCGGCCCGGCGCCGGCGCCACCGTCGGCATCGCCCAGCCGATCTCCCTGGTCTTCGACCGTCCGGTCAGGAACAAGGCCGAGGTCGAGAAGCAGCTCAGGATCACCACCTCGAACGGCACCGAGGGCTCCTGGGGCTGGATACGCGACTGGTCGGGCGGGGACCGGGTGGACTGGCGGCCCCGGACGTACTGGAAGCCGGGCACCAAGGTCACACTGAACGCCGAGCTGAACGGCACCGACTCGGGCGCGGAGGGCGGCTGGTTCGTACGCGACTACACGACCACCTTCACCATCGGCGCCCGGCAGATCGTCAAGGTCGACCTCGACCGTCACCAGCTCGCCCTCGTCCGCGACGGGGAGACGGTCCGCCGCATACCGGTCTCCGGCGGCACACCCGGCGGTGACAAGCGCTCCTGGCGCGGAATCGCCGTGCTCATGGCCAAGGAGGGCACGATCAACATGAACTCCGAGACGGTGGGCCTCGGCGACGCCTACGACAAGATGGTCGACCATTCGATGCGGCTGACCTGGTCGGGCATGTACGCCCACGCCGCCCCCTGGAACGCCCGCTACTTCGGCAACGCCAACCAGAGTTCCGGATGCATAGGAATGAGCGACGCGAACGCGGCCTGGTTCTACGGGCAGGTGCGGCCCGGCGACCCGTTCGAGATCACCGGCAAGGACACCAAGGGCGTGCTCGCGCCCGGAAACGGGTTCGGCGCGTGGAACCTGTCGTGGAGCGAGTGGCAGGGGAAGAGCGCCCTGCGCTGAGACACGGCTTGCTGACGCACGGCTTGCTGAGACACGGCTTGCTGACGCACGGCTTGCTGAGACACGGCTTGCTGAGACACGGCTTGAGGCCCAGGTCAGCCGACCTGGGCCTGCCTGCCGTGGTCACGTACGTCAGCCTTCGGCGCTGGCCTTGAGGTCGCGCAGCCAGGCTTCGAGGCCCCGGCCGAGGGCCGCGGTGGCGGTGGGCACGTCCGCTTCGACCTGGTCGCCGGTCCAGGTTTCCTCGGTGTGGACGCGTACGCCGCCCTTGACCTTCTTGAACGTCCACAGGTGGACGCCCTCGTCGATGCGCAGTCCCTCACCGATCGCGGGTCCGCTCCACAGGATGCACTTGTGGCGCTGGAGTTCCTGGACGGTCGAGGTGATGGAGAGTGTGGTGGCGGGGGTCGTGGGGGTGGCGGGCGCGGGGGTCGTCCAGTGGAACTGCGAACCCGCCTTCAGACGGCCGTGGTCGAGACGCTCGGCGGTGAGGACGGGGGCCTGCCAGGACGGCCAGCGTTCGACGTCGGTCTGGAGCTTCCAGATGGTGCTCAGGGGCGCCTTGATGAAGACGTCGGACTCGTAGCGGATGACGGCGTCCTTGTCGACGCCGCGACCGCCGCACTGGGACGGGCGGCTGTGCGGGGTCGCCTGGGCGGCCGGGACGGTGCTTGCGAGGACGCCGGTGACGGCGAGTGCGACGGTGACCGCGGTTATGACGCTCCGGTGCCGGCGCGGCTGCGGGACGGGGGCGTTCGACGGGCTGTTGCTGAACATGGGGTGCCTCTCGCTGGTGGGTTGGTCGGTCGGTGTGAACGGGCGGCCGGGCGCTCGGCGGCTTGCTACGGGTTCAGGACGACCTTTCCGGCGACGGTGCCCGACTCGGCCAGCCGAAGGGCGTCGGCGATACGGGTCAGCGGCAGCTGCGCGGCGATCTGGGCGCTGACCTCGCCGCGCTGGAGTGCGGCGAAGACCTGGGTGAGGTCGGCGCGGAGGCGGGACCGGAACCGGTTCTTGGCCAGGGCCCGGCCGGCCCACACGTTGAAGAAGTACGCCCGGCGGCGGTTGGGCAGCGCGTTCCACAGCCACACCCGGCCGAGCAGCTTGAGGACGGGCAGCTGCTTGGAGCCCTCGTCGTCCCGGGTGGAGGCGCTGCCGTACGAGACGAGCGTGCCGCCGGGGGCGAGGAGGCGCCAGGAGTCGACGATGCCGGCGCCGCCGACGTGGTCGAAGACGGCGTCCACCCCGTGCGGGGCGAGTTCGCGGATCCGAGCGGCGACGTCGTCGGCGCGGTAGTCGACGGGGGCGACTCCCCTTTCCCGCAGGGCGTCGTGGTGGCGTGCGGACGCCGTGCCGATCACCCGTGCGCCCGCGGCCTGGGCGAGCTGGACCAGGACCGATCCGACCCCGCCGTTGGCACCGTGCACCACCACGGTGTGCCCGGCCCGGACCCGGGCCTTGCGGTGCAGCATCTGCCAGGCGGTGATGCCGTTGACGACGAGGGTCTCCGCCTCCGCCGCGCCGATCCCGTCCGGCACCGGCACCACGTCCGCCGCGTCGACGACCACGTGGCTGGCCCAGCCGCCGACCTTGACCAGGGCGGCGACCCGGGTGCCGGCCAGGTCCGGCTCGACGCCCTCGCCGGTCGTCAGCACCGTGCCCACGAGGTCGTAGCCGGGCACGAAGGGGAAGGCCGGCTGGTCGTAGTAACGGCCGCGTCGCATCTGCTGCTCGGCGAAGGAGACGCCCGTCGCCTCCATCCGGATCACGACCTGGCCCGGGCCCGCGGCGGGGACGGCTCCGTGCCGGATCCGAAGCCCTTCGGGCTCGACCTTGCCCGGCAGAACGACCTCGACGAGTCCTTCGGTGCCCATGGTGACCTCCACTGCGTTCCCGATGCGGTTATGTGCTGTCGTGTTCGTTATAAGTTCTAACGCATCGCATCGCGGAGAGTCAATAGCTTCAGTGATAACCTCTAACAGGACGCTCCGGGTGGAGCGCAGCGGTACGGAAAGGTGGCAGGTCAGTGGCGGAACAGGGCACGACGACCCCGCGCGAGCGCTACCGCGCCCAGGTGCGTACGGAGATCAAGCAACGCGCGTGGGAGCAGGTCGCCACGGCGGGCGCGTCCGCGCTCTCCCTCAACGCGATCGCCAAGCAGATGGGCATGAGCGGACCCGCGCTGTACCGGTACTTCAGCGGCCGTGACGAGCTGATCACCGAGCTCGTGAAAGACGCGTACCGAAGCCTCGCCGACACCTTCCGCGCCGCCTCGGAGGCCGGCGCCGACCTGACCGGGCTGGCGCACGCCCTGCGAGGCTGGGCCCTGCAGGACCCCCACCGCTACTTCCTCATCTACGGCACACCCGTCCCCGGCTACCACGCGCCCGACGACACCACCGCGATCTCCTCCGAGATCATGGCGACCATCCTGGATGCCTGTGCCGCGCTGCCCTCGGAGGTGCCCCCGGACGGTCCGGCGACGCCGTTCGCCGCGCACCTGGAAGGCCACCGGGACTGGGCGCGCGGCCATCCCGCCCCGCCCGCGGCCCTCCACCGCGCCCTGACTTTCTGGAGCCGGCTGCACGGCGTGCTGTCCCTGGAACTCGCCGGCCAGTTCACCGGTATGGGCTTCGACCCGGCGCAGCTCTTCGCCGCCGAACTGGACGACTTGGCCGGTCCGCCGACGAGTTGAGCTACGAGTTGAGCTGCGCCGCCGGCTCCGCCGACCGGCATGGTTGCGGCCCCGGCTCGCCGAGTTGTCCGCGAACTCCCCCGAGATTGTCCGTGATCGGTAACGGACGCATCCCATGACCGCCGTCCCTCGTCCTGCCATGTGGTCACAAGGTGACCGGGCATCGGCGAGGAACTGCGCGAAAGCGGGGCGGACATGGCACGGCACGGCGGCGGGCGGGGCTGGTACGGCAAGCTGGTCGGGGCGGCGCTCGGGGTGACCCTGCTCGCCACCGGTGCCTCACTGTGGACCGCGCAGGCCGATGCCGTGGGGGCCTCGTCGCCGAAGGCCACCGCGTCGGCCAAGCCGGGCAGTGACGTCAAGGCCGTCGCGGAGACCATCGTGCACGCCTCCGACAAGGGGGCGCGCGGCGTCAACATCACCATCGACGACGGCCCCGACCCCGTGTGGACCCCTCAAGTGCTCGACGTGCTGCGGGAGTACGGGGTGAAGGCCACGTTCTGCATGGTGGGGACGCAGGCGCAGGCCCACCCCGACCTCGTGAAGAAGGTGGTCGCGGCCGGGCACCTGCTGTGCAACCACTCGGTGTCGCACGACACCACCATGGACAAGCAGTCCGAGGCCTACCAGTCCCAGCAGATCCTCGACGCCGAACGCATGATCACCAAGGCGTCCGGGGGCGTACGGCCGCTGTACTACCGGGCGCCCGGCGGTGCCTTCACTCCCTACAGCCGCAAGCTCGCCGCCTCCCGGGGCATGCGCCCGCTGGGCTGGAACGTGGACAGCAAGGACTTCGAACGGCCGGGCACGGACGCCATGGTCGCCACCGTGGAGCAGGAGCTGCCCAACGGGCCGACGGTCCTCTTCCACGACGCGGGCGGCGACCGCTCCCAGACCGTCGAGGCCCTGCGCCGGATCCTCCCCTGGCTCAAGGAGCAGGGCTACTCCTGCGGGTTTCCGGTGCGTTGAGCGGCCCCGGTCGCGGTGCCCTTCACCATGATCTCGCCGGCGCGAACACGGGTTCGCTTCGCCCCTCGCGGAGGATGTGACTTTCATCGCGGCAGTGGAGTCCCGGCCCGTTCGCCGGTGTGCCGTCCGCCGGCGCCGGCAACAGGGACAAATCTCCCGTCGCCGGAGGTCACAGGGCTGCGGGCGGCAGTCCAGGGCCGGAAGGCGGCAGCCCGCGCGGAGCAATATCTGTCCCCGTGGAATGAGAAATAGGAGCGGGGCACGGCGAATATTCCCCGGCTGCCGACCGAACGAAATTATCGACCGTGCAGGGCCGATCGCACCGTGCTACTGTCGAGCGGAGTTGCAGGTGTGGTTGCCAGAAGGTTTATTTCCGACGGGGTAATCATCACGGCGACACGGAATTCGCACAGTGCAAATTCCTGACACCGCCTCGAAGGGAAATAAAATGGCTACTGGCACCGTGAAGTGGTTCAACGCGGAAAAGGGCTTCGGCTTCATCGAGCAGGACGGCGGCGGCCCCGACGTCTTCGCCCACTACTCGAACATTGCCGCCCAGGGCTTCCGCGAGCTGCAGGAAGGCCAGAAGGTGTCCTTCGACATCGCGCAGGGCCAGAAGGGCCCGACGGCCGAGAACATCGTCAACGCCTGACATCGGCACTGACGCATACTTCGCAGCTGGGGCCCGCACCTCTGGGGTGCGGGCCCCGGCTCGCTGCATTTCAGGGCGCACGACGGGAAGGTTCCACCACGTCACCGGACGGTGACGCATTCCCCGTCGGTTCAATTCAGCCCGCATCGACTTCGGCTCGTCTCGAGATTCTCTGCGCCGCTCAACTGCTGCGGGAATTCCTTGATACGCGCCTCATCAAGGAAGGTTTCGCATGAAGCGTGCCCGTACATCCGAGCGGACATCCCGCACATCCCGCACATCCGACCGCGCCGGAGGAGGCGCCGGCCGCTCCGGTGGTCCGCGCCGTTCCCGGGGCAATGGAACTCGGCAGGCCGGACGGCCCGTATCGGGCGAGTTCGCGCCGCCGAAGACGATCACGCCGGGACTGCCCGCCGTCGACTCGTTCGCCGATCTCGCCATGCCGGCGCAGCTGCTGGCCACGCTCGGCCGCGAAGGCGTGACCGTGCCGTTCCCGATCCAGGCGGCGACCCTGCCGAACTCCCTGGCCGGCCGGGACGTACTCGGCCGTGGCCGCACCGGCTCCGGCAAGACCCTCGCCTTCGGCCTCGCCGTACTGGCCCGTACCGCGGGTCAGCGCGCCGAGCCGCGGCAGCCGCTCGCCCTCGTCCTCGTCCCCACCCGCGAGCTCGCCCAGCAGGTCACCGACGCTCTCACCCCGTACGCCCGCTCCGTGAACCTGCGACTGGCCACGATCGTGGGCGGCATGTCCATCGGCAGGCAGGTGAGCGCGCTGCGCGCCGGGGCCGAGATGGTCGTCGCGACGCCGGGCCGGCTCAAGGACCTCATCGACCGGGGCGACTGCCGGCTGGACGCCGTCGACATCACGGTCCTCGACGAGGCCGACCAGATGGCCGACATGGGCTTCATGCCCCAGGTCACCGCCCTGCTCGACCAGGTGCGTCCCGGTGGGCAGCGGATGCTCTTCTCGGCCACCCTGGACCGCAACGTCGACCTGCTGGTCCGCCGCTACCTGTCGGACCCGGTCGTCCACTCCGTCGACCCGTCGGCGGGCGCGGTCACCACGATGGAGCACCACATCCTCCATGTGCACGACGCCGACAAGCACCGCACGACCACCGAGATCGCGGCGCGCGACGGCCGGGTGATCATGTTCCTCGACACCAAGCACGCGGTGGACCGGCTGACCAAGCACCTGCTGAGCAGCGGTGTCCGCGCCGCGGCCCTGCACGGTGGCAAGTCCCAGCCGCAGCGCACGCGGACCCTGGCCCAGTTCAAGACCGGGCATGTGACGGTGCTGGTGGCGACCAACGTCGCGGCGCGCGGAATCCACGTCGACAACCTCGACCTGGTCGTCAATGTGGATCCGCCCAGTGACCACAAGGACTACCTGCACCGCGGCGGTCGTACGGCACGCGCCGGCGAGTCCGGCAGCGTCGTCACCCTGGTGACACCCGACCAGCGTCGCGACATGAACCGGCTGATGGCTCTGGCGGGCATCACCCCCCGGGTGGCCCAGGTACGGTCCGGCGAGGCGGAGCTGAGCCGCATCACCGGTGCCCAGGCGCCCTCCGGCATCCCGGTCGTCGTCACCGCGCCGACCGTGGAACGTCCCCGTAACGCCTCGTCCCCGTCCAAGGGCCGACGGGGCCGCCGGGGCAACGGCGGCCAGGGCCGGCCCCTCGGCGAAGCCGCGCAGCGCAGGGCACAGCGGCGGACCGGCTTCGGCTCGGCTGCCTAGAGCCGCCGGAAAACCGCCACCCAAGACCCGGTGAGGGCCCTGCCGACGCGCTTCGGCAGGGCCCTCACCGTCGTACGCCGCGTCGCAGATGGTGTTGAATGCCCTCCGGCGCCGTGGTGCCGTACGGCATCAGGGCCCCTCGACGCGTTGCACAACGAGGTGACATGGCAGCAGATATTCCGCTCAGCGATCGTCTGGACGACGACGACTACCCGGCGTACACCATGGGCCGGGCCGCCGAAATGCTCGGCACCACCCCTGGCTTCCTCCGGGCCATCGGCGAGGCTCGCCTGATCACCCCCCTGCGCTCGGAGGGCGGACACCGCCGGTACTCCCGCTACCAACTGCGGATCGCCGCCCGCGCCCGCGAGCTCGTCGACAGGGGAACCCCGATCGAGGCTGCTTGCCGCATCGTCATCCTCGAGGACCAGCTCGAGGAAGCTCAGCGCATCAACGCCGCGTACCGCCGTGCCGCGAACGAAGCGTCCGACAGTTCCGGTCCCGGTTCGGGCTGACCACGTTCGAGCCGACCACGTGGACGCGGGCGCGCCTCAGGCCGCCTGTTCCCCGCCGTCCGCCGCGGTGATCCCCCTCGCGGCCTCGTCCATGAGCCGTCCGGCAGTCGCCTGCCCGGTGTCGGGTGACACCACCAGCAGATCCCACCGGCCGTGGCCCGGCGCGAGCAGGCAGACGGTGGGCGGGGCCTGCGGATGATTCGTCAGGTGCAGGCGTACGACCTGGTTGGCGACGAGCATCCGCCCCGGGAACGGCGACCAACCGACCCCGTTCACGGTGACGCTGCCGATCTGTCCCCAGGCAGGCGGCAGTCCGCCCAGCAGTCTGGGAAGTTCGGACATCAAATCGTAGGAGCGGGGCCACCAGGCTCCGTCGATGAGCCGGGGCATCCGGCCGTGCGCCGGCTGGGACGCGAGGCTCAGCCGGACGTCCGAGGAGGAAGAGGGCGGAGGCTGCGGGGCGAAGGGCATGCGAACTCCAGGGCGAGAACGAACGGTTCGGGCGGGCGGGGTGAGTCGGTCAGCACTCCGCTCCCGCCGAAGCGGGATACGAGGGGCGGGAGCCTCAGACGGTCTCGTCCGGGTGGGACTGGTCGGCCGGTGGTCTGCTGGTGTCGAGCCAGGAACGGAGCGGGCCCCCGGTGTGCGAGGTGTCGAGCGTGAGGTGCAGTCGCGTTCCCGTCCCGGAGGGGCCCTCGGGATAACTGCGCTGTTCGGCTCCGGCGAACAGCAGCCGAAGCGCGTCCGCGACCTGCCTGGCCGCTTCGGGGTCGCCGGCGACGATGCGGACCTCCACCCTGCTCCGCGCGCTCAGCCGACTCGGCTCGTCCACGGTCTCCGGGCGGTGGGGGCGGTGCGTGGCTTCGAGTGTCGTACGGGGTGCCATGGCGAAACCCTGCCCCGGGCCCGAGTGGCCCGTGTCGTACTGCGGGCCGGGGACGAGACCGGTCTGAGCACCGGCATGCGACAAACCCTCGGCTCCTCAACCGTACTCCTGACGACCGGCCTCCGGGGTCGAACGGCCTCGTAGGACGGTCAGGGGCCGTACGACGCCACGGCCGACATCAGGTACTCGGCGTCCGCCGCGGCCAGCTCCGGGGGCACGACCAGCAGGTCCCGGCGGCCCTGGTCCGGGGCGAGCAGGCACACGGTGTACCGGCGCCGCCAGACGGACTCCCTGCGCAGCCGTACGACGTGATGGCCGACGAGTATCCGTCCCGGCGCATCCGCCCACATCTGCGCGTTCACGGTGACGCCGACGATCTTCCCCCACTCCTCGGGCAAAGCGCCGATCAGCGGGGGGAGTTCTGCCAGCAGGCTGCGGGAGTGGGGCCACCACGCACCGTCGACCCGCAGCGCCACCGCACCGCGCGGCGCCAGCCGCAGACGGACCGAGGGCGGGGAGGGCGGGGAGGGCGGGGGCTGAGCGACGGCTGCCATCAAGGCACTCCTGTCTGGGACCCGCTCCAGTGGGCGTGCCCTCGGTTGACCCACGGTAACTCCCCCCGGCGGGAATGGAGCCGTCGCCGACGGGCCCCCGCGCGCACCTCCCCGAACCAGCGTGGTGTTGCTGTGTCACGGCCATGCCACGGGGGTGTCCTGAAAGGCAGACGGGCGTGACCTGCGGGCCGGGGCGCTCCTCCTAGTCCGTACAGAGCGGGAAACCGGCGGAGAACGCCGCCGGCTCCCCACTATCCCCGCCTCGGAAGGAACCTCCCGTGATGAACCGCCACCTGCGCAACGCCGTCGTCGCCGCCACCGCGATCACCGCCGGGCTGCTGATGACGGCGTGCCAGAACGGCTCCGACGCGGACTCGGCCGGCAAGAGCGGAACGGGCGCGACGGCGGTCGCGGACAAGGCGTCGGACTCCAAGGGGTCCAAGGGTTCCCATGGCTCCCAGGGCACCCAGGACTCCAGGAACTCCAGGAACTCCAAGGGCGTCAGCGGCTCGTTCACGGACGGCAAGGTCACCTATCTCGCCCCGGGCAAGTACATCGTGTCCGTACCGGGCAAGGGCGACCAGCAGTTCCTGGTCGCCGACGACACCGAGGTCTACGGTGCCGGAACGATCTGCGGCGAGGCAGCGGCCAAGGTGGACGCGCCGTGCACGCTGGACCAGTTGGAGGCGGCAGCCCAGAAGGACGCCGTGAACGCCGACGTGAAGATGAAGAACGGCATCGCGACCCTGGTGACCGAGCGGCACGGCAAGGGCGTCGACGGGACCTGGTTCGGCAACGTCTCCTACCTCGCGCCGGGCAAGTACACGGTCTCCGACATGAAGGGCGTGGAGCAGCAGTTCTTCATCGCCGAGGACACCGAGATCCGGGGCTACGACGACATCTGCGATGCCGTGAACACGGGTGCGGGCGGCGAGGGCGGCACCGAGTGCACCGAGGCCGAACTGGAGGCGGCCGCCAAGAAGGGCTTCAGCGCCGAGGTCGTGATCAGCAACGGCATCGCGACCAGCATCCGCGACGACCACTGAGTAAGTCGCGCCTCACAGTGAACGCACAGCGCATCGTTCCGCCTCTTGCACGACGACACCGCCTCAACTGCTCCCTCAACTGAGAGGAACGCGCCGTGCGTTCACGCTCACCTATCCGCATACGCCCGTACCCCGCCGGCTCTCTCGTCCTGGCGGTCGCCGCCGCGGGTTCCGTGCTGGCGGGGCCGGCCTACTCGGCCCCCGTCGCCGGACCGTCCGCAGGCGCCGATCTGCGCGCGGACGTGAACCGCGACGGGCGCGTCGATGTCACCGGCGGTACCGACACATACCGTGAGGACCGCTGGTCGGTCGAGCGCGGGGCCGTATACCTGCCCAACATCGACGACGACACCAAACGGTGCCCCGTCACCGGCCCGGGCGGCAGACCGCTGTCCGACGCCGAGCTGGCCGCGTGCAACGACGGAACGGACAAGAAGGTCAACGGCAGCGCGGACGCCGCCGACCTCGCCCGGGTCCGTTCCGTGCCCATGGCCGGCCTCCCGGCGGGCGCCAAGGGCAGCCTGAAGATCACCACGGGCGGCAAGCACACGCACCTCTTCCTCAAGCGGGCCGGCGCCTGGGTCCTGGTGACGTCCGAGACCCGGCTGACCGCCGCCGAACTGCGTTCCGGTGCGGAGTTCGGCGTCGAGGCCACCGACATCGTCCGGGACAGCGCCAAGTGGGACGGGCGGGCGGTGATCCGGCTGACGGTGACGTCCGGGCAGACGTCCACCACCGACGCGGTCACCCTGCGCGTGGCGCCGCTGCTGACCCAGCATCACCTGCAGAACACCCAGCAGGTGATGGTGTCCAAGGTGCAGGGCGACGGCCCGGACAGCCGCCTTCAGCGGGAGTTCGTCACCGCGCTCGAGAAGGAGGTCAAGAAGGCCGGCATCACCACGCCGCTGGTCACCTTCGAGAAGTACGCCGACCGCTGGGCCCAGGACTTCGTCGAACCGGCCTACGTCAGCATGACCGGGCCGAACGGCAAGCGGCAGGTGATGCGGGTGATGCTGCGCTCCGCCCAGCCGTACCGGGACGCCGGGCGGGAGCTGTTCGAGAAGGTGCGCGGCCGGGACATCGGCGTCGTGGAGGTGACCGACCCGGTGGAACCCGAAGACTGGTCGCTCGACTCCATGGGCAACCTGGAGACCATCCCGCCCTACAGCCACGGCGGGCGCTCCTTCCCGGCCGGCCGCATCATCATGGGCGAGCGCAAGGACAGCGGGGCGCGCCCGTCGAAGGTGATGCGCACCATGCTCAAGTCGCAGGGGATGCAGGACCCGTTGCTGCTGGACACCTCCTGGCTGGGCGTCGGGCATGTCGACGAGTTCGTGCAGTTCCTGCCCGCCGACACCCCGCGCGGCTGGCGTATCGGCGTCGCCGACCCGCAGGCGGGGCTGCGGCTGCTGCGCGACGCCAAGCGCGACGGCCACGGCACGACGAAGATGTTCTCCGTCCCGGGCCGCGCCGACACCCCGGCGCCGAAGGAGACCATCGACCAGGCGCTCGCCTCCCCGCACCTGGTGGCCGACAACGAGATGGCGGCCCGGCGCATCGCGGCCAACCTGGAGATCCTCAAGCGCGAGACGGGCGTCACCGACGCCGAGATCGTGCGCGTACCGGCCCTGTACACCCGTGATTCGGAGGCCTTGACCGCCGAGGGCGAGGAGGTTCCCGTGCCGCGTCTGACGCGCATGGGCGCCGGCTCCGACCTCGTGAACGGCCTCAAGGACAACGGCCAGCAGAAGTGGCTCGCCGAGAACCCGGCCGCCCCGCGTGCGGCGGCTCCGGCGACGGTGACGACCAGCGCGTACGTTCCCGGAGCGGTCAACGGCGTGCTCCTGGGCCGCGACCGCTACCTCGCCCCGCGCCAGTGGGGACCCGTCGTCAACGGCAAGGACCTCTTCACGGAAGCGGTGACCGCCGTGTACCGGAAGGCCGGCCTGCAGGTGTCGTACATCGACGACTGGTACACCTACCACCTCGGCATGGGCGAGGTGCACTGCGGCACCAACACCCTGCGCGACGCGTCGGCCTCGTGGTGGCGGCTCCCGACGCGGTGACGGTCAGCGGATAGCCGACATCCGACCGCACCCGAGAACCGGCCCGGCCGTCACGTACGGCTGGGCCGGTTCGGGCGCGCCTGGTGCTCCTCCCCCGGCACCGACACAGCAGCCGAGGGATCGGCCGTCGGGGTCGAGGTCGGGGTCGCCCCCGTGCTCACCGAGATGCGTTCGCCCAGGCCGACCCGGGCGTAGAACGACTTGGCGTCCTCGGGGCCGAGGGCGATCAGGCCGCCGCCGACGCGGAAGCCGGTCAGGGCCTTGAGCTGTGAGGTGAAGGCGCCGACGTAGAGCGGCTGGTCCTTGTCGTCGCGCAGCTCGACCACGTACGGGACGTCCACGACGGCACGGTCCTTGGAAGGGATGTCGACAGGCAGGTCTCGCTGCTCCTGCTTCGTGACCACCGTCATCGATGTCGTCGGGAGCACCGGGGCGTCGTGTGCCGACTCCCACAGGACCGACATCAGCCGGCCGCCGAACGTGAGTGTGCGCCCGGGCAGGTCGAGGGTGCCGGAGACGGGCTCCGGGCTGGTCGGGGTCGGTGCGGAGGGCAAGGAGGGATCGGCCGGGGTCGCGGCCGGGGTGCGGAGCCGGTCCGGGTCGTGCGGGGTTCCGCCGAGGTGAAGCGTGAGAGCGACGGCCAGTGCGGTGAGGCCCGCCGTTCCCGCACCCAGAGTCGCCGCGACACGGCGGCGGCGTCTGCGGCGCAGCGCCCGGCCGCGGATCTCGGCGCCGGCCGCGACCGGCTGGGTGGCCTCGGCGGCAGCCAACTCGCGCAGTGCGGCAGAGAGTTCATCGGACACGTCCGCTCTCCTTCCGGACCGGCTCGTCGGCCCCGTCCTCCGCAAGGCGCTCCGCCAGCGCGGCCCGCCCCCGCGCCAGCCTCGCCTTGACCGTCCCCACGGGCGCGCCGGTCTCGGAGGCTACCTGCTGCACGGTCAGATCACACAAATGGTGCAGGACGATCGCCATCCGCTGCGCCTCGGGCAGTTCGCGCAGGGCGGCGACGAGCGCGGTGTGCTCGGGCCCGGGCCCGGGCGTGGAGTCGGGCGGCGGAGTGCGCCGCACCAGTTCCAGCCAGCGCTTCGCCCGCCGCCAGCGGCTCACCGCCAGCCGCATGGCCACGGTGCGGATCCACGCCTCGGGCGCACTGTCCGCCAGGAACTGCCTGCGCCTGTCCCAGGCCCGTACGAACGCTTCCTGTACGACGTCCTGGGCCTCGCCGTGGTCCCCGGTGAAGGCGTAGAGCTGTCCGGTCAGCCGAGGGAACGCGGCCGCGTAGAAGGCGTCGAACTCGTCCTCGGTCATGCCCGCCACCCCCCACTCCCCACTTCCCACTCCCCACCGGGATCCGTGCTCTTTTCCGTTTCCTTGCAACCCGGTCGCCTCGCCCGTGCGTACAGGTCCCGTAGGTCCCGCTGGATCGCGTAGGCCGCACCCAGTGAAGCGCAACCCATCAGGAAGACGGTGCACGGGGGTTTCAGGCTCCCCTTTTCCTGAACGGTGTTGGGCACCTGCGCATCCGGCCACGAGCCACGACCCAGTCCCCGAGCCGAAGGACCTCCCACGTGCCACCCACCCACGCCGTACTCCCCGCCGGCCCCGACTTCGCCGCCTACGCCCGGACGCACTGGTCCCGGCTGGTCGCGACCGCGCGGCTGCTCACCGACGACGCCGGTGCGGCCGAGGAGTTGGCGCGGAGAACGCTGGTGCGGATGTGCGCGCGGTGGCGCGGAGTCCCGCGTGACGACGTGGACTTCCATGTGCGGCGCTGTCTGGTGCGGAGCCATCTGCGCCCGCTGCGCGGGAGGCGGGCCGCGCGCCGGCGGACGGTTCTGGTGCTGCGGATGTGGGAGGGGCTGGCGGACGCGGAGATCGCCCAGGTGCTGGGCTGCTCCGTGAGTGCGGTCCGTGCGCATGCCCGGCACGGGTTGAAGGAGGCCGGCGACGAACCCGTGCGGCTGCGCGAGAGGTACGCCCGTGCCGTCGAGGACCTCGTCCCGTCCGAGGTGCCGCTGGCCGGCCTCCAGACACAGGGCCGTCTCCGGCGGCGGCGCCGGCTCGCCGTGACCTCGACCGCCTGCGTGGCGCTGCTCACGCCGGTGACGGTCGCCCTCCTCAGCGTCGACCGAATCGGGGGCGGTGCGCAGGACGGAGCGTCCGGGGCCCGGGGCGAGCGTTCGGCGACGAGCCCGGTCCGGGTCGTGGCGCCGGGCGAGCGGGTGACCGTGGGGCCGGGGGTGCGGGTGTGGCTCACGGCCGACGGTGGGCACTGGTCGGTGCCCGATGCCCTCCCGCAGGACGACAACCACCTCCCCGTCGACGGACCGGGCGGCGCGGCGGCCGTGTCCGCGCGGGCGGACACCGTGCAGGGCGGCTTCTTCCTCTCGGGCCTCTTCCGCGGCCTGCGCGGAGAGCCGGGCCGCGTCGAGGTGAGAACCGGCGACGGCACGACCACCGCGAAGGTCCTCGTCCTGGCGGGCAGTCCGGGCTGGGGCGTCTGGTACGCGCCCGCGCCGCTGCCCGGTGAGGACATGAAGACGCTTCTCTCCCTGGGCGGGGACGAGCGGATCGTCACCGTGTACGACGCCTCGGGCAAGGTCGCCGCACGGTCCGACCGCGAATGGTGGCGGATATGAACACGGCACGGTGGCTGGAGATGAGCAGGAAGAAGGTCGGGAAGCCGGGCGGGCCCTCGACGCCCCGGCACCGTGAACGCGTGCCCCTGCGCGTCCGGTTCCGCCGCACCCGGGGCCGGCGGCTTCGCCGGCTGCTCTACGCCTTCCTCGCACTGGTCGCGACGCTGTGCGCGACGGCCGTCGTGGCGTACCACTTGACGGCCATTCCCAAGCCGCACCCGGAGACCGTCACCCAGAGCACCGTGTTCCTCGACGCGGACGGGGCGTATCTGGGCCGGCGTGGACCGGTCGACCGGCAGGACGTCCCGTTGTCGGCGGTGCCCCGGCATGTGCAGGACGCGGTGATCGCGGCGGAGAACCGCTCCTTCCGTACGGACAAAGGCATTTCGCCGCGGGCCATCGCACGGGCCGCGCTGGCCACGGTGACGGGCGGCGAGCCGCAGGGCGGCTCCACCATCACCCAGCAGTACGTGAAGAACGCGCTGCTGAGCCCGGAGCGTTCGCTGACCCGCAAGGCGCGCGAGGCGCTCATCGCGATCAAGCTGGACCGCACCCGCGGCAAGGACGAGATCCTCGAGGGCTATCTCAACACCGTGTACTTCGGCCGGGGCGCCGCCGGGATCCAGTCCGCGTCACGCAACTACTTCGGCGTGGACGCGAAGAACCTGACGGTCGCGCAGGGAGCCGCGCTCGCGTCCATCGTCAACATCCCCTCGTACTACGAGAAGGCGGGCTCCGACCCGAAGGTGACCGCGAAGCTCCGCAACCGCTGGGAGTGGGTGCTCGACGCGATGGCGGCGAGCGGGAGCATCACGGCGGAGCAGCGGGCGGCGGCCCGTTTCCCGGCGTTCCGGTTCTATCCGCCGGGCGAGACCGAGGGGCAGCGGCAGTATCTGATCGACGTCGCCGCCAAGGAGGCCGCCGCCCGCCTCGGCATCACCGAGGACCAGCTCGCGAGCGGCGGCTACAACGTGACGACCACCTTCGACCTGGCCCTCCAGGACACCGCCACGCAGCGGGTCGCGGAGCATCCCGGCGGCAAGGACGGGGTGCGGGTGCACACCGCGGTCGTCGGGATGGTGCCGGGCGACGGAGCGGTACGGCTGCTCTACGGGGGTTCGGACTACGCCCGCCAGCCCTTCAACGACGCCGTGAGCGGGGCGGTGGAGGCGGGAACCGCCCTGGACCCGTTCACCAAGCCGGCCCGGGCGGACGAGCCACTGCGCGCCCTGCTCAGGACCCCGGCGCCGACCCCGCTGAACCTGGCGTCGGCCTATGCGACGGTCGCGGCGGGCGGTGAGTACGCCGCCCCGTACACCGTCGCGCGCATCACCCGGGCGGGCCGTACGGTCTACAAGGCGCGGCCTGATGTGCGGCAGGTGCTGGGCGAGAAGGAAGCGCTGGTGGCGGGCGCGATGACCGGGGGCGGGCCGGTCCCCGTGGGCGTCCGCCCGGCGGAGCCGAAGGGGTTCACCACCGAGGGGGCGGGCGGCGGAACCGCCCGCCGGACCGTGTGGACCACCGGCTACGACAGCCGCCTCACCCTGACAGTCGCCCTGTTCGCCGACCGGGCCGGCACCAAGAAGGGCACGACGACCCCCGCCCGGCTGCCGAACAAACCGCCCCCGACCGACTTCGCGGAGAGCGTGGCGACGGCGATCTGGAGTGCCGCCACGAAGGGGGACCCGTCGGGCGCCGATGACGAGCAAGCGGCCCGGCGGCCCTCATCGGTACCTTCACCGGTACCTACATCGCCACCTGCATCGGGGTGAGCGGCCGACGGCACCCGGGTGCTGCGATGTCCGGACGGAGGGTGGTGCGCGGTCGGCGCCGCATCACCAGTTGATGGCGTCGTCCATCTCCTGCTGCCAGTACGTGACCTTGAGCGAGTCGTCGACGTAAACACCCTTCGCGGGCAGCGACGGGTGGGCGCCCTTGCCGACGCTCTCGCTGCCGGAGCGGCCCTGGAAGTAGACGGACAGGGTCTTCACGGTGTGGCCGTTGGTGCCGCTGCCGTCGGCTGCCGAGAGGTTCACGGAGGCGTAGCCGGACTCACCCGGCTGGAGCGTGACGACTGCCTGGGGCTGCGAGTCCTCGATGACCGGGGGCACGGACTGGGCCTCGCCGAAGCGGACGGCCGGGTAGCCGTAGAGGTAGCAGCTCTTGCTGCCGGTGTTGGTCACCGTGAGCAGCATGTGGTTCAGGGGGCGGTTCAGCGGGGCGGCGACCGTCTTGGTGTTGGAGCCCTCACAGGTGACCGGCTTGGCGGAGGAGGCCGCGGGCGTCTTCGACGTGGGGGTGTGCGCCGCGGTGCCCGAACCGTTGGTGGAGGTCTTGGCGCCCGAGGAGCCCGCGGAGTTCGAGGACTTCGAGGAGGAGCCGGAGCCGGCGTTCGAGGAACCGGTGCCGGAGTCCGGGTTCGTGTTCTCGGAGGGCTGCACCGTCGTCGAGGCACCCTCCTCCTTGACGCCCGTCCGGTCGCTGCAGGCGCCCAGGGAGAGCGTGGCGAGGACTGCGGTCGCGGCGGCCCCGGCGAGGCGGATGCGGGAGGTGCGGAGGTTCGACATGTGGCTGTGCCCTTCGTGTTCCGGTGGGTGGTGACTGGATGACCGAAGCTTGTGCGGTGATCCGTCCCAGCGGCCACGGATGCCGGGCAGTTGGGGACGCCGGAACGCTGGAACGCCCCCTGAGCAGGGAGAACGCGGTCGCCCTGGAACGCTTTTCCGGGACACGAAGGCTCTCGCAACGACCCTGTTTGCGAGGTTCGTTGCGAGAGTTCGGGGTCGTGGGGCGGGTCAGCCGGCCTGTGACGGGGTCTGCTTCATCCCGTCGACGACGGCACGGTTGATGATCGCGCTCGTGTACATCACCGTGCCGGGCTCGATCAGAGCGCTCTCGCCGGTGCCCTTCCTTACCTGGACGCTGCGGTCGCCGAGGAAGACATGGGTCTTCTTGTCGAAGATCCACTCCTCGCGCTGGCCGCTGGTCTCGTCGAGCCGGGCCACCGCCACGCCGTGCCGGCCCACCGCGTCCACGGCGTCGTTCACGACGACGACGCCCGGGATCTTCTCGGCGGCCTTGAAGAGCGCCGAGTAGAGCTCCGCGGGCGGGTAGCTCTCCCCGAGCAGGTCCCCGATCGTGGTGAACGCCTGCTGGTCGGGCGAGTTGCCCATCCCCTCCGTCTCCTTGTAGATCTTGGCCAGCAGTGCGTCGGGTTCGGTGGTGAGCTCGGCGAGGTAGTCGTACGACGGAGCGTTGAGGTACGCCTCGCGCTCGTTGCCCTGTTCGTCGGGGAGGCTGAGGGTCTCGCCCTCGGGGCTGTCGTTGACCGCGGGGTCGATCAGCCAGCCCTTGGTGCCGTCGGCGGACATCCACACCTGCCGGCGGTGCAGCTGGTGGCTGGCCAGGCTGGTCTTGTCGCCGACGGTCCTGACGAAGGTGTCGGCCGCCTTGGACTCGACGTAGACGTACTGGCCGGGCTTGACGGTCGGGTGGGTCACGTCGGCCGCCGCCAGCGAGATCTGGTCGAGCAGTTGCGGGACACCTTCGGTGGTCGCGGCGCCGAGCTGCGTGGTCAGGGCCGGTCCCGTCGCGAGGGCGCCGTCCTGGGCTCCGTCACGGCCGCCCGCGGCTCCGCCACCGCCGGACACCGCGAACCCCGCGACGACGATGCCGGCCATGGCGGCCGCCATGGCGGGCAGCGCGATCGCGGGACGCGGCAGCCGGAACCGCCTTACCTTCGCAGGGCCTTCGGGGCCCCCCGGGGTTGCCGTCGCCTTGCGCTCTTCCTGCTGCATGTCGTGGATCTGGGCCATCAGGCGCTCCCTGTGGAACTCGTGACGGCCCACCGGCAGGTCACGCGCCGTCCGGGACAGCAGCTCTGCGCTCTCGTCCCGCTCTGCCGGGTTCTGCCGGGGCGTGTTCGCGTTCATCGGTTTCCTTCCTGTGCGGGCCGTATCGCGTTTGTGTGATCGCCTCTTATCTGTCGGCCGAGCCGGCCGCCTTCCCGATTCCCGCGAACTTTCCCGCCCTGGCCTTCGGTTGCCGACGGGACGGCTGCGGCGCGCAGCTTCCTGCGGGCGCGGGAGAGCCGGGAGGCCACGGTTCCGACCGGGATCCCGAGCGCCTCGGCCGCGGCCTCGTAGTCCAGGCCCTCCCCCAGGCAGAGCGTGATGACCTCGCGCTCCGGTCTGCGCAGCGCGGCGAGCGCGGTGAGGGCCGTCGCGAGGCGCCGTCGGTCGTCGACCCGGTCGGCCACCTCGTCGGCGTGGTCGGCCACCGACAGCTCGGCCGCCGCGGCCGCGGTGGCCGCCGCCCGGTAGCGCCGGTTGCTCCGGTACTGGTTGCGCGCGGTGTTGGTGGCGATGCCCAGCAGCCAGGGCCGCAGGGAGCCGCCCTCCGGCTCGACCCTGTCGCGCAGCCGCCATGCCTCCAAGAAGGTCGCGGCCATCACGTCCTCGGCCACCGACCAGTCGGCCGTCAGCCGGAAGGCATGGTTGTAGACCGCGCGGGAGTAGCTGTCGAAGAGCTCAGCGAACGCGCTCGACTCCCCGGCCCGTACCCGGGTACGCATATGAATGCTCACCTCAATGAGCTGTCCGGCACCCCGCACCGACTTCCCGTGACCTGCATCACACTCGCCCTGCATACGCCGGCGAACGAAGACGCCGCATGGTCTCACCCCGGCCGATGGGACCGGGAGGCCCGGCCGGTCGGACCGTAGACCTGGCCGGTCGGCCGCCGCGGGCACGCAGGGCCGCGGCGAGGTCGGCCAGGCTGTCGGCGAGGAACGCCGCGCGGTTGGGCACGACGAAGCCGGTGCGGCGGATGCCGGAGTCGTCGACGAAGAGCGGGACGACGCGTTCCGCGTCCTTCAGCGCGGCCACCAGGACCGGGTTGTCGTGAACCCGCAGGTCCGCGGTGAACAGGGCGACCGAGACGCGCGCACGGTTCCTTGGGCTCCCTCAGCGTGTACGGGCCGGCTCTTCGGCGGCCGACTCGGCCGCGGCGGCGATGTTGCGGATCATGCCGCCGAAGACCGCGGCGTGGAAGGGTGCAACGCCCCACCAGTACGCATGCCCGGCGAGTCCGTGCGGATGGAACAGTGCCCGCTGCCGGTACACCGTGCGCCCCTGCGGGTCCCGGTCGACGGCCATCTCCAGCCAGGCCAGGCCCGGCAGCCGCATCTCCGCCCGCAGCCTCAGCAGCCGGCCCGGCTGGATCTCCTCCACCCGCCAGAAGTCCAGGCTGTCGCCGACCCGCAGCCGGTTCGCGTCCCGGCGGCCCCTGCGCAGGCCCACTCCGCCGGCCAGCGTGTCCAGCCACCCGCGCAGGGACCAGGCCACCGGCGAGGAGTACCAGCCGTTCTCGCCTCCGATCGCCTCGACCACCCGCCACAGCGCCTGCGGCGACGCCGCGACGGTGCGTTCACGGTCGTCGGCGTAGAGGCTGCCGCCCGCCCAGTCGGGGTCGGTCGGCAGCGGATCGCTGGGGGCGCGGGGCGTCGCGGCCGAGGACCACCGGGTGGCGACGTCCGCGTCCTGCACGCGGCGCAGCGCCAACCGGATCGCGCGGTCGAGGCCGACGGGCCCGTCCGGGGGGTCCGGCACGTAACCGACGATGTCCCGTTCGGCGCACACCACCTCGTGCTTCAGCGACTCGACCAGCGGGCGGGCGAGTCCGCCCGGCACCGGGGTGATCAGACCGACCCAGAGGCTGGACAGCCGGGGGGTGAGCAGCGGCACGGGGACGATGACACGCCTGCGCAGTCCGGCGACGGCGGCGTAGCGCCGCATCATCTCCTCGTAGGTGAGGATGTCCGGTCCGCCGATGTCGAAGGTGCGGTTCACGTCGTACGGCAACTGCGCGCATCCCACGAGCAGGCGGAGCACGTCGCGCACGGCGATCGGCTGGATGCGGGTGCGCACCCAGCTCGGGGTCACCATCGCGGGCAGCCGCTCGGTCAGATACCGCAGCATCTCGAACGACGCCGACCCGGACCCGATGATCACGGCCGCCCGCAGCACGGCGGTCGGCACGCCCGAGGCCAGGAGGATGCGGCCCACTTCGGCGCGGGAGCGCAGATGGGGCGAGAGCGCGTGCTCGGGTACGCCGGCCGGGGTCAGCCCGCCGAGGTAGACGATCCGCCGGACCCCGGCGGCATGCGCCTGCTCGCCGAAGACCCGCGCCGCCCGCCGGTCGGTCTCCTCGAAGCCCCGCCCGGTGCCCAGCGCGTGCACCAGGTAGTAGGCGACGTCGATCCCCTCCATCGCCGCCCGCACGGACTCCTCATCCGTCACGTCCCCCCGCACGGCCTCCACCTGCCCCGCCCACGGATGATCCCGCAGCTTGCCGGGCGTACGGGCCAGACACCGCACGGCATGCCCGGCGGCCAGCAGTTCGGGCACCAGCCGGCCGCCCAGATAGCCGGTGGCACCGGTGACCAGACAGCGCAGGGGCCGGTCCGCGGGAACCGTCATGGGTCTCATCTCTCCCGGAACAGTTTCCTCACCTCAGCCCATGCTTGGATCCGGCGACGGGCCCCGCAACCTCGGCGGGCACTTTGAGGAGCTCGATCAGACTGGTCACGCTGTCGTCGGCACGACCGGCTGCCGTGCCTCGCCGGAAGACGTCCAGGACCGCCTTCGGCAGTGAGGTGTCGACCCCGGCGTCCCTGGCGGTCCGCAGGACGTGGTCGACGCTCGCGGCACCCATGGCGAGTCTGTCGATGTCGGACGGATGCTCGCCCGCGTCGATGCGCGGTGTGTAGAAGGCCAGGAAGTCCGGCATGCCGGCCAGCACGGACGATGCCGACGGGAGGAGTTCCGCGGCCGAGACACCGTGGGCGTCGGCCAGGGCGAGGGCGTGCAGCCAGCCGAGCACCGTCGTCCAGAACAGGTCCATCGCGGCCTGGTAGTACAGCGCCGCCAGCCCGGGGTCCGCACCGCGGTAGTCGGTGGCGGTGAGCACCTCCAGGGCCTCCCGGTGGGTGGCGAACGCTTCCTTTGGCCCGCTGTAGAAGGCGGCGGCCCCGGGCTTGCCGATGCCCGGGGGCGAGGCCAGCACGCCGCCGGTGAGGTACGCGGCACCGTGGGACGACGCCCAGCGGGAGGCGTCGCGGGCGCTCTGCGGCGTGTGCGAGCCGAGGTTGACGAGGACCCGCCCGGACAGCGCCTCGGTCGCCTGCTCCAGGACGGCGTACATCGCGTGATCGTCCGTCAGGCTGAGCACGACCAGTTCGCTCGCGGCCAGTGCGTCGTGGACCGTGGCGGCCCGTTCGGCTCCCTCCGCCGCCGGCTCGTCCGCCTTGCCGGCGGTCCGGTTCCAGACAGTGACCCGGTAGCCCTTGCCGAGGAACGTGCTCGCCATCGCGCGTCCCATCGGGCCGAGGCCGATGACCGTGACCGCCCGCACCGCTGCTTCCTGCGCTGCCTGTGCTTTCTGCGCTTCCTGCCTGCCCATGACGCTCTACGCCTCCCGCTCCGGCTTGCGCAGCACCTCGGTCAGGGCGGAGATGCTGTGGTCGCCGTGACCCGCCTCGACCGCGCGCCGCAGCAGGTCGTGCAGGGGAGCGAGCCAGGCGGTGTCGACGTTCGTCTCGCTGGTCAGGTCGGCATCGTGGGCCGTCCCCGCGAGGAAGAGATTCACCGACGACGCCGCGTCGGTGTAGTCGCCGCTGTCGATCTCCCTGGCGTAGACCGGCAGCAGGGACTTGATCATGTCCAGCCAGCTGCCGGCGAACCCCACCATGCTGCTCACCTCCAGTCCCCGCGCCTGGAGGGCGGCAGCCCCCTGGAAGAACCCGACGAGCGCGGGCAGCAGCGTGGCTCCCACGGCCATCTCGTACAGGGCGGCCAGGTCGGCCTCGTCCCCGAGGTGGACGGTGTCGCCGCCCAGCGCCTTCAGCGTCTCCTCGTACGCGTCGAAGACCGCCTTGTCGCCGCCGTAGTACAGCAGCGTGTCCGGTGCGCCGACCGCCGCCGGTACGTTCTTGACCGCCCCGCCCAGAAACCGGGCACCGCGGCCGGTCGCCCAGGCGGCCATGGTGCGGGCACCGGCGGGCGAGCCGCTGTTCAAGGTGACCAGGGCACGCCCGGACAAGGCCGCCCCGGCCGGCTCCAGGACGGAGCGCGTGTCCTCGAAGGTGGTCAGGCACGTGACGACCAGCGGGCTCGCCGCGACCGCGGCCTCGACCGTCCCGGCGTGGACGGCTCCCTCGGCCACCAGCGGCGCGGCCCTGCCCGGCGTGCGGTTCCACACGGTTGTCGGGTGCCCGGCGTCGATGAATGCCCCGGCCAGCGCCCGGCCCATCGACCCCAGTCCGATGACGGTCACGGGTGTGCGTTCGTCCCCAGCCATGCTGCTTCCAGCCCCCAGTCAGTGGTCGAGCATCCACGGGAATCCCGGTCGGACGCTGAACGCGCTCACGCGGATCCTGCGGTCCCGGCGCGGCGCCCGCTCCATGCTGGGCCGGAACTGACACCCCCTCAAGTACCTACAATTTTGTAAGTACCTGGTCGCCGGAGGGCGTCGGCGACGCACGCGGCCGGGCAGAGGTCCCGCCGAGACCCCTGGGACATACCGCTGCATATCCGGCATCGGGCCGCACAACAAGCCGGGCGTTCCGTCGACACGTGGCCTGACCCGGGCGGCGGCGAAAGTCTGTCACCGCCGGACCACATCTCCACGCCTGTCGGCGATAGGGTTGTGACACGAGGCAGAGGGTGCTGAACCGTTCGGAGCACGGGTGCCGTGCACGCCGGATCCCTCGCCGCGTCCCCGAAACGAAGGTGCCATGCCCGCTGAGAACGCCCCTGTCACAGGGAATCTCGACGACGACGACTATCCCGCCTACACCATGGGGCGGGCCGCCGACGTTCTCGGCACCACTCCCGCCTTCCTGAGGGCCATCGGCGAGGCCGAGTTGATCACTCCGCTGCGTTCGGGAGGTGGTCACCGCCGGTACTCGCGGCGCCAGCTGCGCATCGCCGCCCGCGCCCGTGAGCTCGTCGACCAGGGCACTCCCGTCGAGGCGGCCTGCCGGATCGTCTCCCTCGAGGACCGGCTGGAGGACGCCCTCCGCCTGAACCGGGACATGCGCCGGAAGCTGGACGAGCGCGGCTCGAATACCTAGTCCCGCCGATGCAGAAATGCATGCTGCCGTGGGATGAGAATCAATGCTCGGTGCCGAAAACACACGGGTACTTACGCCCGAGCTGTGTTAGCGTGATACCAGTTGCAGTTTTGGTTGCCAGAGATTTGTTTCTTTGCAGAGCTTTCCGGATCTTTCCGGAGGGGTGATCATCGCGGCGACTCGGACCCGTAAAGTGCGGAGTCCGGCACTGCCCCCCAAGGGAGATTCAATATGGCATCTGGCACCGTGAAGTGGTTCAACGCGGAAAAGGGCTTCGGCTTCATCGAGCAGGACGGCGGCGGCGCTGACGTGTTCGCCCACTACTCGAACATCGCCACCAGCGGCTTCCGCGAGCTTCAGGAAGGCCAGAAGGTTACCTTCGACGTCACGCAGGGCCAGAAGGGCCCGCAGGCCGAGAACATCGTTCCTGCCTGACGCTGACGCGTTCTAAGTGGCTGGGGCCCGCGCTCTTGGGGTGCGGGCCCCAGCTCTTTGCATTTCCTGACGTTCCCGGATTGTCAGCAGCCTCGGATTCACCGCCGAGAGGTCCGGATTTTCGAATTCCTTCGGCTCATTCTCGTGCCGTGGAGGCATCCATGCGTTGCGTCATCGCCCGTTTCCCCTTCGACCTGATCAAGAGCGAGGTCGAACAGTCGATGAGCGGCATCACCCCCGAACCGGTCAGCGGCGTGGCCGTGACCATCGGCCGCTGCGTCTACCCCGTGATGCAGGTCGGGGAAGTGATCACCAGGCAGAACCGCCGCGACTTCACCGCGGGCGAGATGCGCCGGGCGCTGACCAGACTGGGCTTCGTCTGCCACGACACGCCGCCCCCGGTCCCGCCGACCCGGGACGCGCGAGCTGACGAAGGTGCGCTCGGCTGGTGACGCCTCGCCTCCTGCCATGCCCCGACGCACCTCGTCGGGCTAGGCTCCGGAGGCATGACTCACCCTGACGACCTGCTCGTCGAGATCGCCGCGATGGTGGAGTCGCGGCACAGCAGCCAGATGTCCCTGACCGTGGTGGTTCCGGGAGCCGTCATCACGGGCCGGCTCGCGCCGGAATCCCTGTGGAAGGAGCGGGTGGCTGAAGTCCTGCGGGACTCCGAGCACCTGGGGCAGTTCGCCCCAGCGTTCACCCGGCGCCGGGCAGACCACGGGGACGACCACCAGGACAGCGACGGCGGCGGGCCGGACCACGGCGACCGCCCCACGCACCTCCACTTCCACGTCGCCCGGATCCTCCAGGGCAGTTTCGGCATTCCCGACACGGGTGGCATGTACCGGGTCGCCCTGGAGGACGTGAGCGCCTGGACCATCGGCGACATCGGTTACTCGGACCAGTGAGGGCCGGACGCCCCACGCGGTCCTGACCTGCCGCCCCGACCGGCTGCCCGGTCCGACTACTCGGTTCCCGCGGCGTCGGCGCCCGTCACCTCGGTCACCTTCCACCGCTGGTTGGCACCGGAGTTCGCCAGCCACACGCCGACCCCGGCGCCGTCGTTCGTGGACTGCCCGGAGACCTCCGCGAGCCGGCCGGTGGCGGCGTTGACCAGGGTCCAGGTGCCGTCGCCGGTCGTCGACATGATCCACTGGGCGGCGCTGTCCCGGCGCCCCTCGTCCGGCTCGGCCACCAGGGCCCCGTCGCGGACGGCCAGGCGCTTGCCCTCGCTCGCCTCGGTGAAGGCGTAGCGCTTGCGGTTGTCGGAGCCGCTGATCTGCTCCACCCGCCACTGCCGGCCACTGGGGTCGGCCACGTCGGCGCTCTTGATGACCAGCCCGGTGCCGTTGTCGGCGATGGTGAGGTCCTTGCCGCTCTGGACGCCGGTCAGCCGGTAGGTGTGGCCCTTCTTCAGTTCGGCCGCGTCCTTCGCGACGCCGGACACGCCCTTGACGAGGAAGGACGTCACCGACTGGGCGGGCACGGTGACCGTGGCCCGCTCACCGCTGACCCGGACCGCCTTCTGCCGCTCCAGCTTGCCGTCGGCGCTCGTCACCACCGGGGTGACGGTGGCCCGGGACGAGATCCGCCCGAACTTCGACAGGTCGAGGGTGACCTCGCGGGCTTCGGTGGTGCTGTTGACGTGGACGACGGTGGCCGCGTCGCCCTTGCGGGAGACGGCCGCGGTGCTGGACGCGTCGTTCGTCTTCACCAGCCGGTCGCCGGGCTTGATGTAGTGCGTGAAGTTCCGGGCCGTGTCGAACTTGGTGTTCGTGTAGATCGGGCAGGTCTCGAGCGTGTCCTTGGACGTGCAGCTGAACGACAGCTGGATCTCGCCCCAGTTGCCGCCCTTCGCGGACTCGCCGCCCGGCTTCATGTTGTCGTAGTCCTCGACGGGCTGCCAGAACACCCAGGCGCGGGGCTCCAGTTCGCGCAGGTCGTCGACGATGCGCTGGGCGAGGCCGAGGCCGGGCCGCATGTCCGTGAAGCTCTGGCCGTCGCCCCAGTCGCCCTCGACCTCGCTCATCCACAGCGGCTTGTCAGCGGCCTTGGCCAGGTCACGGACCGTGGTGCGCTGGCCGGTGCCGTAGGTGTGGACGTTCATCTGGCCGACGAGGTCGCGCACTTCCTGGGGGTAGGAGTTCCAGTTCGTGGCGAAGGTACCGGGGTTGGTCTCGTCCATCGCGGAGATCTCCGCGTGCGTGCGGGCCTTGGCCAGGGTCGGGCCCAGCGCGCTGATCACCTTCTGCTGGAGTTCGGGACCGATGTGGGCGCCTTCCTGACGGCCGCCGACGGGCTCGCCGTCCGGGCCGAGCTTGGTGCCCCAGTAGTTCGTGTTCGGCTCGTTGAACGGGTCCAGGGTGTCGACCTTGATGCCGTGCGCCTTCTCCAGGCGTTCGGTGGCGCCCACCAGGTACTTGGCGAAGTCGTCGACGGACTCCGTCTTGAGCTGGTCCCTGCCCGCGTCGAAGTTGCCGGAGACGTAGCCGCTCTCGGTCATGAACCAGGGCGGCGAGTTGCTGAAGGTCTCCCAGTGGGTGATGTCCTTCTTGATGCGGTCGATCCACCAGCGCTGCGTCTTGTCGGCCTTGGTGTTCCAGTCGGCGGGGTCGTCGGCGTCCCACCAGTCGACGTCCTCGCGGGTGGTGCCCGCCGGCGCCTTCCACCAGCCCTGGACCGCGCCGCCGGCCCGCAGGTAGTCCTTGACGTCGGGGGCGTTGCCACCGCCGATGTTGTAGCGGGCGATGTTCAGCGCGAGGCCGTCGTCGCCGAAGAGGAGCTTCGCGAGCCGCTCGCGTATCGCGGGCGGGTAGTCGCCGGTCGCGTTGGCGAACCAGACCAGGCTGGTGCCCCAGCCCTCGAACTTCTCCTGCTTGTAGGAGGGGTCGGGCACGACGGTGACCGAAGCGGCGGCCGTCGTCGTCTCCGCGTGCGCGGCCGGCAGGGTGGTGGCGGCCAGCACGGTTCCGGTCGCGAGGGCCGTGATGCCGACCCCCAGGAGCCTTCTCTTACTGGTGCGGTGTGCCATGTCGAGTACTCCAGCGAGGTTCGGTTCGGCGCGTTTCGGTATGTTCTGGTGTAGTTTCTGCTCGGAATGTTTACGTAAACATGCGTTCGCGGGATGTCTACACTGTCCGAATCTCAGGGGTCAAGGAGTCGTCGGGGACCGAAAGTTGCGCAGTCCGGCGACCTAGGGGACAAGGTGGGCACGATGGGCACAGCGGACGGTGACGGCACACCGGCGGGGACGCGAAAGCGTGCCGCCCGCCCCCGTCAGGGCGCCTCCATGGCCGACGTCGCGCGCCTCGCCGGGGTCTCCTCCCAGACGGTCTCCCGCGTCTCCAACGGCTTCCCGGGCGTGAACGAGGAGACCCGACAGCAGGTCCTGGCCGCGATGCGGGAGCTGGGCTACCGGCCCAACAGCGCGGCACGGGCCCTCAGGCGCGGCGAGTTCCGCACCCTCGGCGTGATCACCTTCTCCCTCTCCACCATGGGGAACATCCGCACCCTGGAGGCGATCGCGACCTCCGCCGCCCAGCACGGTTACGCCGTCACGCTGCTGCCGGTCGCCGTCCCCACCCAGGACGAGGTGAACGGCGCCTTCTCCCGCCTCGGCGAACTCGCCGTGGACGCGGTCATCGTCATCATGGAGATCCATCTGCTGGACGCCGCGACGGTCTCCCTGCCGCCCGGCGTCCAGGTCGTGGTCGCCGACTCGGACGCCGGCGACCGCTACACCGTCGTCGACACCGACCAGGCGGGCGGCGCCCGTGACGCCGTAGGGCATCTGCTGGACCTCGGCCATGACACGGTGTGGCACCTCGCCGGGCCGGAGGACTCCTTCGCCGCGCAGCGCCGTGCCAACGCATGGCGGGGCGCCCTCACGGCAGCGGGCGTGGACCCGCCGCCCCTGGTGCGCGGCGACTGGTCGGCGGAGTCCGGTTACCGGGCCGGTCTGCGGCTCGCCGAACGGGCGGACTGCACGGCGGTGTTCGCGGCCAACGACCAGATGGCGCTGGGTCTGCTGCGCGCCCTGCACGAACGCGGCCGGAAGGTTCCCGACGACGTCAGCGTCATCGGCTTCGACGACATCCCCGAGTCCGCGTCCTTCCTGCCCCCGCTCACCACCATCCACCAGGACTTCGCCGAGGTGGGCCGCCTCTGCGTCGAGGGTGTCCTGAGCAAGATGCGGCACGGCGGCCCGGACCACGGCACGACGCTCGTCCCGACCCGGCTCGTCGGGCGCCGGAGCACGGCACCGCCGCCGCCGCCGAAGGGCATTGTTCGCGGCTGAGTGCGGGGTGACCGAACAATCCGTGCCCGCGTTGGACTGGTCTCACGGCGCCGGGATCCGGCCCGTGCAGACGGGTTCAGCGGAGAGAGGTCGTTCGATGGTCAAGAGGGGGAGCGTCGCCGTGCTGGCCGCCGCCGGGCTGGTACTGGCTCTCGGCGGGTGCGGGGGCGGGACGGACGAGGGCGGGAAGGGCGACGCGTCGGGGGCCTCGGGCAAGGGGTCGGCCGAGCCGACGCCGGCCAAGTCGCCGTCCGGGCAGCTGGTCAAGTGGGTCGGCGGCATGTGCGAGTCGACGGCCGCGCTCAAGGACCTGCGGTCGGACAGCGCCGCCGACCTGAAGGAGATCCGGGATTCGGACGCCCAGGCCGACCTGGTCGCCAGGGCCCGCGCCGTCGGCTACCTCGCCGGCACGCCCTCGGCGGTGGAGGACGTGGAGAGCGGTCTGGCGGACCTCGGACCGTCCGGTGTCCCCGCGGCCGACCGGCTGCGCGACGCCTGGCTGAAGAAGGTGCGCGGCGTCGTGGCCGAACTCGACGGGGTGTCCCCGAACCCGGCCGACGGCGACGCCGAGGGCAGTGCCGCGGACGTCGACAAGCTGGTCCAGTCCCTCACCTCACCCCGGCCGGACCTGCCCGCGCTGGCCAAGCAGGACGCGCGGCTCGGCGCCGCGTACGAGCGGGCGGAGCAGTGCGCCCCGGGCTGGAAGCCCGACGGCCAGGGCGAGGACACCGCCTCGCCGGCGCCCGACCCCGACGGCCCGCTCCCCGAGGCGGCCGACGGCAAGAACTACGGCGCCTGCTCGGACGGCGCGTGCGAGGTCCTGGTGACCTCCACGGCGAACATCACGGCGAACGACGTCCATGTGCACGTGTCCCTGGGCGACGACTACGTGACCTTCCAGACGGCGGGCACCCTGATGCAGCTCGGCGGCGCGGGCGGCGAGGCCGGCTTCGGCGACCGGCTGAAGGCGACCGTGGTCGCGCACAACAAGGACGGCGCGGTGCTGAAGTTCACGACCCCCTGAGCCACCCCTCGGACGGCACTCAAAAGCCGCCCACGACGGCTCCTACCGCCCCTCGCACACGTCCCGGTACCCGAGCCGCGGCAGCCGTTCCTCCCATTCGGCGCGGTTCAGGACGCCGCCGGTGCGGTCGCAGACGTAGGCCGTCGCGCGGTCCGCTTCCAGGGTCCACACCCGGGCCGTCAGGTCGTAGCCGACGGAGGCGAGGGTGGTGCCGTCCGCGCCGAACGCGACGGAGGTGACGGTGTCCGTGTGGCCGGTGAGTTCCTGGCCGTAGGGCTCGGCGCGGGCGGGCTCGGTCACGTCCCACAGGCGGACGGTGTGGTCGCCGCTGCCGGTCGCGAGTGTCCGGCCGTCCGGGGCGAAGGCCAACGCCCTGACAGCGCCGCGGTGCTCGGCCAGCTCCTCCCCCAACGGACGGACGCGGTCCGGCCGTCGCACGTCCCACAGCCGGACCGTACGGTCGTCGCTGCCGGTCGCCAGCGTCTTCCCGTCCGGGGCGAACGCCACCGCGTTGACCGGCTCGTCATGCCCGGTGAGGGCGGCGCCCGCGGGCCGTACGCGCGTTTCGGCGCCCACGTGCCACAGCAGTGCCGTGTCGTCCTCGGCGCCGGTGGCCAGGAGGCGGCCGTCGGGGCTGAAGGCCACCGAGGTGACGGCGTCCGTGTGGCCGCGCAGGGGCTCGCCGAGCGGCCGTACCCGGTCCGGACGGCGTACGTCCCACAGCCGCGCGGTGTCGTCGTCGCCGCCGGTGGCCAGCGTGCGGCCGTCCGGGGAGAAGGCGACGGCGAGGACACCGCGGTCGTGCGCGTCGAGCGGTTCGCCGAGCGGGGCGGGACGTTCGGGCGTGGCGAGGTCCCACAGGCGTACGGTCCCGTCCCTCGAACCGCCGGCCAACGTACGGCCGTCCGGGGCGAAGGCGACGGACAGGACAGCGTCCTCGTGGCCGAGCGTCCGCGGGATCCGGCGTGGGCGGTCCGGGCGGCGTACGTCCCACAGGCGGATCAGGCCGTCGTCCGTGCTGGCGACGGCGAGCAGGCGGCCGTCTGGGCTGAAGGCGACGGCGGTGAGCGGGTTGGTGAAGTCCGTGAGGACGGTGGGCGGCCGGTGCCACAGCAGGACGCTGCCATCGGCGCCGGCGCTGGCGAGGGTGCGGCCGTCGGGGCTGAAGGCCACCTCCCACACGGCCTCGGTGTGCCCGGTCAGCGGCTCCCCGAGCTGCAGCGGATAGGCGGGGTTGGCCACGTTCCACAGGAGGGGCCGGTCGTCCTCGCCCGCGGTCGCCAGGGTCTCGCCGTCGGAGCTGAACGCCACCGACATGACGGGCGCGGTGTGCCCGCTGAGCGGTTCGCCCAGCGGCCGGACGCGGGCCGGGTCGGACGCGTCCCACAGGCGTACGGTCTCGTCGAAGCCGGCGGAGGCCAGCGTGCGGCCGTCCGGGGAGAAGGCCAGTGTCCAGACGGGGTCGGTGTGTTCCCGCAGCGGCTTGCCGAGCGGTGCGATCCCGGGGCCGTCCTCCTTCCCCGCGTCCTCGCCGAACCGCCACATCCGTACGGTCCCGTCGTAGCCGCTCGTGGCCAGGGTCTCCCCGTCCGGGGCGAACGCCACCGCGCGGACGCTGCGCGCCTCGGACGCGTCGGCGTCGGCCGGCTCGCCGATCGGCGCGGGGCGGGCCGGGTCGGCCAAGTCCCACAGGCGGACGGTGCCGTCGTCGCCGGCGGTGGCGAGCGTCGTGCCGTCCGGGGCGAAGGCGGCGGAGACGACGTTCTGCTCGTCGTGGCTCACGAGCGGCCGGCCGAGAGCGCGGGGCCGCGACCGGTCGCGCACATCCCGTAGTTGGATGCCGCCGCCTTTCCCCGTGGCCACGAGCAGGTCACCGTCCCGCGGGGAGAAGGTGACCGCGCTGACGCCTCCCGTACGCAGGCGCAGCGGTTCGCCCAGCGGCTTGCCCGCCGCCGTGTCCCACAGCCGGACCAGGCCGTCATGGCCGCCGCTCGCGAGCGTGCGGCCGTCGGGCGCGTACGCCACGGAGCCGGCGACACCGTCGTGGCCGGGCAGCCGGGTGGCCAGCACCCGGCCCGCGTCCGAGGCCAGCCGGGTCCGCAGATCCGGGGTGGAGCGCATGCGGTACGCGGCCACGTCGAGCCGGGCGGCCGCCCCGGCCTGGGTGTCGCGGACCCGGTCGGCCTCGGCGGTGAGCCGGCCGAAGACGGCTTCGTCCCGTTCCGCCTGCGCGGTGGCACGGGCCTGGAGGGCGACGACCGCGGTGCCGGTGGCGAGCAGGGTGAGCGCCGCGAGGACGGCCACGACCGTACGGCGCAGCAGCGCGGCGCGGTGCCGGCGCCGGAGCGAGGTGGTGAGGAACTGCCGTTCCAACGGCGTGAGTTCCTCGCTGCGCTCGCCCTCGGGTGCGGTGTCGCGGGGGAAGGCGTCGCGGGCCGCGGACAGCCGGGACCCGGCGTAGAGTGCGGCGTTCTCCTGCCCGAGGGCCTGCCAGGTGCGGGCCGCCTCGGAGAGGGAGCGGTGCACGCGCAGCCGGTCGCGTTCGGCGTCGATCCAGGCGCGCAGGCGGGGCCAGGCGGTGATCAGGGCCTCGTGGGCGAGGTCGACGGTGCCGTCGTCGAAGGTGATGAGACGGGCCCGGACCAGCCGTTCCAGTACGACCCGGGTGTCGGCGGGGTTGCCGAAGTCGAGCTCGGCGTGATCGGTGGGGCGGCGGGTGTCCGGTGCGCCGGGGGCGACGAGGCGGAGCAGGATCCGGCGGGCCAACTCGGCCTGCGGTGCGGTGAGTTCGCCGTACACCTGCTCTGCCGTGCGGACGACGGCGCCGTGCAGTTCACCGGCCGCCTCGTACGCGCTCTCGGTCAGCACGCGCCCGCTGCGGTGGCGCCAAGTCTCCAGCAGGGCGTGCGACATCATCGGCAGTCCGCCGGGGGCACCCTCGACCTCGTCCAGGAGGCGGTCGGTCAGGGCGCGTTCGACGATCAGGCCGGCCGCGGCGGCCGGGCGGACGATGGCCTCCCGCAGCTCGGTCCGGCTCATCGGACCGGCGAGCAGGGTGGCGTCCTGCAACGCGGCGGTGAGGCCGGGGTGTTCGGCGCACCGGCCGAGGAAGTCGGCCCGCACCGCGATGACGACCCGCAGCCGGCTGTCGGCGTCGGTGGCGGCGACGAGGCGGTCGATGAAGGCGTCCCGCTCGGCCGGGTCGCCACCGAGGGTGTACAGCTCCTCGAACTGGTCGACGATCAGCCAGGTGTCGGCGTCGGTGTCCGGTACGGGCACGAGACGCTCGGCGTGGGTGCGCAGCGGGTCCGGGCCGGGCGTGAGGATGCGTACGGCCGCGGGAGGCACGTCGCGGGGATCGCCGCCCTCACCGCCGCCCGGGGTGCGCAGCCGGGGGATCAACCCGGCCCGCAGCAGCGAGGACTTGCCGCTGCCGGACGGGCCGAAGACCGCCGTGAAGCGGTGTTTGCGGTTCAGCTCGGCCAGCCGCTCCACGAGCTGGTCCCGGCCGAAGAACAGATCGGCGTCGCCCGGTTCGAACCGGGTCAGGCCACGGTAGGGCGGCCGGGTGCTGTCGTCGGCCGCGGCTGCCTCGGCGGCCAGTTCGTCCGACACCTCGCGCCAGCGCCGCTCCCACTCGCTCAGGTCGCCGCCGCACGCCTTGACGTACGCGAGCGTCACCGCGCGGGAGGGCAGCTGCTTTCCGGCGGCCGCCTGCGACAGGGTGGTCACGCCGTACCGGGCCCGCTCGGCCATCGTCCGGTAGGTGGGCTTCCCCGCGGACTCGCGCAGGGCACGCAGTTCGGCGGCGAAGCGCGGTACCGGTCCGGCCTCCGGATCAAGCTCGCCCTCGGTACGCCCCGGCCCCGGTTGTCCCGACACGTGGTCCGCCCTCCCCTTCGGTCACCCTCGACCGACTCTCCGACGTATCGCCGGCCGGGGCACGGGCGTTCACCTGATCCTCACGGTTCCTTCAGGGCACTCGGTGCGGTTCACGCCTCCCGGTTGTTCGGTGCCGGGGACCGGCCTGCCGAACAACCCCGCTCGGCGGTCGACTGGTCGTGGGACGTGGCCAGGACGGCCATGGCGCGGTCCGAGCCCCGCCAAGGGGGGAGGGCTCGGCCCGCCGCTCCCGCTTCCCGCTCGTCCGTACACGACACGCTGAAGGGGAGTCATGCACCGACGACTTCGCGCCCGGCACCTCGCCGTGGGGCTCGGCGCGGCGGCCCTCGGGCTGGCGCTCGCGGCGGCCACGGGGAACGCCGCACCCGGCCGTGCGACGACCACCGCGACCGGCGCCGCGGGGACCGCAGCCGAACGGTACGGCTGGGGCGAACCGCTGCCCCAGGGGTCGGACGAGTTCGACTACGGCTCCGAGACCGAGCCCGCGGTACCGGACCGCGACCGGTGGCGCCTGGCGGGCGGCGGACCCGACAAGTGCTGGCCCGGCCACGGCGACAACGGCCGCCGCTGCGACGTCAACACCCGTGTCGTCGGCGGCATTCTGCGCATGACCGGGGAGGCGGACGGCGACTCCGGCTGGCTCGCCTCGTCGTACGGCCGGAGATACGGCAGGTGGGAGGCCCGGGTCCGGTCCCGGGCCACCGCCCCCGACAACGGGCGGCAGTACCACCCGCTGCTGATCCTGTGGCCGGACTCGAACCGGCACCCCGAGGACGGCGAGTACGACTACCTGGAGAACGGCGCCCCGGGCGAGCAGTGCGCCGAGGCGTTCCTGCACTACCCGCACCCCGAAGGCGTGCCCGTGCAGCAGGAGTTCGCGCAGCAGTGCGGCGTGGACCTGACGCAGTGGCACAACGTCGCCGTCGAGTGGACCCCGGACCACGTGCGGGGCTTCATCGACGGCGAGGAGTGGTTCCGCTTCGCCGACGGGGCGAACGACGACCGCGCCTGCATGCAGTGCGCCCCGTCGATGCACCAGACCATCCAGCTCGACAACTTCCATGGCGACGACCTGCAGAGCGCGGTCTACGAAGTGGACTGGGCCCGGGTCTACGACCTGCCGGACGACGAAAGCGTGAGGTGAACGCGATGCAGAGCTCTCCCTACCAGCCCGAGCAGGCCCGCCCGGCTTCTCCGGGAGGGGTGCGCATGCCCGGGGCCGTCATCTTCGTCCTCGTGGTCGTCGCCGTGCACGCGCTGGGCACGGCGTTCGGCGGCTGGGCGGTCGTCGAGGAGAACCGGAGCAAGCAGGAGCACGGGCAGGACCTGCTCATGCCGATGGGCATGGCCTGGTTGCTGGCGCTGTTCTGCTGGGGCCTGGCGGCGCTGCTGATCGCCTGCGTCGTGCTGGCACGCAAGCGCCGCGGCTGGGTCCGTGTGGTGCTGATCGTGTGCCTGTCGTTCGTGGCGGTCTCGACGGCCTTCGCCTTCCTCGGCTCGCTGGCCTCCGGGGCGCCGAACCTCGCGACGTTCGTGGTCGCCGGCATCGACGTGGCGGCCCTGTGGATGGTGAGCGGCGCGACGGGCCGCGGCTACTTCTCCGTACGCGACCAGGCGCCCACGTGGCACCAGGGGTGACGGTCCATGGACTCCCCGGCATACGCCCACGGCCCCTCCGTGCCGCCCGACGAGCCCCCGCAGCCTCCCTCGCCACCCGGGCGGGACCGCCCGTGCGACCCGGTGGCCGCGGCCCTCGGCAACGCCTCGCTGCTCGGCATCGGCTACATGCTGCTCGGCCACTGGCGGTCGGCCGTCTTCACCGTCATCGGCACGGGCTGGCTCCTCAACGTCACCGTGTCGACCGCCGACACCTGGGCCGAGGTCCTGCTGCTCGTGTGGTGGGCGGCCGGCACCGCACACGGCTGGTCCCTGGCGCACGGGCGCGCCGAGCACGTCGTGCGACGGGGGCAGCGGGCGGGCACGCTCGTCCTCGCGGTCGCCGTACTGCTGACCGCCGTGCTGCTGCGGGTCGACGCGTACGGCATCGAGAACCGTGTGACCGAGGCCCGCGAAGGCGGTGACTGCGAGGCGGCCGTGGCCGCGCAGGGCGAGGTGGGACTCGGCCACCGCCTGGCGGGCGCGCCGGTGGTCGAACCCGGCGAGGCGGTGGTGGAGGCGTGCCGGCGCCTGGAACGTGCCGCGGCCACACTGTCCGACGCCGCCCGGGACGGGAGCACCGAGGATCTGGAGCGCGGCTTCCGCGTCCTCGCCGGCGTCCTGGAGGAGCCCGGCAACGAGCGGACCGTCCGGACGGTGCTGGACACCTTCCTCGGCGGTCTGCCCACCGAGGACTCCTGCGCCACCGCCGACATCGCCGGCTGGCTCCGCGACCGCAAGCCCTCCCGTGACGTACTGGACCGGTCGGCCGCCGACGCGACGCGGACGGAACCCGCGGCGCTGGCGGGCTGCGGCGACCATCTGATGTCCGAGGACGCCTGGCAGCAGGCGCGGGCCCGCTACCAGCATCTCCTCGACACCTACCCCGACGACTCCCGCGCGGACGAGGCCCGTGGCGGCGTGCGCAAGGCCACCCTCGCCCTCGAACTGCACAAGGTGCGCGGCCTGGTCAGGGACGCGTACGACGCGGAGTCCGGCTACTGCGACTCGCCCGCCAAGTACAGCGGTGCCCCGCCGTACCGCAAGGGGTCCAACCGGGCGCTGTTCCTCGGCGACACCGAGTACACCGGGCAGCTCCCCGGCGGCTGGCGCACCGACGACCCGGCCAAGGCCGCGCTCGTGGTGTGCGCGGACTCGGCGGAGAACGGGTCCGCCGTCGAGACCTGCCACTACGAGAACGACAAGTCCGAGTACCTCCCCTACGAGGTGACCTTCCACAAGGTCAAGGTCCCGCTGAAGGTGTACGAACTGCGCACCGGAAAGCGCCTCGACCCGCGCTCGGTGCAGATCGGCGGCACGAGCTGCCCGCGGACTCTGTACTACGAGTACTACGGCAGCTACGACTACGGGCCGGGCGACGAGTTCGTCTCCACGTCGAAGTCGGGTGTGCGGGACGCCTTCCGGCCGGTCGTCGAGCGGTGACCTTCGGACGCGTCCGCCGGCCCAGGAACTCCCACGGGCCGGCGGACGTTTGCAGGAGGACACACGGAACACATGCAACACACGCAGTCGACCTGAACGACATGGGCTGAAGCCGAGGTGGCACGGATGGCGATGTGGGATCGGATCAAGGACCAGGCCAAGGGTCTGCAGCAGCAGGCACAGGCCGGGCGGAGCTCCGGCGGGCACGGGCGGCCGGGTTCCGGGTCCTCGGGAGGATCCAAGGCCCAGCTGGTGAGCGCGCTCAAGACCCAGCTCACCTCCCTCAAGACGGAGCTGAAGAGCGGCGCCTACCGGGACGCCAGCATGGCCATGTGTGCCCTGGTCGCCGCCGCCGACGGGAATGTCGACCCGGCCGAGCGCCAGCATGTGGAGTCGCTGATCCTGAACAACGACGTCCTGCAGAACTTCCCGTCCGAGCAGCTGCGGCAGCGCTTCAACAAGCACGTCGACCAGCTGTCCTTCAACTTCCAGCAGGGCAAGACCGAGGCCCTGCAGGAGATCGCCAAGGCCGCGAAGAAGCCGACGGAGGCCCGGGCGGTCGTCCAGACCGGGTTCGTCGTGGCGGGCGCCGACGGCTACATCGCACCGGCGGAGGAGCAGGTCCTGCGCGAGGCCTGCGCGACGCTCAACCTGTCCCCCCAGGAATTCGGCCTCTGACGCCACGTCCCACCACTGCCCCGCTATGTTGCGCCCATGACATACGCGGGGAATGTGGAGAACGAGGTCCGGCGGATCAGGCCCCAGCAGTTCCATGAGACCACCGGCCTGGAGGACTGGCGCGTCCTGGGCGAGGGGGCGTGCGCGCACTTCCGTACCGGGTCGTTCGCGGCGGGCGTCCAACTGGTGCAGGCCATCGGTGAGTTGGCGGCTGCAGGGGACGGCGTTCCGGACGTCGACGTGCGGGCCGACGCCGTCGACGTCCGGGTCGTCACGCTCACCGACGAGTACTTCGGACTGACCGAGCGGGACGTCGAGCTGGCCCGGGAGATCTCGGCCGTGGCGCGGCGGCTGGGCATCCCGGCCGACCCGTCGGCCGTGCAGACCGTCCAGGTCACCGTGGACGCCCTGGACGGGCCCGCGGTCGTGGCGTTCTGGCGTGCGCTGCTCGGCTACGAGGACCGCGCCGGCAGTCCGGAGGACCTGGTCGACCCGAGGCGCCGCGGAGCACCCTTCTACTTCCAGGAGCTGGACGCCCCCCGCCCCCAGCGCAACACCCTGCACGTCGACGTCTGGGTACCCCACGACCGGGCCGAGGCCCGGGTCGAGGCGGCGATCGCAGCGGGCGGACGGCTGGTCGACGACACCCACGCCCCCTCGCTCTGGATACTGGCCGACCCCGAGGGCAACGAGGCGTGCGTGGGCGTGGCCGGGCCGCCGGCTATGCGTGGTGCGGAGGATGAGGCGGCGGGGGCGGCATAGTCGTCAGGTCGGGGGCCGGCTCCGGCCAGACCAGCAGTAGCGGGCACGGGGCGTGGTCGACGACGAAGCGGCTCGCGGGGCCGAGGCTGTGGGGGCCCAGGGTGGCGCGGTCGCCGTCCCGGGCCAGGACGAGCAGTTCGGCGCCCTCCGTAGCGGCGACGACCTCGCGCTCGACGCGGCCGGAGCGCTCGACGCGCGTGCAGGGGCGGTCGAGACGCTCGGCGGCCGCCTGGAGGAGGCTCTCGGCGGAGGCGGCGGCGAGGTGCTCGACGCGGGTGCCGGGGTCGCGCTCGGGGCGGCCCCGGCCGAGCAGTCCTGCGAACGCGCCGTGCGCGGCGTCCGCGACCTCGTGCCCGGTGACGTGCAGCAGGACGACCTCGGCATCCTCGGGCGCGTGCCGGCGCGCGGCGTCCACACAGGCGGGCCAGGTGCCCTCGACGATCCAGACGACCACCGTCATGGGATCAGCCTCCTCCGATCACGGCCAGTGAGGCCCACAGTGCCAGCACCGCGGCGAGGAGGCTCGCCGGTACGGCGTACAGACCGAGCCGGGTGAACTCCCCCAGCTCCACCTCCGCGTCATGCGCGTGGACGATACGCCGCCACAGCAGGGTGGCGAGCGAACCGGCGTAGGTGAGGTTGGGGCCGATGTTCACCCCGAGCAGCACCGCGAGGACCGCGCCGGGGCCGGAGCCGGCGGCCAGTGGCAGCAGGACCAGCACCGCGGGCAGGTTGTTGATGACATTGGCCAGCACGGCGGCCAGCGCCGCGATCCCGAGCAGGGCCGCAAGCCCCGTGCCGTCGGGGATGAGATGGCCCAGGGCCGTGTCGAGCCCGTTGTCGACGACCGCGCGGACCACGATCCCGAGCGCCAGCACGAAGGCCAGGAACGGCACCGAGACGGACCGCAGCAGCGCCTTGGGGGATGTGCTGCGCCGCAACAGGGCCCGCACGGCGAGGACCACCGCGCCGGCCAGGGCCGCCCAGGCGGGATCGATGCCCACGGCCGACGTCAGCACGAACCCGGCCAGCGTGCACCCCACGGTCACCAGGGCGAACAGCGGCAGTTCGGGGGCGTCGGCGGTGTGCGGGGCCTGCGCCCCGGCGTCCAGGTCGGTGGCGAAGAAGCGCCGGAAGACGACGTACTCCACGGCGATCGCGGCCACCCACGGCAGCGCCATCAGCGCGGCGAACCGGGTGAAGCTGAGCCCGCTGGCGGCGAACGCCAGCAGGTTGGTCAGGTTGGACACCGGCAGGAGCAGGGAGGCCGTGTTGGAGAGGTGCGTGCAGGCGTAGACGTGCGGCTTGGGGCGCGCCCCGAGCCGGGCCGCCGTCGCGAACACCACCGGCGTGAGCAGCACCACCGTGGCGTCAAGGCTCAGTACGGCCGTGATCGCCGACGCGGCCAGGAACACCTGCATCAGCAGGCGGCGCGGCCGGCCCGCGGCCGTACGTGCCATCCACGCCCCGCAGGCCTGGAACAGCCCCTCGTCGTCGCAGAGTTGGGCGAGGACCAGTACGGCCGCGAGGAAGCCGATCACCGGCCCGAGCCGTTCGGCCTCGTCCAGCGCGTGGTCCGGGGAGATCGCGCCGGTCGCCACCACCAGCGCCGCGGCCGGTACGGCGACCACGGCCTCCGGCCAGTTGAAGGGACGGACGACGGCACAGACCAGCACGAGCACGAGCATGGCCACGGACAGCGTCTCGGCGAGCGGGGTGTTCAGGTTCGGTCCTTCCGTGCAGCGACGGCCGGGCCGCCGGTGGATCACGCCGCACGGTACTCCGTGAAGGTGAGCCGAGTCCGACGTCGGCTCCCCGACGCCCCGGCCGACCCGCACCGGCGGAGCGTCAGACGTCGCCCTGCGCCTCCCCGTCCGGCCGGAAGGTGACCGCGTGGCCCGAGAAGCGGGCGCTGAGGCCGTCGGCCGTGGGGGTGACCGAACGCAGGTGCAGGCCTTCGGGGATGTTCCGCAGCTGGATCGGCCGCTCGAAGACCTTGTCGAGGACCGCGCTCCCGACGCCGGGCAACGCCCCGCCCGAGACGGTGAAGTCGTCGAAGGCGATGCGGTTTCCGGAGTCCGCCGCCACGGTCGTCGTCACGGTGACCTCCTCGCCGAGAGGCAGGAGGACGACCGCGCTCACCCGGCCCGGGCTGCGGCCCTGGGAGATCTCCAGGCCGAGCGCGTTCGAGACGTCCTCGTACGACAGGAACGCGGTCGCCTCCGCGCTGCGGGCCCGTGCCTCGCTGTCGTCGTCGGACTTCGTCAACCCGTTGAGCCGGAGGCGGAGTTCGCTCACCGGCAGCGGGCGCGTGGTTCCGCGGGCCGGTATGTCGTGGGCGGTGATGTCGACGTGGTCCAGGGGGCCGGACGCCGCCTGCGTCACGACGGGGAAGCCGCGGACGTGCACCTCGGGCTCGACGGGTGTGCCCATGCCTTCCTGGAACGCCTTCGCCGTACGTGACTCGATGCGCGCCGCCACGAACCGGTCGGCGGCGACGGGGAGGAGGACCAGCGTGACCAGGGCGGCGACGGCGACGGCGGTCGCTCGACGGAGGTTACGGCGAGGCCGGGGGTGGTGGGGCTCGCTCGGATCCATCGGCTCGTGCGGGGTGTACGGCTCGTAGGCGTGGTCGGGACCGTAGCCATGGTCGGGGTCGTAGCCGGGGTTGTACTCGTAGTCGTGTCCGTGCTGTTGGGACCGGCGCATGGGCGGTTGCCTCCTCAGCGGGGTCGGTGGGGCGGACGGATCCGGTCGGTGGCGTGCAGTTGCCGGACCGTGGCGGCGGCGGTGTCGCTGTCGACTCCGGCGGCGATCAGCGCGGCGGTGGCGGCGGCGGTGTCGCTGTCGACTCCGGCGGCGATCAGCGCGGCGGTGGCGGCGCCCGTGCCGTCGTCGGCCCAGATGCCGGAGTTGACCGTGCCGAGCAGTGCGAGCAGGTGGGCCTCGATGGCGCCGCTGAGCGGGCCGGGCGGTACGGCGCCGTGGAAGACGCCCTGGCGCTGTCCCTCGGCGAGGATGCCGGCGACCCGCTCGCGGGCCGGGGCGAGCAGGTCGCTCACCTGCTCGCTGCCCAGGTCCTGGCGGGCGAGGCCCATCAGCGTGCGGTAGCAGTCGCCGACCGGCCACAGGGTGAGGACGAAGTGGGCGAGGGCGCTCGCGGGGCCGGGGTGGGGTGCCCCCGGGCCGGTGGCGCTCGCATCGCCCCCGCTCGTACGGGCCCCGTGCGTGCTGGCCTCGTGCGTGGTGGCCTCGTGCGGGGTGGCCTCGTACGTATCAGCGACAGCAAGGCGTATCGCCTCCGCCGCCTCCCCCGCGAGCCCCTCCACCAGCGCCGCCCGGCCGGTGAAGTGCGTGTAGACGGTGCGCCGTGCCACCCCGGCGGCCTCGGCGATGTCGCCGAGGCTGCAGTCGGGGTTGCGGCCCAGTTCCCGCAGGGCCGCGTCCAGGATGCGGGCGCGGGTGGCACGCGTCGTACGGCGGCGGCGTACGGGGTGCGGGGCTGTCGGGCTGGTCACGTCGGCACCTCGGTGCGGAGGGAGGGGGTCGGGTGGGCTCACCGGCGATATTTGCACATCGACGGGCAAGAAACTAGTCTGCTCACTGATGTGCAAATAACTCACCCTCCCAGGGAGTCCCCGTGCCCTTCCTTGCCACCACACCCGTCGAGAAGATGACCGGGCCGTACACACGGCGCTGGTGGGCACTGCTCGTGCTCTGCCTGAGCCTGCTGATCGTCGTCATGGCGAACACGTCGCTGATCGTGGCCGCGCCCGACATGACCCGGGACCTGGACCTCACCAGCAGCGACCTGCAGTGGGTGATCGACGGCTACACCGTCCCGTACGCGGCGCTGATGCTCGTCCTGGGCGCGATCGGCGACAAGTACAGCCGTCGCGGCGCCCTGATCGTGGGTCTGCTGATCTTCGCGGGCGGGTCCGTGATGGGCAGCCTGGTCGACGAGACGGCTCTGGTCATCGCCGCCCGCGCGGTCATGGGAGTCGGTGCCGCCGTCGTCATGCCGGCCACCTTGTCCCTGCTGGTCGCGATCTTCCCTCGCGGTGAGCGCGCCAAGGCCATCACGGGCTGGACCGCCACCTCGGGTCTGGCCATCGCCGTGGGCCCGCTGGTCGCCGGCTGGCTCCTGGAGGACCACGCCTGGGGGTCGACCTTCCTGATCAACGTGCCCATCGCGATCGTCGCCGTCATCGGCGCGCTGGCGCTCGTACCGCCGTCGAAGGCGGCGGGCATGGGCCGGATCGACTACGTCGGCGGTCTGCTGTCCATCGTCTCCGTCGGCTCCCTCGTCTACGCGGCCATCGAGGGCCCGCACTTCGGCTGGGGCGCCGGCCCGATCGCCGCGGCCGTGGCCGCCGGTGTCGGCCTGCTGGCCTTCGTCGCCTGGGAGCTGCGTCACCCGCACCCGATGCTGGACGTGCGCAAGTTCGCCCAGCGGCCGTTCAGCGGCTCGATGCTCGCGGTGCTGTTCTTCTTCTTCGGCACCTTCGGCTCGCTCTACTACGCCACGCAGTACCTCCAGTTCGTCCTCGGCCACGGTGCGCTGGAGACCGGCGTACGGCTGCTGCCGCTGGCCGGTGCCGTGTTCGTCGGCGCCGCGGTGACCGGGCGGCTGACCCCGAAGCTCGGCGTGAAGGCCATGGTCGTCTCCGGCATGCTGATCGGCACGGTCGGCGTGTTCCTGCTCACCCGGATCGACCAGGGCTCCTCGTACACCGACTTCCTGGCGTCGCTGATCATGCTGGGCTTCGCGATCGGTCTGAGCGTGTCCCCGGCCACCGACACGATCATGGGCTCGTTCCCCGAGTCCGAGCTGGGCGTCGGCGGCGGTGCGAACGACACCTCGCTGGAGCTGGGCGGTGCCCTGGGCATCGCGATCCTCGGCTCGCTGCTGGGGACGGCGTACCGCGACAAGCTCTCGGACCTGATCGGCGGCCAGCTGCCGCACTCCGCGCTGGAGACGGCCAAGGACTCGGTGGGCGGCGGTCTCGCGGTGGCCGAACAGGTCGCGAAGAACCCCGCCGGCGGCGCCCAGCAGGCGCAGGCCCTCATCGACGCGGTGCACGAGGCCTTCGCCCACGGCGTCGCCCAGACCAGCCTGATCGGCGGGATCATCATGGCCGCCGGCACGCTGATCGTGCTCGCCGTCCTCCCCGGTCACCGCAAGGCGGGCAGGCACCGCTCGGAGGACGCGCTGGAGAAGCCGGAGCCCCAGGAGACGCAGGGAACGCAGGAGTCCCGCGATTCGCAGGAGGCTCACACGGGCGGCGCCGTCTGAGCCGCCGCCACCCCTGAACGGGCCGTGCCTTGAGCGGCACACGGCCCCGGACGGTGCCGGGAGGGGACGCCCGGCACCGTCCTTCCCCTGCCGGGGGACGCTGTCGGGAGACGCTCGCGGGCTACGCCCGGATGACCGGGGACACGACGCCTCAGGCGTCGGCGGTGTCCGGCACCGGGGCCACCGTCGGCGCGACCGCCTCCGCCACGGCCCGCGCCCGCTCCTCCGGCACCCCGGCCGCTATCAGCGTGACGATGGCGACCCGGGTGCCGTCGTCCTCCAGCACCCCGGTGTTGACCGACTCCAGCAGCGCGACCGTCATCGCCTCCAGCCCAGCGCTGAGCGCGGCGGCCGGCAGGTGGGTGTGGAAGACGCCGTCCCGCTGACCCCGCTCCAGGATGGCCGTGGCCGCGGCGCGGGCCGGCGCCAGCACCTCGGCCACCCGCTGCGCACCCAGGTCGCGCTGAGCCAGCGCCAGCAGCAGGCGGTAACGGTCGCCCACGGGCCACATCGAGAACGCGAGCCGGGCCAGCGACCGCTCGGCGGGCTCCCCCTCGACGGCCTGCACACCGGAGGCCAGCGCACTGCGCAGGCTCTCGGAGGCCTCCTCGGCGAGGGCTTCCAACAGCGCCTCGCGCCCCGGGAAGTGGCCGAAGAGGGTGCGCCGTACGACACCCGCGGCGCGCGCCAGTTCCTCCAGCGTGACGTCCGGGTTCCGGCCGAACTCCCGGCGGGCCGTGGCCAGGATGCGTGCCCGGTTGGCCCGCGCGTTGCGGCGCAGGGGCTCGCGGGCGACGGGCTTGGTCACAACAACCTCGATGGATCAGCGCGGAGCACGTGGGACACCGTGCGGACACGGACGTGGAGCACCCGCATTCTCGCACGGAGGGGCCCCGGCGCTCATGGGGTCGCCCGCTCCCCGGCGTCGTACGGCTGGAGCGGCAGGGCCGTCGTGACCTCGAAGCCGCCGTCGGGGCGCGGGCCCGCCCGGAGTTCGCCGCCGATGGAGTGGGCCCGCTCGCGCATGCCCATGACGCCGAAGCCGTGGAGCGCTCCGGTCCCGGGAGCGGGGCCGGCACCGGCTGCGGCGGGGCCGTCGTTGACGACCGTGATCAGCAGGCGGGAGTCGGAGTAACTGAGCCCGACGGTCGCGGCTTCCGTGGTGGCGTGCTTGGTGACGTTGGTGAGCGCCTCCTGCACGATCCTGAACGCGGTCAGGTCCACGCCGGGGGACAGCGGCTGCGGCTCCCCTTCCGTGGTCACCGTGACGGTGACCCCCGCCGACGCGCACGCGGAGACCAGCTCGGGCAGCCGGGCGAGCCCGGGAGACGGTTCCAGGGGGGCGGAGTCCGGGTCGCCGTTCTGCCGCAGCAGCCCCAACGTGGCCTTCAGCTCACGCAGCGCGGAGGACGTCGTCCCGGTCAGGTCGGTGAGGATCTTCTGCGACTGCTGCGGGCTGGTGAGCACCAGGTGTGCGGCTGTGCCGGCCTGGGCGTTGGCCAGGGCCAGGTGGTGGGCCACGACGTCGTGCAGTTCGCGGGCGATCCGCATGCGCTCCTCGGTGACGCGCAGCCGGGCCTCCTCCTCCCGGGTGCGTTCGGCGTGCTCGGCACGGGCCTGCACCGCCTGGAGGTAGGCGCGCCGCAGCCGCGTCATGTTGCCGGCGGCGAGGGGCAGCAGCAGCCAGAAGAACGGGCCGATCGTCCTGAGCAGCAGCGAGAGGTGGTCCATGCTGTCGGAGATCGCCGCGGCGACGGTCACTGCCACCATGGTCGCGAGGCCGTAGGCGCGGGTCGTCGGGCGGTCGGTGAGGGTGGCCAGCCAGTAGAGGGCCGCCATGACGGGGGCCAGCAGCAGGGGGGTGAGCAGATACCCCAGCGCGATCACGGTCACCGTGCAGGCGGCGGACACGACGACGGCGACACGCGGATGCCTGCGGTGCTTCAGCAGGGCCAGGCAGGCCACCCCCATGAAGGCGGCGGCGGTCCTGTCCTGGTCCGGCGGGTCGGCGCCGGGCAGGGTGAGCATGCTGCCGAGGGACGCGCAGCCCATCAGCGCCGCGACCAGCACCACGTCGACGACATGGGGGTGGCGGTCCGAGAACTCCTCGATGCGGTCCGCGTAGCGCCGCTCCGGGCTGGTGCTCATCGTGCTCTCCGGTCGGTCGGCTGGGTCCATGGTGGACGCCTGTGCGCGAGGACGGTACGGACGGCGGACGGGACCGCCCGTGTCCTTCGTCACGGGCGGTCCCGGTTGGGGGGGGTGAGGTGGACGGATCAGGTGCGAGCAGGTTCCAGCTCTGCCGCCTCGCTCGGGGCGGGTTCCGCCGCGGACCGTCCGCTGAGCGCCTCGCCCTCCACGTCGACCCGGGGCAGGATCCGGTCCAGCCACTTCGGCAGCCACCAGGCCTTGTCGCCGAGCAGGGCGAGCACCGCGGGCACGATCGCCATCCGTACGACGAAGGCGTCGAAGAGTACGGCGGAGGCGAGCCCGAAGCCGATCATCTTGATCATGGAGTCGCTCTCCCCGATGAACCCGGCGAAGACCGCGATCATGATCAGGGCGGCGGCCACGACCACGCGGGCACTGTGCCGGAAGCCGGACGTGACCGCCTGGCCGGGCGATTCGCCGTGGACGTACGCCTCGCGCATCCGCGAGACGAGGAAGACCTCGTAGTCCATGGCGAGCCCGAAGACGATGCCCACCAGGAAGATCGGCATCAGACTCATGATCGGCCCGGTCTGCTCCACGCCCAGCAGTTCGGCGCCGTGTCCCTGCTGGAAGACCACGACGACCGCGCCGAGGGCCGCCAGCACCGACAGCAGGAAGCCGAGGGCCGCCTTCAGCGGGACGAGCAGCGACCGGAAGACCACCAGCAGCAGCACGATCGCCAGCCCGACCACGACGATCAGATACGGGACGAGGGCTGCCTGCACCTTGTCGGCGATGTCGATGTTCATCGCGGTGGTGCCGGTGACCTCGAAGGTGGCCCCCGTCTCGGCCTCGACGCCGTCCCGTTCGCCCCGGATGGTCGTCACCAGGTCCTTGGTCTTCTCGTCGGTCGGCGCGGTGGACGGCACGACCGAGAAGACGGCGGTGTCACCGGCGTCGTTGAAGCGGGCGGGGGAGACGGACACGATCCCCTTCGTGCCGCCGATCTGCTCGGAGATCGTGCTGACGGCGCCCTTCGGATCCGCGTCGCCCTTGGCGTCGACGACGACGGTCAGCGGCCCGTTGAAGCCCGGCCCGAAGCCCTCGGCGAGCGCGTCGTAGGCCCGGCGCTCGGTGGTCGACGTCGACTTGGCCTCGTCACCGGGCATGCCCAGCTGCAGAGCCGTCATCGGCACGGCGAGCGCCCCGAGCCCGACGACGCCGAGGAGCAGCACGGGCAGGGGCCGGCGCAGCACGAACCGCGCCCAGCGGGTGCCGCCGTTGCTGGCTTCGCTCTCCTCGATGAGGCCGCTCTTGCGGGCCCGCCGCGACAGCACCGCGTTCGGCCAGAAGCCGAGGAACGCCGGGACCAGCGTCAGCGCGATCAGTACGCCGACGACGACCGCGCCCGCGGCGGCAAGCCCCATCTTGGTGAGCATCGGGATGCCGACCACCGCGAGTCCGGCGAGCGCGATCACGACGGTGAGCCCGGCGAAGACGACCGCGGAGCCGGCCGTGCCGACGGCCATCCCGACCGCCTCCTGCGGTGTACGGCCCTTGGCGCGCTCCTCCCGGTAGCGCGAGACGACGAACAGGGCGTAGTCGATGCCGACGGCCAGGCCCAGCATCATGGCGAGGGTGCCGGTCGTGGTGGACAGGCCGAGCGCGCTGGACAGGGCGAGGATCGTGGCCATGCTGACGCCGACGCCCATGACGGCCGTCAGCAGCGGCAGCCCGGCCGCGGCGAGGGACCCGAACGTGATGAGCAGCACGACGGCGGCGATGGCGACGCCGATGACCTCGGCCGCCCCGCCCGGACCGCCGCCGTCGTCCATGGCGGTCCCGCCGGCCTCGACGGTCAGCCCCGACTCCTGGGCCTGCGTGAGCGTCCGCTCCAGATGTGCCTTGCTCGCGTCGGTGAGGTCGCTCGCCCCGACCTTGTAGGTGACGGTCGAGTACGCCGTCGTGCCGTCCTTGCTGACGGCCTGCGCCCGGAACGGGTCGACGGCACTCGCGACCTGCGACCCGTCGCCGAGCTCGGCCACGGCCTCCTCGACGGCCTTCTTGTTCTCGGCGGCGGTCACCTTCTGGCCGCCGGGCGCGACGAAGACGACCCGCGCGGTGGCGCCGTCCGCCGTCGCGCCGGGGAAGCGCTCCTCCATCAGGTCGAACGCCTTCTGCGACTCGATGCCCGGCATCGAGAACTCCTCGTCGACGGCGCCCGGGGCCTTCAGTGCACCCAGTCCCACGGCGGCCAGGACGGCCGCCCAGACCAGGGCGACGTACCAGCGCCGCCGGAAGGCCAGACGGCCCACTCGATACAGGAAAGTAGCCACGGCAGGGGGTCTCCACATCTGGGACTCGAACGTGTGCCCAGGCTGTCCGGAGCGGGGGTGCCGTGTCGTCGTGCGGCTGCCGACAATCGGGGGTACTGAGAACGCAGTACGCGACGGCGGCGGCTCAACCGTGGGTACGACGGCCCACGGTTCAGGTCTCATACCCGTGTGCCCCGCCCGGGTCTCACCGGTGCACTCCCACCGCGCCGATCTCGACCACGCGCGCCCACGCCGGCGGTTCGTCCGGTACGTAGTCGGGATCGTCCTCGTCATAGGAGGGGGCCGCCCGTGGCCGGGGGAACAGCCCCACCACGGTCCGGCACGGCGGCCGGGTGCTCGGCCAGGGTGTCTGGCCGTCCGTCAGGGCCACGACGACATCGGGGCGCGGCTGCGCGCGCAGGGCCCTGGCGAAGCCCGCGCGCAGATCCGTGCCCCCGCCCCCGACCAGCGGAATTCCCTCGGCCCGGCAGACCCGGTGCACGCCCTGGTCCGCCGCGTCGCACGGCACCACGCTGACCAGGTCCCGCCGCCCGCCCACGGCCCTGGAGATCGCGGCGACCTCCAGCAGGGCGCTGCCCAGTTCGGCGTCGCTGACCGAGCCGGAGGTGTCGATGACGACACAGACGTGGGGCGGCCTGCGCCGCAGACTCGGCAGGACGGCGCCGGGCACCGAGGCGGAGCGGCGCGACGGGCGGCCGTAGGTGTAGTCCTCGCCGGCCCCGGGGCCACCGGCGGCCGACCGCACCGCCGCCCCCAGCAACTCCCGCCAGGGCTGCGGCGGATGGAACGCCTCCTCGGCCCACCGCTGCCACCCGTGCGAGGCGCTGCCCGGCCGGCCGGTGATGCCTTGCGCGACCCGGAACCGGACGGCGTCCCGTTCCTGCGCGCTCAGCCCATGCGCGCCGTCCGCCCCCAGATCCCACTCCCGTTCGAGCCCGTCGGCCCCGCTGCCGCAGTCCAGCCAGGCGAAATCCTGCGTACGCGGTCCCAGCCGGAACTGCCGCAGGTAGTCCTCCATGAGCTCGCCCTCGGGCAGGCGCAGCGTCGCCGGTTCGACGGCGCCGTCGGGCCGGGCGAGCCCGTCGCCGTACACGTCGTCGTTGATCTCGCAGTCCGCGGCGATGTTCATCCGCAGCCGCTCCCCGGGACCGGTCAGCCCGCGCTCACGCGCCACCCGGTCGCCGCGCCCGTGATGATCCCGCAGCAGATGCGACACCTCGTGCACCCACACCCCGGCCAACTCCTCCACCGGCGTCCGCGCGACGAACCCCGGCGACACATAACACCGCCAGTGCCGGTCCACAGCCATCGTCGGCACCCGCCACGACTCGACGACATGCAGGGCGAACAGGGCAGTGGCCAGATAGGGCCGGACCCGAGCGGCATGAAGCCGGGCGGCGAAGAGCTTCTCCCGGTCCAGGGGGCGGGGGGCGCCTGAGGGGTTGACACTCACCAGGCCCGCCTCACCTCCGCTCATCGCCGCCCCGCCTCCGCCGTCACCGCGGCTGTCCGTGCCGCCGTATGGTCCGCTCGGCGGGACAGGGACACCACTCCGGCGAGCCGGTCGAGGGAGGTCGGTACGTCCCAGTCCTGCCGGCGGAGGGAGGCGAGGGTGGTGGCCGGGACGACGACGAGGTCGGGGGCGCCGGTCTCCACGGCTCGGACCAGGAGCGCCCAGGCCGCGTCCCAGCGGGACTTGTCCGGCCGGGCTCGGACCGCCTCCACCACCCCGTCCAGCGCGGCCTGCCGCAGATCCCCCCGCTCGGGCAGCCCGGCGTTCGCCGGGTCGGCGAGCAGCAGTTCGGGGTCGGGCAGATCCATCCGGTCGACACTCGCCAGCAGCTCCAGCCCCGGCCCGTCCCCCACGGTGCCCCGCACCAGCAGGGAGAGGACCTCCCGCGAGGCTCCGGCCGCGGTGGCGAAGGCGACCAGGCACTGTGTCATCTCCCAGCTCCGGGGCGAGGGCCACGGCCCACCCCGCCGCGCCTCACCGCTGGGCAACCGGTGCACCAGCCCCGGCCGCCCGGAGAGCAAGCCGCACACAGCGCGCCGGGCGAAGTCCACGGCCCCCGCCAGCTTCTCCGGGTCCAGCCGCGGCAGGGTCGCCCGTGGCCAGGTGCCGCCCAGGCCGCGTACGACGACCTCGTGGTCGTGGGTCCACTGCAGATGCACGAACCGGTTGGCCAGCGGCGCACTCAGCTCCCACCCGTCCGCCGCGGACGACCGCGGATTGGCGGCGGCCACGATCCGTACCCCCGGCGGCAGCCGCAGCGCCCCGATCCGCCGCTCCAGCACGAGCCGCAGCAGCGCCGCCTGCACCGCGGGCGGCGCGGTCGACAACTCGTCCAGGAACAGCAGCCCCCGCCCGGCCTTCACCAGCCGCACGGCCCAGTCCGGCGGAGCCATCGGGACCCCCTGTTCCGCGGGGTCGTCCCCGATGACGGGCAACCCCGAGAAGTCGGAGGGTTCGTGGACGCTGGCGATCACCGTGGTCAGCGGTAGATCGAGGGTGGCGGCGAGTTGGGTGAGCGCCGCCGTCTTGCCGATCCCCGGCTCGCCCCACAGGAGGACGGGCAGGTCGGCGGCCACGGCCAGGGTGAGGGCCTCCAGTTGCACGTCGGGCCGGGGTTCGGTGGTGGTGGCGCGGAGGAGGCCCAACAGGTCGGCGGCGACGTCGAGTTGGGTCAGGGCAGGCTGGTTCTGGGTGCATGTGGGCATGTGAGGTCACCTGTGGGTCTCGTGAGGGTGGGTGGGGTGGGGTGGGCGAGGTGAGGTGAGGTGAGGGAAGGGAGCGAGGACGCCTTACGGAGCCAGGCAGATGCCGCCTGGCGCGGTCAGCGAAGTGCCGCGTGCCGTGGGTGCCCGCGCCGCTCACGGGGCCGGCCGCGCTCGTCGTACCGGATCCGGCCGGGACCGGGGCCGATCAGCCCGGCCCGGAAGAGGCCGTAGGTGAGACGCCGGCGCGCAGCGGCCTGCAACTCGTCCCGCAACGCACCGTCACGCAGCACCGCGTCCGGCCCCAACAGCCCCTCGACGACCGCCAGCGCACCGGCGGTGTCGCCGTGACAGAGCCGTTCGCGGACGTCGGGCAGACACTCCGGATGCCGGTGCGCCTCATCGATGGCCTGGAGACAGGGCAGCGGCGTTCCGGTGAGGGCGGCCAGCAGTTCTTCCCGCTGGATCTCGACGGGGTCGTGGTCCAGCGCAGCCAGTACCCCGTCGACCAGACCGATCCGATGCCGGGCACCGCGGCACTCGACGAGACGTGGCTGCCCTGTCCGGTCCGGATCCGGCGACGGTCGTGACGGTCGTGACGGCGGCGGACGACCCGGTACGAGGGCCGCGGCGACCAGCGGATGCAGCCGATCGGCGTCGACGGCACCGGTGCGCAGCAACTCCAGGTCGGGCAGCACCCAAGTCGCCGCGTCGGGCAGCACCGGCAGCGCACCGGCACTCCGCTTCGTGGACGCCGTGATCCGCATCGCGGCCGGCCCGGCGCCACCGACCCCGCACCCGCCCTCGCCCTCGTCCCGGTCGCCCTCCAGTTCCAGGACCAGCCGACGCCGTCCCCGCAGCCGCACGAGCACGGCCTGGGCGGACCGCCCCTCGGCGCGCAGCAGCAACCGCGCCTCGTGCGCCCACCGGTCAACGGCACAGCCACGCCCGTACGGCAGGGTCCCGAGCAAGTCCGGACCGAGCCCGGGCAGGTCACCGTCGGGCAGTCCCCCACCGGCCCGAATCCGCAGCTCACCGGCCCGCCGCGCATCCCACAGATGCCGGTGCAGATCGAACCGGAACCGTCGGCTGGGACGCGGATGCGGGTGGGTGCGGGTGCGGGTGTGGGGGTTCGATGCCCCCTCCCACAGCCCGAGGCTGATCCGCTGCCCGGCATCGGCCCAGGAGGGCGGAGTCCGTACGACGAGATGCAGGGGACCGTTGCAACCCCGCCCCCCACCGCCGTACTTGGCCAGCGCGAGAGTCAGCCCCGGCCGCAACAGCCCGTCGGGCGCGATCCTCGGCATGTGCCAGCGCAGCAGGTCGGGGGCGAGGTGCCGGAGGTCGCTGCGAAGGCGGGCGGCGGTCTCCCGGCCGTAGTCCCGCAGCACGGAACGCAGTTCGAGATCGACGTCGACGCCGGCGGCGGCACAGGCCCCGGCCCAGTCCCCCGCCAGCCGGCGGGCGGTAGCTGTCTCGATCATGGCGGCCGGCACGGCGAACTCCCGCACACGCGGCCAGAAGGAAAGCAAGAAGGAGGACGGGGAAGAAGACAGGGAAGGAGAGGAAGGCTCGGAGAGCCGGGTGTTCCCGTTCGCGATCCGAGTGCTCATCAGCACTCACCTTGCGCGGACGGGACCCCCAATCTGTGAACAGAGTGAGTCGTCATCGCGGGCGAGCGTAGTGCGGCACGCGCAGCGCCGCGAGCCATTTTCCGCGCAGGGGACGGCAACCTTTCCGCCCCCTGCGACCACTGCCCCCTGCACAGCTTCTGCCGAACCGCGTACCCATCCACGTCAGGACGTAAGGACTCACTCGTGGCATCCCCCTCCCACCGCCGCCGGTCCCGCCGCAAGTGGCGCGCGGCCCTGGTACCGGCCGCGGTCGTGGCGGCCGTCGCGCTCGCCGCCTCCCTGCTCATGGCCCTGCGACCCGACGGGAACCCCACGGCCGCCGATGCCCCGCCCGCGCCCGTCAGCGGCAGTCCCGTCCCCGGCAGTCACTCCAAGGCCTCACCGACGGCACCGAGCCGTGCGCCGAAGCCGACACCGAGCCCGTCCAAGCCGTCCTCCTCGCCGCCGCCCGCCACGACCACCGCGCCTCCGCGCGCATCCAACTCAACCGCAGCCTCGGCCTCAGCGACGGCCCCACCGGCGGGACGCATCCGCCCCGGCGTCACCTACGACGGAATCGCCACCTTCTACGACACCGGAAACGGCGACGGCGCCTGCCTGTACGGCCCGACCGACGACGTCATGACCGCGGCGATGAATCACGCGGACTACGAGACATCCCGGGCGTGCGGGGCGTACGTACGCGTCAGGGCGGCCGGCGGCGCCTCCGTCACAGTCCGCATCACCAACGAGTGCCCCCTGCCCTGTGCCCCTGGCCAACTCGACCTCAGCGCACAGGCGTTCGCCAAGCTCGCGACGCCCTCGGCCGGCCGCATCCCGATCACCTGGAACCTGCTGAGCCCCGGGACACCCGAGGCGCCCGAGAGGATCTCGATCCGCTACAAGACAGGCTCCAGCAGCCACTGGTGCGGCATCCAGGCGGTGGGCCACCGGAACCCGCTGGCCCGCCTGGAGGTCCGCGGCGGCGGAGGGTGGCGGCAGCTCCGGCGCACGGAGTACAACTACTTCCTCTCCGAGCAGGGGAGCGGCTGCGGCGGCGAGTTGAGGCTCACCGACATCTACGGGGAGAGGCTGACGCTCGACGCTCTACCCGTACGCCCGGATGTCCTCCAGCCGACCCGGGTCCAGTTCGCGGCGCACTGACGACCCGCACGCACATGACTAACGCCGCGGCGTCCCCGTCACGTCCGTCGTCACGCCGCCCGTGGTCGGATCCACCGACGCCCCCGGCCCTTCCGGCGTCGACGGAGCGGCTGTGGGCAGGCTCGAACCGTTCGGCGTACGGAGGTCGGTGGCCCGGGGCGTCGGGGTGGGTTCGGAGGTCGTGGCCTCGGGGGGCACCGTCGGGGTCGCCGAGATCCCTCGCGGCGGCGACGGGGACGGGGACGGGGACGGGGTGGGCGGCGTCGTGCGGTCGGTCGCGGGCGGGGGTGCGAGCGGGGGCGCCGGGGAGGGCGGGGCGTCGGAGGTTCCCGAGGTGAGGGGGAGGGCGACCAGGACGGCCGCGGCGCAGGTCAGGGCCGCCCCGATCGACGCACGGACGACTCGGCGGCGCGTTGCCCGGCGGCGGATGGACTCGTAGCTGCCCTGCGGCGGGGCGAGGTAGTCCGTGGCGGGGCGCAGGATCACCGCGAGCGGGTCGTCGGGGGACAGCTCCGGACCGTCCGCGCCTTCGTCAAAGCGTGTGGTCAAGGCTTCTCCTCAGGTGGACGCGGAGCAGTTCGCGGGCCGCGTGGAGGTCGGCCTTGACGGTTCCTTCCTTTCGTCCGGTCAGCACGGACACCTCCCGGATCGGCATGTCAGCGTAGTAGTGGAGCAGGATCGGCACGCGGAGGCGTTCGGGGAGGGACTGGACCAGCAGGCGGACGGACGGGTCCTCCTGCTCGGAGTGGGAGTTGACCGCGGCTTCGGTCGTGGCCCGGCGCATCGCCCGCCGTTCGCGCTCCAGCTTGCGCCAGTGGTCCCGGACCAGGTTCGCCGCGGTGACGTAGAGGAACCCGCGCGGCTCCTCCACCCGGCTCCAGCGCGCCCAGAGCCGGGTGAAGGCCTCCGAGGCGATCTCGTGGGCCGTCTCGTCGTCGTCGACGAGACGGCGGCACCAGCCGGCCAGGCGGGGGTAGAGGGCGGCGAACAGCTCGGACGCTGCCTTGTCGCGGGACCGTTTCAACGCTCTCCATGGTCGTGAGGAAGCTTGCGCGGCACTGAGGGGGATGCCGGGCCGACGGCGTACGTTCCGTCGGCCCGGCACCGGTTCCGTACCGGTGCTGCGGGAGCGGGGGCGGTCAGGGGGCCGTGGAGCTCGGCTCGGCGAAGACGATCACGTTGTCGCGGTACTCGTCGCCGGAGCGCGGGCCGCCGCACGTGATCAGCCGCAGCTCCGGGCGGTCCACGTCACCGTAGACGTCGTCCGCCGGGAAGTCCGCCTTGGCGACCGTCCGTACGGAGCTCACGGCGAACTCCGCGGATGTGCCGTCCTTCCTGCGCGCCACGATCCGGTCGCCCCGGCGCAGCCGCGCCAGGTCCCGGAACACTCCGTCCCCGTAGGAACCGACCGTGACATGGCCGAGGATGACGGACGGGCCGACCTGTCCCGGCGTCGGTGAGTGCCGGTACCAGCCCGCCCGGTCGTCGGCGGTGATCGGCGGCACCTCCACGGTGCCGTCCTGCGCCAGGCCCAGCCGGATGACCGGGGTGTCGACGTCGATCGCCGGGATCCGCAGCCGGACCGGAGGCGAACTTCCCAGCGTGCGCGTGGAGTTCGAGGACGCCGAGGAGGAGCCGTCCTCCTGCCCCTCCTTCGAAACCTTTGTGTCCCGCTTCCTCCGGGAGCCCGCGGTAGCACTCTGCTCTGTGCCCTGGCCGCCGCAGCCCACCAGCAACGACGCCATCGCCGCGGTGGCGAACGCCCGCCTGGACAGCGGCATCATGCCCCCGGGGCCCGGCGACGCCGTACGACGAAGGCCGTCGCGCCCCCGGCGACGAGCACCGCGGCGGCGCCCCCACCGATCAGCCCGCCCTGTCCGCTGCCGGAGTCCGAAGAGGTCGGCGTCACGCCGGTGTCGGGCGCCCCGGACGGCCTGACGGAGACCTGGCCGTCGTCACGGGTCGGCGCGGCCGACGGCTCGGGGGTGTCGTCGGCCGGGGGACGCGTCGGCTCGGCGGAGGACGGGGGACGGGTCGGCTCGGCGCTGGGGGTCGGGGTGTCCGTGGCGGGGGAGGAGGCCGTCGGGCTCAGGACCGGGGTCGGGGTCGAGCTGTCGGCGAGCGCGGGGGCAGCGGTCGCGAACAGGGCCGCGCAGCTGAGTGCCATGGCGCTGAGGACGGTTCGGCGCATTGAGTCGCTCTCTTTCGTCGGCCCGGCCGGTACTGCCGTACCCGGCGGGCTGGGTGACGGGTCGAGCGAAGAGACGACGGGGCGGCGAGGCGGGTTGTAAAGAGAGGGCAAAGTCGTCCCGCCGCTACGATGGCGGCGTGACAGCCCGTGCGCAGCGAGACCGTGCGCCGCGGATCCCGTTGCCGGGGCCGTGGCGCATGCTTCTGCTGCTCGGGCTCCTCGCGGGGCTGTTCGGGATGCACGCGCTCGGCCCCGCCGACGCCGTCGCGGCCTCTGCGCATCACGGGCACGGCGCTCCCGTCATGAGCGCCCATCTGACGCCCGTGACCGACGAGTCCGCCTGCCACGGCCCCGACTCGGGCGGCGGGCACGCCCAGCACGCCGACCCGACGTGCGCGTCGAGTGCCGTCGGTGCGGGCCCCGTGCTGCCGGCCCCCGTGCCCGATCCGGCCGGCAGTGCCGTGGCGGCCGGCCTCGACGGCCGTTCCGTGGCCGCCGCGCCCGAAGGCGGGCGTGCGCCTCCCTCACTGGCCGAACTGCAGATCCTGCGGACCTAGGACAAGGCCGAGCCGTCCCCCTCATCCACCGAGGGCGCACGGCACTCAGCCATGTCCGTGCCGCGCCCCGAGGGCGCCGCAACTCACGTACATCCGTACATCGCAGGAGTTCTCAGCATGACCAGCACACGTACCGTGATCCGTCGCGCCGGCCTGGCCGCGACGGCCGTCACCGCCGCACTCGTCCTCGCCGCCTGCGGGGGCGGCGACCACTCGGACACCGCTTCCGGCGCGCACCCGTCGTCCTCGGCGAGCGCCACCGCCGGCGCGCACAACGCGCAGGACGTCTCCTTCGCGCAGGGCATGATCCCGCACCACCGGCAGGCGGTGGAGATGGCCGAACTGGCCGCCGACCGCGCCTCCTCGGCCCGGGTCAAGGACCTCGCCACCCGCATCGAGAAGGCCCAGGCCCCGGAGATCCGGACCATGTCGGGGTGGCTGAAGGCCTGGGGCGAGGACGTGCCGTCGGCCGTGCCCGGCATGGACGGCATGGACCACTCCGGCGGACACGGCGGTGGCTCCGGCATGGCCGGGATGATGGACCAGAAGGACATGGACAAGCTGGCGAAGTCCTCCGGCAAGGCCTTCGACTCCATGTTCCTGACCATGATGGTCGAGCATCACGAGGGCGCGGTGGAGATGGCCGGGGCCGAGAAGGCGAAGGGCAAGTACGCTCCCGCGACCGCCCTGGCCGACGACGTCGTCACCGCCCAGACGGCCGAGATCGCCGAGATGAACAAGCTGCTCGGCACGAACGCGGGCTGACACCCCGACGGGCGGTGGGCCCGGGCCGCTGCACCTGGCCGGGCCCACCGCCCCACACCCTCACTTCAAGCCCAGCCTCCGCAGGTACGGCTCCCCCGGCCCGGCCCGGTCCACGATCGCGGCGCAGGCGGGGCGGGCCGCGCAGTCCGAGGCGGGGTCGGCCGGTGACAGCAGGGTGTTGTGCCTGAAGTCGAGGTTCCTGGGGTCACCGCAGTCCGGTGCGGGCGGCCAGCCTCCGGGGTAGGACCGGCGGGGCAGCCAGTCGGGGACGGTGTCGTCCCAGAAGTTGCCGCGGAAGCGGACGTTCTGCACGGGGCGGTTGCCCCAGTCCTCGCTGCACCCGCCGATCGAGGCCCGGTAGCTGTGGACGGCGTTGTCCCGCAGGGTGATCCATTTGCTGCTGTCGTCGGTGTAGATGCCGACGTTCCACGTGCCGTACGCGCTGTCCGAGACCGCGTTGCCGCTGACGACCGCGCCGTCCGTGTACGACGTGCCCTGTTCGCCCCGCAGATAGATGCCGCCGCCGTCGGCCAGGAGCCGGTTGGTCGCGAAGACGCGGTTGCCGACGATGCGGTTGCCGCTCATCAGGCCGCGCACGTCCTCGGCGGGACCGGAGAGGATGCCGGTGTAGGGCACGTGGTCGACCTGGTTGTGCGCGATGGTCGTCTCCCGGCTGCCTGCGTCCCAGATGCCGGAGGACGCGTGGTAGTCGGCCCCGGTGCGGTGGACCCGGTTGTTGGTGACCCGGTTGCGGCGGTCCGTGCCCTTCGTGTCCGGTGGCAGGGCTCCCAGCACGACGCCGCCGTCCGAGATGTCGGTGAAGAGGTTGCCGTCCACGGTGTTGTGCGAGCTGTTCCCGGAGAACTCCAGGCCCTGGGCGCCGAGATGGACGAATCGGTTGCCCTGGAAGGTGATGCGTTCGGCGGTGCGGAAGGCGACGTTCCCGGGCACGGTGAGCAGCTTGATGTCGTCGCCCTTCCCCGGCCGCAGGTACATGCTCCACGCGGCGGCGAACCCGGCCGGCTCGCTCGGCGCCGTCCAGCCGCCGTGGGCGAACGTCAGCCCCTTGAAGGCGATGTCGTGCACGGGCCGACCGGCGCTGCCGGTGCCGCTGACCAGCGTCTCCAGCACGGGCGCCGTCACCTGCGCCCGCCGCATGTCCTCCCCCGTCCGCGGCCGGTACAGCAGCTCGTGGTGTCCGGGACGGGAGCGGTCGAGGTACCAACTCCCCTTCATATCCAGGAAGTCGGGCGCGTTCTCGACGTCGGACGGCAGGGCGAGCAGGTCCGGCCCGTACAGGTCGTGGGCCAGCCGCCAGCACGGCTGGTCCATGGTGATCGTCGACCCGCCACCCGGACCCGGCGTGATGCCCGCGATGCCGCAACGGCCCTCCAGGTAGTCGAACCGGAACCGCAGCTCCATGTCCCGCGGCGCCCGCCAGCTGCGTGGGACGGCACTCGTGGTCGTGAGGCCGGTCCCCGTCGCCTTCAGCCTGCCTGGGATGCCGTCGCCCTGGCTCGCCCGGGCGGCCCGCTTCCCCCCGACGTACAGCTGACGGGTTTCGAGCGTGCCGGCGTCCGCCCGCCAAACGCCCCGCCGCTGCGGGTCGGGCCGCCATCCGCCGATCTCCCGGCCGCCGCTGAGCGTCACGGGCTCCTGCCACCGGGTGCCGTAGCCGTACGCCTGGTAGACGACGCGGTGGCCGCCCCGGCCGGAGTCGCCGGCGGCCTGCGACATCCGCAGCGGAGCCGTCAGCCGGTAGGTGCCGCCGCGCAGGTTCACCACGATGTCCGAGGTCATCCCGGCCGTCCTGGCCCGCACCGCCTGCTGCGCCCGGGCCGGCGTCGCGAACGGCCGCTCGAGCGTGCCCGGCCACCCGTCGCTCCCCCAGGGCGCCACGTACAGCCGCCGCGCGGTGTCGTACCGCCCGCTCTCCGACGCCGACGCCGAAGCCGACGCGGACGCCGGGGGAGCAGCCGCCCAGGCCCCACCGGCCACCGCCATCATCAGCGCCGAAACGACCGCTCCGAACCGCAGGTCCGCCATGTTCCCGCTCCTCCCGTTCGCCGGACGTGTCCATGGTCGAGCGGAGACGGCCCGGCCCGCGTCGGCCGATCGTCGCTCGGGGTGCCTCTTTGGTAGCCGATCCGCAGGCCGATGTGCGTGCCGGTACAGGTGCGGGCGGCGCCGAAAAGGTGGATCGTTGACGGCATGGCGGAGCAGCGCTCCGACGCGTGGACGTCGGGAGCCGACTCTGGACCGCGGCCACCGCGACCGACCCGGCAGCCGCCGCGCTGGACGAGACCCGCCGCTTCCGGGACTGCCGCCCGGAACCCCTCCACAGCCTGTGGACGGCCGCGGGACTCACCGACGTGATGACGACCCCGCTCGAAGTGCCCACGGTCTTCGCCGACTTCGCCGACCTCTGGGACCCGTTCCGGTCCGGCCAAGGCCCCGCCCCCGGCTACGTCGCCTCCCTCACCCCCGCCGCCCGCGACCGACTGCGCGACGCACTGCGCGATGCGGTCCCCACGGCACCGGACGGCTCCGTCCCGCTCACGGCACGGGCCTGGGCGGCGAAGGGAGTCCGGGCACTGCGGCCGTAGCCCGGCCGTGGCTTCAGCCGGCGCCCCCGAGCCAGTACCCGAAGCCCCGGCGCGTGTGGATCAGGGCCGGTTCGCCGGGATCGCCGTCCACCTTGCGGCGGAGCCGGGAGACGAGCTTCTCGATCGCCTCGTTGGCCCGGAAGTCCCCCCAGACATGACGGCCGATCTGCTCCTTCGACAGCACGCACCCGGCGTTGACGAGCAGATGGCGCAGCAGGCGGTACTCGGCGGGCGTGAGGTCGAGGGGGCGGGGGCCGCGGCGGGCCCGGCAGGCGGCGTCGTCCAGGACCAGGTCGCCGTAGCGGGGCAGCACCGTCCGTCGTTCGGGGAGCCGGCGGCGCAGCAGGACGTCGACGCGGGCGAGGACCTCGGCGATGCGCAGGGGCTTGGTGACGTAGTCCTTCTCGCCCGGGCCGAGTTCGGGGACGAGCCGGTGCAGGGAGTCGCACGTGGCGAGGAAGAGCAGCGGGGGGTGCGGCGGGCGGGAGCCGGCGCGGGGGGTGTGGGGCGGATGGGTGAGGTGGGAGAGGAGTACGGCGTCCCACACCGCCAGGTCGAAGGCGTGCTCCGTCAGCCGGACCAGACCCTCGGCGCCGGTGCCCGCGGTGCCGACCCGGTAGCCGGCCAACTCCAGGGTGGTGCTCAGCAGTTCGCTGTCTCCCGGATCGTCGGCGACGACCAGGACCCGCTGTCCGTGCCCGCGCGGCGGCGAGGGTTTCTCCAACAGGTTCGCGGGGTTCGCGGTCATGGCGACACCCTTCGTGTGGGGCCGGGTGGGGGGTTGCGCGGGGTGCGCGGGTCGCGCTGCGCGCCGTTTCGGATCATCAGGCCCTCGGACCGAGGTCGGCCGGCACCTCGGCGTGGGTGACGAAGTCGTCGACCAGGCGATGGAAGAGGCCGGCGAGCTGCCGCAGGTCCTCGTCGGACCAGTCGGCCAGCGCCAGGCGCATGCCGACGCGGGCCGCCTCCCGGATGCGGTCGACGGCCGCCCTGCCCGCGTCGGTGAGCCCGACGCGCTGGGCCCGCCGGTCGTGGGGGTCGGCAGTCCGGATCACATGACCGGCCCGCTCCAACTGCTGTACTTGGCGCGTGACATGGGACGCCTCGACCGCCAGCAGTCCCGCCAGCACGCCGGGCCGCATCGGTGCGGTCTCGGCGAGGCGGCGCAGGATCGCCACGGCGGCCCGGTCCAGCGTCAGGCCCGCCATGGCCATCAGGTACTCGTGCTGTCTCGCCCGCCCCGCCAGGTAGGTGATGCGGGTGAGGCACTTCTCGATCTCCACGATCTCGGCCGGGCCGGGCGACGCTGCTGCGGATGTCGATGCGGGCATGGCCTCACCGTACCGCAAATGATTGCTTGACTTAAGTAACTCGCTCATGCTTGCCTAAGTTAAGCAATGAGCGAGTCCGCGGCTTACGAGCGGGGCCGCCGCAGACCCACGGCGCCCGTCCGCAGGCCGCGGTGACCATGTGCGGGGCCGGTGCCGACGTCGGCCGGGAATCATCGGCCCGAGGCGCAGGGTTCAGGTGTCACAACCGAATCGAAGAGCCGCTCGTCGAGTAGGAGCCGAACATGTCCGACGTACCCGTCGCCGGTGCCCAGGCCGAACTCCCCGTACGCGAGCTCCGGCTGGTGGTCACGGCGGATGACTACGACGAGGCGTTGCGGTTCTACCGGGATGTGCTCGGGCTTCCCGAACGCGGTGCGTTCACCTCGCCCGGTGGGCGGGTCACGATCCTTGACGCCGGCCGGGCGACGCTGGAGCTGACGGATCCGAAGCACGCGGAGTTCATCGACGAGGTCGAGGTCGGCCGCCGCGTGGCCGGTCATGTCCGGGTCGCCTTCCAGGTGGCCGACTCCACGGCGGCCACGGCAAGGCTGGCGGCTGCCGGAGCGGAGGTTCTCGCGGAGCCCACCCGTACGCCCTGGAACTCCCTCAACTCCCGCCTGGAAGCGCCCGGCGCCCTCCAGCTGACCCTTTTCACCGAGCTGGACGACACCACGGAACGCGCGTAGACCCGCGAGCACACGCGGTTGCGGGGTTCCTCGGCGCCACAAGGAGCTTATTCGGCCGTTTCGGTGATAATTGGGGCATGAGTACGACGACGTTTGTACTAGCGGCCACGTCGAGTGAAGTACTCAACGTGATCGCCGCCTTGGTGGGTGGCCTGTTCATCGCCGGCGCCCTGGTCTGGGCCGTGCAGTTCGGCATGCGGGTCCGTGATCGAGAGCTGCCCCGGCCCACGGCCGACGAGCAGCCCCATCTTCCCGACACCGGCGCGGTCCATGAGGAGCGGGAGCTGAGGGAGCCCGACGAAGTGCCGCACGCGGAGGGCAGGGAACGGCTCCTGCCCCACGAGCTGCACCACGCGGGCAGCAAACGCAGCACGGACCAGCACCGCAAGCGCTGGATTCCGGGGAAGAGCGGTTCCTTCGGCGGCGGCGGCATCGGGCACGCCTGAGTCCCGTACCCCGTGCCCGACACCCCGTACGCCGTACGCCGTGCCCGGTACTCGTACGTAAATCCAGGCGACGCGAGCGCTGCGTCCTGCCACCCTGTCCGGACCGTATGTGCACGGCGCGCATACGGTCCGGACGGGGGCGAGGGCGGATTGAGCAGACGACGTTATGTGGCCAGGGGTGTCCCGGGTGGTTACCGCATCTGGGACAACCACGGCCGCCGTTTCTGGGGCGACCTCTACGAACTGTGCCCCGACGACCTGCTGACCGAGCTGAACGGCCGCAAGGACCCGGCCAGGATCAGCGCATTCCTGAAGCGTTACCGCGCGTTGAAGCGCTAGCGCGCGGGACGTCCGGAGCCGTGGCGAGGGCGAGGATCACGAAGAAGTCGATGCCCACCATGATCACCGACCAGACCGGCGTGTACGGCAGGAACAGGAAGTGGGCGACCATGCTGAGGGACGCCAGGAAGATGCCGGTGATCCGGGCCCACCAGGCACCCCTGAGGATGCCGTAGCCGACACACGCGGCCACGATGCCGATGCCGAGCAGGACCCAGCCCCACGCCATGAGGTTGATCTTGTAGACGTAGTCGCCGACGCTGCCGTAGACGTCGTCCTCGGCGATCGCGGAGATGCCCTGGAGGATCGCCAGCAGCCCGTTGACCAGCATCAGCACACCGGCGAAGACGAGCGCGCCGGTGGCCCAGCCGGTGTCGGAGGGGGCGGGCGGGCCGGGGCGGTAGCCGCCCGCGTCGGGTGCGGCCGAGCCCCAGGTGGTCTGGGTACCACCGGGAGAACCTGGCGTCCCAGCCTGACTGTGTGCCGCGTCCGTCGCGTGCGACTGCGACTGCGGCTGCTGCTGGCTCATGGCTGCCGTACCCCACTTCTCGCGTGTACCCGCGGTCGGGCTCTGCGGTCGGTTCGACGATCGACCGGCCGGGGGGCGGCCACCACGGGGGAAGGACCGATCGGGTGACGCCCGGAGTGCGGGCGACGGCGTACGGACCTTCACTGAAGGGACCCGGACCGAACAACCTGCTGGAGGCGCCATGCCCGGTCACCGAACGCGGTGGACGAAGACCGCGATCCTCACGACGACCGCCGCCGTGGCCGCCTCCCTCACCCTGACCTCCTGCAGCGACGACGACACGCCCTCCTCGGTGGCCAGCCGGGCGGCGTCGGCCTTCGCCTCGGCGACCGCGGAGGCGGGGAAGCAGCTCGACGACATCAAGGGCGGCGTCGACGCCAAGGGCGCGGTCCGGCTGGGCGATCCGACGACCGACTCGGACGGCCGTACGACCGTGGAGGTCACGGCGGAGAACACGACCGACTCGACGAAGTCCTTCGGCGTGCAGATCAACTTCCGCGACGAGGACGGCAATCTGCTGGACGCCAACGTGGTGACCGTGTCGGACGTGGCCGCGGGCAAGACGGGCAAGGGCACCGCACGCAGCACGCGTGAGCTGGGCGGGGATGTCCGGACGGAGGTGGCCAGGGCGGTGCGTTACTGACCTTGAGCGCTACCGACCTGCGCCACCGGCGTGGCCGCGCGCGGCTTTCGGCGCCAGCCGTCCGCCCTCGCTGTCCGTGACCGTGTCCGGCTGCGCGCCGGCCACCTCCGTCACGAGGATGTGGATCTGCTCGCTCGCCGCACTGACCCCGTTGAACGTGGCCGTCGCCTGGACGCGGCCGGCGCCCGGCGGGAGGGCGACGCTCGGCACGCAGGACCATGCGCCGTCGGGCGCGGCGGTCGTCGCGCAGATCTCCTCCTCGAGCGCGTCGCGCACCGTGACCTGGGCGCCCGGGTAGGCCGTCCCTGACATCCGCGGCAACGCGCCCAGCGGCACGCCCGACTGGGGTCGGGACAGGGTCGGCGCGGGCAGTCCGACGGTCACGGCGCACGTGCCCTTCTCCTGCACCGTTCCCTTGGCGTCCTTCAGGACCAGGGCGCAGTCGGGCAGCCTCGTACCGGGCTCGGCGTCCGCGGGGACCGACAGGACGAAGGGGAACGTACGGTCCTTCCAGGCCGCCGGTGCCGACTCCCCGGCGACCGGGCCGGGCGCCCCCACGAAGGTGTACGTCCCGCCGCTCCCGCCCAGAGTCACCGCCCCCTGGTAGCCGCCCGCGGCGAACGGCGTGCCCGTCACCCTCGCCGTCGCGGGCGCCGACAGGGTCAGTACCGATCCCGCGCCCAGCGGCGCCCCGTCGTACCCGCCGACCTGGACGATGCCTTCCCGCCCGGGTTCGATGGTCGCGGCCGCCCACAGGTCACTGCCGCCCGACCCTGACGCCCCGTCAGTGCCGTATGCCACTCCGGCCGCGGTCATCGCGCCGGCCACGGCGAGACAACCGAGGACCGTTGCCCTCCTGAATCTGCTCATCGTCGGCGGAGCTCCTCACACGCGCGTCGGCAACACCACTGCCTGCGATTGTCGGGTCCCGCCCGCTCGGACGACGCGCGCTGTTCGGCCGTACGGACCAGGGGCGCGGCCCGCACCACCCGTCCGGGCGCCGGGAGCCGACGTCAGTCCTGCCCCGCCGGCCTCGGGTGGCGGGCCGTCCTCTTCACGTCCGCCTCGACCTCGCTGCGGGCGATGCCCTGTTCCCTCGCGTGCTCGGTGACCGCGGTCTGGACGGTGCGGGCGAGGTCTCGCCAGGTGCGCCAGGCGGTCGTGTAGGTGTCGGTCCGGAGTTCGGTCCACGGGGTGTGGGCGGGCGGGCCGTACTCGTCGCGCAGGTCCTCCACCCTGGAGTGCGCCTGGTCCGCCGCCCGTTGCATCGCGACCAGTTCGTCGAAGGTGTGTGCCACGCGTCCGGATCCTGGGGCAGCCCGGCCGGGCGGTCCGCTGCGCCACGCGCGCGGCCGGTGTCACTCACCCGGACGGCGTCCGCCCCGGCCCGGGCAAAAACGCGCTCAAGGCCGCTTTACGGAGCCGATGCCAGGCCAAGACGTTTCCCGCATCCTCCGGCCGCGGGCGAACCGCAGGTGACCCTGAAGCCCCGAGCCGCCCGCCCCGGCCCTACGCCAGCCAGGCCGTCGTGTCCGGGCCCAGCCGGCCTCCCTCCAGCGGTGCGCTGGCGATCAGCACCTCACCCGGCGGCAACTCCACCGCGGTACCGGACAGGTTGGCCACGCACCGCCAGCCCTCCGAGCGCGCGAAGTGCAGGACGCCGGCCGGACCGTCCGGTGCCCAGTCCAGCTCCTCCCCCTCCAGCAGCTTGCGGCGCAGGCGCAGAGCCCTGCGGTAGAACTCCAGGGTGGAGCCCTCGACGCCGTCCTGCGCCGCCACGGCGTACGCCGCGAAGCCCGTCGGCTGCGGCAGCCAGGAGCCGCCCGAGCCGAAGCCGTACGAGGGTCCCGTGGTCGTCCACGGCAGCGGCACCCGGCAGCCGTCGCGGCCCTTGCGGACGCGGCCCGTCTGTTCCCAGATCGGGTCCTGGAGGACCTCGAAGGGCAGGTCGGCGACCTCGGGCAGGCCGAGTTCCTCGCCCTGGTAGACGTACGAGGAACCGGGCAGCGCCAGCATGAGGAGGGTCGCGGCGCGGGCGCGGCGCAGGCCCGCGGCCTCGTCGACGGCCGGGGCGTGGCCGCCGGACAGCAGCCAGGCGTTCTCGTCGGTGCCGGACGGGAGCATCAGGCGGGAGGTGTGGCGCACGACGTCGTGGTTGGAGAGGACCCAGGTGGCCGACGCGCCGGCCGAGCGGGCCGTGGCGAGGGAGTCGGCGATGATCCGCTTCAGCTCCCGCGCGTCCCAACCGGCTTGCAGATACTCGAAGTTGAAGGCCTGGCCCAGTTCGTCCGGGCGGGCGTACAGGGCGCGGCGGGCGCTCGGGTTCACCCAGGCCTCGGCGACGGCCATGCGGGGCGGGCGGTAGGCGTCGAGGATCTTGCGCCAGTCGCGGTAGATCTCGTGGACCTCGTCGCGGTCGTAGAAGGGGTGGGTGCCGGGCGGGAGGTCCGGGAGGGCGTCCTCGCGGCTCAGCTCCGGTGTGCCGAGGTCGCGCAGCGGCTCGCTCAGGTCCTTGGCCAGCGCGTGGGCGACGTCGACACGGAAGCCGTCGACGCCGCGGTCGGACCAGAACCGCAGGGTGGTGCGGAAGTCGGCGCGGACCTCCTCGTTCTCCCAGTTCAGGTCGGGCTGCTGGGGCGTGAACAGATGCAGGTACCACTCGCCGTCGGGGACCCGGCGCCAGGCACTGCCGCCGAAGACGGACTGCCAGTCGGTGGGCGGGTGTTCCCCGTGCGGGCCGCGGCCGGGGCGGAAGACGTAGCGGTCCCGGGCCGGGGAGCCGGGGGCGGCCCGCAGCGCCTCCTGGAACCAGACGTGCTGGTGCGAGGTGTGGTTGGGGACCAGGTCGACGATCACCTTCAGGCCGAGGCGGTGGGCCTCGGCGACCAGCGCGTCGAAGTCGTCGAGGGTGCCGAGGCGCGGGTCGACGTCACGGTGGTCGGCGACGTCGTAGCCGCCGTCGGCCAGCTCGGAGGGGTAGAAGGGGCTGAGCCACAGGGCGTCGACGCCGAGGCCGGCGAGATGGTCCAGACGCTGGGTGATGCCCTTCAGGTCCCCGAGCCCGTCACCGTCGCCGTCGGCGAAGCTGCGGGGGTAGACCTGGTGGATGACGGCCTGGCGCCACCAGTCGGGGTTGCTGGACGAGAGGTCGGGCGTGGTGGTGCGGACGGTCACGCGGTCTCCTCCTGGGTGCGTACGGGCGACAGTGAGAACTCTGTCCAGTTGGCCGGAAAAGCGAACACCGCGCAGAGCGGAGTAGATCATTCCCCGTGTGACGGAATCGTGATTGCTTTTTCAACTGCCTTTGCGTTTACGCAGGTTGACAGTGTTCTCCGGCCGCCCGACGATGTGCTCACGCTGTGGCGCATGTGACCAATGAGCCCAGTGTTTCTTCGACCATGGGGGTGTTCTGTCCCCCCACCCATGCACACGCCAAGATGGGATACGCATGTCCATAGCGAGACGTGTCATCGTGCGCCGCCTCCTGGGGACGGGCGCCGCCTCGCTCGCCCTCTGCGCGGCCACCGTCGCCTCCGCCTCCGGCGCCTGGGCCCACGGCACGCCCGGCGGTGACGGCTGGAAGTCCGGCGGCACCTACCGGCCCGGCACCGGCGCCGGCACGGAGACCGCCACCGACCGCTGCCAGTTCTCGCTCGACGGCTCGAACTTCCGCGACTCGGTCACGGTCGACGACCAGAACCTGAAGGTCACCGACGACGGCAAGGTCCACGTCCAGGTCCGCGCCGCCGCCGACGCCACGACCTGCACCGCCTCGCTCGCCGCCTACCTCGCCCACGGGCCGACGTTCGCCGCCTCGGGCGAGCAGGTCTTCGTCGACTTCGACACGGTCACGGTCGAGCCCGGCCGGACGGATTCTCTCGACATCGCCGTCCCGGACGCGGGCTGCTTCGCGCAGATCGACCTGTACCGGGGCGCGGTGAAGTTCGACGGCAAGCTCGACGCCGACGACGGCCTGGTCCACGGTGAGCTGCCCAAGGGCCCGGACCGCCCGGTCATCAAGGACAAGCTGATCGCGGCCTGGAACGGCGGCACGAAGGACTGCACGACCGAGCCTCCGGCGACGGAGGAGCCGCCGACCACACCGCCGGCCGAGCCTTCGGAGCCGGCGCAGCCGTCCACCCCGGCGGAGGAGACCACCCCGCCGGCCTCCGAGCCCCCGTCCTCCGGGACTCCCACCCCGGAGCCCTCCGGCACGACGTCCGCCCCGGCGCCTTCGCCGAACGGCGGCGGCGGCGACCTCGCCAAGACCGGCGGCAGCAGCGCGACCGGCCCGATCGCCATCGGTGCGGTGGTGCTGGTGGCGGGCGGCGCCGCGTTCGTCGTGGCGTCGAAGCGACGTCGTACGGCACGTTCCTGACCGACGGCATGTGAAGGGGCCCGGGGTGAACACCCCGGGCCCCTTCGTGGTGCACGCGCGGCGTGACGTCCGCTGGATACGGTGGGTGGAGGGGGGCCGCCCACCACGGCTGAGGAGTCCCGCATGAGCAGCAGTCCGACGGACATCGTCAGGGCGGCGTTCCGCCACTACCTGGCACAGGACCGGGAAGCCGCCCTCCCCCTGTACGCCGACGACTTCACCTTCACCAGCCCGCAGGACGACCACATCGGCAAGGCGGCCTTCTTCGAGCGGTGCTTCCCGACCGCCGGCCGGGTGAAGGAGCAGCGCATGCTGCACGTCACCCCGGCCGACGGCGAACTCGTCTTCGCGTACTACGAGTACGAGCTCACCGCCGGCGGCCGCTTCCGCAACGTCGAGACGATCACCGTCCGGGACGGGCTGATCAGGGAGGTGCAGGTGTTCTTCGGTGCCACGGTGTGAGGGGCCGCCGCGCCCACGGTCCCCAGCCGCTCGGCGCCGCCCGCGGTGCTACTGCCTGCCCGGGGCGCAGAGTTCGCCGTCGACCAGGTTGTTCCGGGCGTGCTCGGTGGACATGTCGGCGGCCCCGTCGCCCGTCGTCGCGAGGACCACGACACGGCGGCCGTCGGCGGTGACGCCGTCGCGGGTGGTGTAGCCGGGGAGGTCGCCACCGTGGCTGTAGTACGAGCCGCCGCAGGACAGCGGGATCCGCATCAGGCCGAGGCCGTAGCTCGCGCCGGGCCACACGTCGTCGAACTCGGGGGCCCGCACGGTCGTCTTCATCGCCTTCATCTCGGCCGGGCGCAGCAGGTGCCCGCCGAGGAGCGCCTGGTAGAAGCGGGTCAGGTCGGTCGTCGTACTGATCATGGCGCCGGCCGCGCCCCCCGCGCTCGGGTTGAACTCGGTGACGTCGATGGTCGCGCCGGAGCCGCCGAAGTTCGAGTAGCCGTGCAGATGGCGGCCGGGGATGCCGGTCCCGGTGCTCGGGGCGAGGGTCTGGCTCAGGTGCAGCGGCTTGATGATGCGCCGGGTGACCTCCTGCTGCCAGGTGTGCCCGGTGGCCTTCTTGATGATCATTCCGGCGAGGATGTAACCCGTGTTCGAGTACGCCCACTTGGTGCCGGGCGCGAAGTCCGGCTTGTGCTTCATCGCGATCGCGACCAGCTGCTCGTCGGTCCAGGTGGTGTACCGGCCGGCCTCGTAGCCTTCGACGCTCGCGAGCAGCGGGAGGTCGGCCGTGTAGTTGTGGAGCCCGCTGGTGTGCTGGAGCAGCTGCCGTACGGTGATCCCGCTGCCGTCGTTGCCGTTGCCCGAGACGACGCCGGGCAGCCAGTCCTCGACGGTGTCGTCCAGCGACAGCCGTCCCTCGCCGGCGAGTTGAAGCACCACGGTGGCGACGAACGTCTTGCTCGCGCTGGCGATCCGGAACCGGTCGCCGGGGCGCGCCGCCTCGCCGGTGGCCTTGTCGATGACGCCCGCGGCGGCGGAGCGCTGCCCGCGCGGGCCGGTCGAGCGGGCGACGGCGCCGACGGTTCCGGTCTCCATCACGGCGCCCACGCGGTCCCGCAGCGAGTCCTGAGCGGGGTGCGGGGACTCGGCGGTGGCCGACGCGGCGGGGATCGTCAGGACGGACGTGGCGATCGCGGCGACCAGGGCCGTGGCGGTGCGCTTCATGGCGGATGCTCCTTGCGGGTCGGTCGGTGTCGGCACCGCTCTCTGCGATGCGGACACCAACCTAGAAATGCGGCTGGTCGCGGACGATCAGGCCAACTGGCCTGTCGTGGGTGGTGGTTGGCCCCCTGCCGAGGTGCAGCCAGCCGTACCTCGACCCTCCTGGCGTGCGCCTTTCCGGCACGCCGGCCCCGTCTCCGACGGAACACGGATGGCGTAGGCGCGGCGGCCACGGACGCGCTCCTGGTGCGGGAGTGACGGTGCCGGAGCCCGCTCAGAGACGCTCGACCGTCGTCAGGTACAGCTTCACGAAGCGGTCCACGTCCACGTCCAGGGCGACGTCCACCAACGGCTGTTCGCGCAGGCCGGTGTGGATCTCGGCCTCACCGGGCCGGGGCCGGCGGTCGACGATCGTCTGGCCGCGCGTCGGCCCGGGGGCGAGGGAGACCTCGACGGGCAGCAGACGGGTGGTGATGCCCGCCGGGTCCACGACCGCGCACACCGCGCCCGCGTCGCCGATACCGCCCGCCTCGGAGTCGACGGCGACATCGGGCGTGGCCGGGCGGTGGGACAGCAGGTCGCCCGCCAGACGGGTACCGGGCTCCGCGCTCTCCCGCAGCCGCCGCACGTCCGCGCCGGGCACCACGACCCGCTGGAAGACGTCCAGGCCGTACATGGTGATCGGCACCCCGGCGGTGAGCAGGATCGCGGCCGCCTCCGGGTCGTGCCACACGTTGAACTCCGCGACCGGCGTGGCGTTTCCGCAGGCCACCGCGCCGCCCATGAAGACGATCCGCTCGATGTTGCGGGTCACCTCCGGGTGCGTGCGCAGCAGCAGGGCGATGTTGGTGAGGGGCGCGGTCGGGACGAGGGTGACCGGGCGCGGGGACGCCAGGATCTCGCGGCGCAGCAACGTCACCGCGTCCACGTCGGCCGGGGCACGGGTCGGGGCGGGCAGGCCGATGTCGCCCATGCCGTCCTCGCCGTGCACGTGCCGCGCCGAGCGCGCGGACTCGATCAGCGGACGTCCGGCGCCCCGGGCGACGGGGATGTCCGGGGCGCCGGCCTGCTCCAGCACGGTGAGGGTGTTGCGTACGACGCCGTCCACATCCGTGTTCCCGGCCACGCAGGTGACCGCGCGCAGGTCGACACCCGGGTGGCGTACGGCGAACAGCAGCGCGAGGGCGTCGTCGACGCCGGTGTCACAGTCGATGATCACCGGGATGGGCGGACCGTCGGCGTTCGTCACGGCGGGGTTCCTCTCACGGGTGCGGTGGCGGGTCACCGGAACCGACCTTACGGTGTTGTCCAGGTGGAGTGCGTCGCCGTATGGCGCCGCCGTGCGGGCTTCGTGCGTGCGGCGTCATACGGCGTCTAAAGCGCCCGTCTCAGGCGTGATCGGCCGTCATCGGCCGTCCCACAGTTCGGGGCCGCGGGCCGCCGCGCGGGCGGCGATCCGGGTGACGAGCTCCGCGGCCGGTACGGCCCCCGGCTTCCGCCCGTCCCGCAGCCGTACGGCCACCGGCTCCCCGTCCGCCTCGGCCGCCGCCTCCCGCTCCCCGATGACCGCCTGGTACGGCACGAGCCGCGCCGCCCGGATACGGGCGCCCAGGGTGCCGTGTTCGGGGCCCGCGAGCTCGGCGCGCAGGCCCTGGTCGAGGGCCCGGTGCAGCAGCCTCTCCGCCTGTTCGGTCTGGGCGTCCGACACGGGGAGGACGACCAGCTGGACGGGGGCGAGCCAGACCGGGAAGGCGCCGCCGTGCTGCTCAATGAGGTGGGCTACGGCTCTTTCGACGCTGCCGATGATGCTGCGGTGAACCATGACCGGTCGGTGCTTGGCGCCGTCGGGGCCGATGTAGTGCAGGTCGAAGCGTTCGGGCTGGTGGAAGTCGATCTGGACGGTGGAGAGGGTCGACTCCCGTCCAGCCGGGTCGGCGATCTGGACGTCGATCTTGGGACCGTAGAACGCGGCCTCGCCCTCCGCGGCCTCGTACGGGATGCCGGAGGCGTCCAGCACCTCGCGGAGCAGCGCGGTGGCTCGCCGCCACAGCCCGGGATCGGCGACGTACTTGCCGCCGCCCGCGCCCTCGCCCCCGCCCTCGGACGGGAGGGAAAGGCGGTGCCGGACGGCCCGGATACCCAGGTCGGCGTAAGCACGGGCGATGAGCTGGAGGGCGGCTCGGGCCTCGTCGACTGCCTGGTCGAGAGTGCAGAAGATGTGGGCGTCGTTGAGGTGGATGGCCCGCACGCGGGTGAGGCCGCCGAGGACGCCGGACAGCTCGGATCGGTACATGCCGCCCAACTCGGCCATGCGGAAGGGTAGTTCGCGGTAGCTGTGGGAGCGGGAGCGGTAGATCAGGGCGTGGTGCGGGCACAGGCTCGGGCGCAGGACGAGCTGTTCGGTGCCGCTGCCGCTGCCGAGGTCCATCGGCGGGAACATGTCGTCGCTGTAGTGGTCCCAGTGCCCGGAGATCTCGTAGAGCTCGCGCTTGCCGAGGACGGGGGAGTGGACGTGCCGGTAGCCGGCCTCGCGTTCGGCTTCGCGGATGTACTCCTCCAGTGCGTGCCGCACGACTGCGCCGTCGGGCAACCAGTAGGGCAGGCCCGCGCCCATCAGGGGGTCGGTGTCGAAGAGGTCCAGTTCGCGGCCGAGGCGGCGGTGGTCGTGCATGGCTGCTCCTCCGGGTGAGGGGACGAGCGCCCACGACAAAACCCCGGGGCGCTCGCCCCGGGGCTTGGATCTTCGCTCAGCTTTCAGCGCGGCGCCGGGACGGGGTCCGGCGTCGTCGTCAGAGACGGGTTGGCGCGCTGCATGGGGCGACCGTAACAGCGGGTGGGTGAGGGAGTCGCGGTGATTTTCACGTCGTGCGGGGCCGACCCGTCCACCTGTTGGACCCGCATACAGCCGTCACCCGGACGGACCGGCGCGCTGGTGGCCGTAGCCCTGGGGTGGTGCCTTAAGAGCACGTACTGATCTTGAGCGCACCCCAGGAGGCCCGCGATGCCCCGTCCCCCGGCCCGCACCCTCGCCACCTCGGCGCTCACGGCGGCAACCCTGCTGACCGCGGCGGCGTGCTCCTTCGCCGGGCTGGACACCGCGGCCACCGGCGTCCGTGCCCCGGCATCCCCCGCCACCGTCAGCGGGTCGCAATCCCCCGGCACCGCCCCCACCCTGACGGAGGCGCAGGCGCGGGACGCGCTGATCAGCGAGGCCGACCTCGGTGAATCCTGGGGAGCAACGCAGGGCTTCGCCACCTGGCGGGAGGCCATGCTCAAGGCGGAAACCGAGTCCGCCGACTGCCGACGGCTCCTCGACTCCCTGTATGCCGAGGAACTCTTCGGCCCGGACGCCCGTACGCGTGCGTCGGTGGGACTGGACGACGTCTGGGACGAGGCCCAGCTGCGCTACCAGGTCGTCGCCCATCGGCCCGCGGACCTGGACCGGACGCTGGCGTGGCTGGGACGCCTGCCGGACACGTGCGGCGAGTTCACGGCGACCGCGGCGAGCGGGGAGATGGCCGTCGAAGTGACGGAGGCCGAGATGCCGGAGGTCGGGGACGGCCGGCAGGGGCTGAGGGTCGTCCTGCGTGCCGTCTCCGAGTACGACGACGCACCCACGCTCACGCTGCACGTCGCCGCCGTCCGCGTGGGCGACGACGCGATCGCCATCACCAACGGCGGCCTCGGCGAGGTACCGGCCGACGCGACCTGGACGGCCGTCGAGACGGGCGCCCAACGACTGGCGGAGGTCAGGAAGCGGGGCCGGGCGGAGATCTAGGGCGGTCGTCCCGGCGGCCCCGTCCTACGGGTGGTAGAGCTTCCGGGCGCGAGCGGAGTCGACGGGCCCGGCCTGGTCCAGGGGCAGGAAGTGGTCCAGCTGCCATGCCTGGGTGCTGGTCGCCTGGCGGTTGGTGGTGGTCACCCAGGGCGGGTACACGCGGAAGGCCCGCTTCCCACCGGAACCGTCCACCGACACGACACCGCGCCGGCGGAGCACGTCCTTGGCAAAGACGAACTGGCCGACCTTGGTGGGCGTCGTCCTGGCCGCGCGGAACCGGACGGAGAGGCCGTCGAGGGTGAATGCGTGGGCGGCGTACTCGGCGCTCTCGGGTTCGGGAACCGGCTGCGAGCAGGTGAATCCGCAGGGGTCGTAGACGAACTCCTTCGCCGCCGCGAGATCGCTGTGTGCCGGGGTGGTCACGCCCGCCCCATGCCCTCGACCGCCTCCTTGGCCTCCGCCAGGCCGACTCCCGTGATCTCCCGGTACTCCTTGATCGCCTGGATCTTCTTGTCGTCCCGCAGCAGGGCCGCGACCTTCGCCATCCGGGGGTCGTCGTCACGCAGGCCCAAGTGATCGAGAATCAGGTCGAGTTTGCGCTCGACCCGGGCAACTCGCCGGTCGGCACGGGAGATTCGGCTCTCGGCGCCGACGAAGCCGACGATCACGGCCAGCGCGATGAAGTAACCCACTATGTCCATGGTCGGCGATCATATGCGGCCCCGGTCCCGGTCGAACCGCAGCTGGTGGTCCACCACATCCCGGGCCACGTCCACCGCCGTGCGCCCGTGCGCGAACGCGTGGGCCCGCAGCCGTGCCAGCGCCTCGCCCGTGCCGACGCCCAGCTGGGCCATGATCATGCCGGTGGCCTGGTAGATCTGGTCCTGGTCGACGGCGAGGCCGCTCAGCCATCGTTCGTCGCCCGGGTCGCCCGCGTCCTCCGTGCGCGGCAGCGCCATCAGCGCCACGGTCATCATTCCGGCCACCACCCGGGCCGTGCGCAGGTCCCGGTCGGTGAGGTCGCCGGGCGTATCGCGATAGAGGTCCAGGGTGCCCACGCACACCGTGTCGTTGCCGAGCGGCATCGAGTACACCGCCCGCACTCCGGCGGCCGTGGCCTGCTGGGCGAAGACCGGCCAGCGCAGGACGTCCCGCCCCGCCGTGAGGTCGCGCGCCAGCACGGCCGTACCGCTCTCCACGGCGGACTGACAGGGCCCGTCGCCCAGGGTCGCCTGGATCTCCGTCACATACGCGGCCTGCGCACTGCTCGCGCCCAGTTGCACGGGCATGCCGTCGCTGTGCAGCGACACGCTCGCGCAGGTCACGGGCAGCAGCTCGACGGCGACGTCGCACAGCCGCGCCGGGATCTCGCCGGGTCCCATCCCGCGCACGCTCTCGGCGAGCGCGTCGGCGGCACCGGTCCGCTCGTGCTCTGCCTCACCACGGTGATCGTCTCTTGGCCGCACGGCAGCCTCCTCGTTCCGGGCGCGGCCTGCTGGCTCCAGGGCCCCCGTCGGGCCACTTGACCGCTCGCCCTGAACGACGCCCGACTACCCCTGGCCCGTACGACGAAACCCGCCGACCGCCGCCCCGCGACGGGCGCGGGAAACTGCGCGACCGCCCCCACCGGCCCGCGGCCTGACGCACGGCTCTCCCCGGCTGAGCGCTAGCGCCTCTCGTACGGGTTCGCCGGCTGCGCCACCCGTCGCACCGACGCGGCGTCCAGGACCGGCGGCCACGCTCCGTCCGTGCCGAGTCTGCCCTCGGGGTGCCAGATGCCGGTGACGGTGACCCAGGCGTCGGCGGGCGGGGCGTCCGCGTCCCGGATCTCGGCCTTGCTCGTGGTGGCGTCGGCGGCGCAGCAGGAGACGAGGAGGCGGGTGACGTACCAGGTGCCGTCGTCGTCCCGGGTGACGAACCCGGTCAGGCGGACCGTACGGCCCGTCAGCGACCGTCCGCTGTCGTAGATCGCCCGCGAGCTGAACTCGGCGAGCGTCAGCTCCACCGGGTTCCCGGCCGGCAGCGCGGAAAAGTGCCCGATGCCCTGCGCCGCGCGTTGCGCCGCCTCGCGCTCGGCGCTGTAGGAGCCGAGGGCCGGCGGCGGGAAGAGGAGGAGGGCGAGGGCGGGGAGGGTGAGGAGCCAGGCCACGCGGGGGCCATGGTGACCGGCGTGCTGATCGTGGGCGTGGGAATCGTCACCGTACTCGTCGTGCTCGCCGTGCTCGCGTTGCTGATCGCGGCCGGAGTGTTCGCCGTGCTCTGCGTACTCGCCCTGCTCGGCGTGCGGTTCGTGTTCCGGTCGCCCGACAACCGCCGCGGCCACCGCCAGCAGCACCAGCAGGAACCCGGACACCACCAGGAATGGCCGTAGTCCCGCCTGCACGTACCGCAGATACAGCTCGCTGAACAGCGAGATCCGCAGGACCGCCGCGCCCGTTACGAGCAGCAGCACCGCCCGTCCGTACCGCCTCACAGCAGCCACCACCCCACCAGGGCGCTGCTCGTCACGGCCGCCATCCACGTCACGGACGAGAACCGCAGGGCGAAGGACCGGCCGAACGTCCCCGCCTGCAGGGCGATCAGCTTCAGGTCGACCATCGGGCCGACCACCATGAACGCCAGTCGCGCGGTCGGCGAGAAGCCGCTCAGCGACGCGGCGACGAACGCGTCCGCCTCGCTGCACACGCACAGCACGACCGCCAGGAGCGCCAGGAGCAGCACCGACAGCCAGGGCGAGCCGGTGAACAGGTCCAGTACCGAGCGCGGCACCGCGATGTTGAAGGTCGCCGCGGCCGCCGCGCCGAGCACGAGGAAGCCGCCCGCGTGCAGGAAGTCGTGCTGGAGGCCGGCGGTGAAGGCGCGCAGTCCGGTGGCGGCCGGGTGGGCGTGCCGCTTGGGCGGTCGCAGCCACTCGTCGCGGCCGAAGCGGGCCCACAGCCAGCCCATCGCCACCGCCGTGGCCAGCGAGGCGATCAGCCGGGCGAGGACCATCCGCGGCTGCCCGGGGAAGGCGACGGACGTGGCCACCAGGACGACCGGGTTGACGGCGGGCGCGGAGAGGAGGAACGCGAGGGCGGCCGAGGGGGCGACCCCGCGCCGCATCAGGCTCCCGGCCACCGGCACGGACGCGCACTCGCACCCCGGCAGGACGACACCGGCCGCCCCGGCGATCGGTACCGCGAGCGCCTGGTTGCGGGGCAGCAGGCGGCTGAAGACCCGCTCCGGCACGAACGCCCCGATCGCCGCCGAGACCACCGTGCCGCCCAGCAGGAAGGGCACGCCCTGCACCGCGATCGCCGTGAAGACGGTCCACCAGGCGGCGACGGGCGGGGTGTAGACGTCGAGGGCGAGCATGGGGCCGAGGACGGAGACGACCGTGGCGATGGCGAGGAGCGCGGCGCCGCCGACGACGGCGTACACAAGGGCGCGTACGACGAGCCGCAGCGCGTCGGCGAGCGTCCGCGCGGTCCACTGGTTCTCCACGTGCCCGTCCCCACCTGTCCGGATGTCCCACGCAGCCAAGCGGGACGACCTGTGGGCCGGCTTGGGGTGGTTACAGAGGGGGCTGTGCGGGCGCGGGTCCGAGGGTGGTGGTTCCGGGGGCCGTACGGTGGCCGAGCCCCGTCCGGTACGCGTCCAGCGCCGCCTCCACCCGTCCCGTACGGCGCAGCAGATCGCCGAGCAGCCGGCACAGGTCGGCCAGGTCACCGGCCGCGCCGGCGCGCTCCAGGAGGCTCAGGGCGCGGACGTAGTGCTCTTCGGCGGCCTCGGTGTCGCGGGCGTCCTCGGCGATGATGCCGAGGAGGCGGTGGGCGGCGGCGGAGTGCAGGGCGCCGCGCTCGGGGCTGAGGTCGCTGAGCACCTCGTGCAGGAGGGCGGCGGCCTCGTCGGACTTGCCGCGCCGGTGCAGTACGTCGGCGAGTTCGACGGCGACCTGGCTGGTGTAGAGGGCGGCGCGCTTGGCGGTGAGCATGGTCTGGGCCTCGCGCAGTTCGGCTTCGGCTCGCTCCAGGTCGCCGTTCTGGGCGTAGACGTAGCCGCGCATCCAGTGGCAGTTGGCGAGTTCGGTGCGGATCTGGAGCTGCCGGTACAGCTCGGCGGCCTTCGCGAGGGAGGCGTCCGCCTCGGCGACCCGGCCCTCGGCGAGCAGGGTGCGGGCGACGGACCGGTGCATACGGGCGACCAGGGCGGGGTCCGCGGCCTGCGGGGCGAGGGCGAGGGCGTACTCGGCGGCCTGGGCGGCGCGGGCGTGGGCGCCCATGTCCATGTAGGGGCCGATGACGCTGGCGTAGAGCAGGAGGAGGGCGTCGGGGTCGTGCAGTCCGCCGCGGTTGAGCTCGTCGAGGGTGGATTCGATGAGGTAGACGGCGTAGCGCAGCTCACCGGCGAGGTAGTGCGACACGGCCCGGCCGCGCAGTGCGGGCACCCGGGCGGGCAGCGGGGCGTCGGCGTCCGCGAGGACCTGCTCGGCGCGCTCGAAGTACCGCCGGGCGGAGTCGATTTCCCCGACGTCGACGTCGCAGTCGCCGAGCCCGAGCAGCGCCGCCGCCCGTTCCTCGGCGAACCCGAGCGCGTCCGCCTCCGCGAGCAGCGCGGTGTACTGCTCGGCCGCGGCCTCGGCTTCGCCGGTGGCGAGGGCGCGTTGGGCCTCGGTCAGTCTCATCCGCAGGGCCGTGACGAGGTGCGCGGGCCGTCCGGTGGCGAGCTCCTCGAAGGCGACGCCGAGCCGGTCGGCGATGTGCCGCAACGCCTCGTCGGAGGCGCGCACCCGTCCCGCCTCCAGGGTGGAGATGTACGCGGGGGTGTACGCCGGCTCCGCCAACTGTCGCTGCGTCAGCCCACGATCGGCCCGCAGTTGCTGGACTCTTCGCCCGATCGTCCCAGGATCATCACGGTCCGACACGCTCAACGCCCCCAACTCCCCCTGTGCCCCTTGCCGTTCGACTCCGACAGCCCATAGGTTAAACCGCGTATTAAACGTGGTTAACACCTGGCTGTTGCGAGGTCGCCGTGCAGGAACGCACCAACACCACCGAGCGCTACACCCGAGGCTCGCCGCGGCCGTGATCGCCGTGGCAACCCTGATCCTGGCAGCCAACACGGGCCCCGCCCGAGCGGCAGAACCGACTCGGACAGAGCAACCGACCCAGCATGTCATCCCGGTGTCGACTACGCCGTAGATCTCACTGACCGACCACAACGGCCACCACCACTCGCACGGGGACCCGCCTTGCCGACGCACGTCCATGACCACGCCGACCCGCATGCCCGCATCCCCGCGACGGCGACCCGGGGAACGGTCGTCCTGCTCAACGGAACCTCCAGCTCCGGCAAGAGCAGTATCGCCCGTGCGCTCCTCGACGTCCTCGACGGCACCTGGTTCCACCTGCCGGTGGACGCCTTCCACGCGATGCGCGGCGGCAGCCCCCTTGCCGACGAGGACCTCCAGGCCGAGATCGACCGCACCACCAAGGGCTTCCACCGCGCGGTCGCCGGCATGGCCGCGGCCGGCAACAACCTCGTCGTCGACTACCCGCTCAGCCGCCGCTGGCGGTTGCTGGACCTCCTCGACCTGCTCGTTCCCGAGGACACGGTCCTGATCGGGGTCCGCTGTCCGCTGCCGGAGCTGCAACGCCGGGAGCGCGAACGAGGCGACCGCCAACCGGGCCTCGCCGCCCTGCAGTTCGACCAGGTGCACTCCCACGGCCCGCACGACCTCGACGTCCACACCGACGCCCTCACCCCGGCGGAATGCGCCCTCCGCATCCGCGACTTCCTGCCGAACCGGCCTCGCCCGACCGCGTTCGAGGAACTCCGGTGTGCATTGAGGGAGTAGAGCGGCAGATCAGCTGTCCCCCCCTTCGTCCCGTCGGCGGGGCCCCTCTGTCTCACCCATCTCTTACGCAGCCCTTCACCCCACTGTCAGTGCCATGACCTAGCCTTCGATCACTCACGGCGGCTCGCGTGCCCTCATCTGCCGCGCCCGCCTCACTTATTTTTCGTTCCGGGGGGTTCGAAAAACCGTGCGTAGACGCACCCTTCCGACCGCGACAGCACTCGCGGTCCTCTTCAGCTCGGTCGCCCTGGTCGCGACCGGCGCCGGGTCGGCGGCGGCCGACTCCAGCACGTCCCTGCCCCTGAAGTCGACCGGCGACATGGTCGTCGACGGGGTGCACCACCGGGTCTTCATCAGCGACCCGACCGCCGGCCAGGTCCTCGTCACCGACTACGCCGGCGCACTCGTCGGCACCGTCGGCCCCCTGCCCGGCGTCCGCGGACTGGAGCTGTCGCCCGACTCGGGCACCGTGTACGCGGCCGTGGCGGACGCCGACGCGGTCGTCGCCATCGACACGGCCACCGCGACCGAGGCCCACCGCTACGCCACCGGCGCCAACGCCGGCCCCAGGTACGTGGCCCTCACCGGCGGCAAGCTCTGGTTCAGCTACGGCGCCGGCGGCGACGGCAACATCGGCTCGCTCGACCTGAGCGGCACCGACCCGGTCGTCACCCTGGGCCAGGACAGCGCCCGCACCTTCTACGACGCCCCGATCCTGGACGCCTCCGCGGGCGCCCCGGGCACGCTCGTCGCGGGCGCCCCGGGCCAGAGCCCGGTCGTCCTCGCCGTGTACGACGTCGCGTCGGGCACCGCGAGCCGGACCGCGCACGCCTTCGACCCGGGCAACACGGGCGGCGGCAACCTCGCCGACCTCGCGGTCACGCCGGACGGCAAGGACGTCATCACGGCCAGCGGGGCACCGTACTACCAGGCGGTCTACAAGCTCTCCGACCTGTCCGCGGACGGCAAGTACGTCACCAACACCTACCCGAACGCGGTGGACATCGCCCCGAACGGGGACGTCGCGGCGGGCACCAGCTCCTGGTACGACCCGGACGTGCACGTCTTCAAGCAGGGCGAGCCGAACCCTCTCAAGCAGTACGACCTCCCCAACACCGGCTCCACCAGCGGCTCCGACACCCTCGCCGCCCGGGGCCTGGCCTGGGCGCCGGACGAGAGCAAGCTGTTCGCGGTGTCGCTGAACAGCAACGACGCCTACTCACTGCGGATCTTCGACGCCCCGACGAAGGCGGCCACCACCCTCACGGTCGACGCCCCCGCCACGGCAACCCGCGCCAAGGCCCTCACGCTCACCGGCACGCTGGCCTCCTCGGCCGCGTTCCCGGTCGGCACCAAGGTCTCCGTCACGCGCACGGACGACGAGTCCAGGACCGGCAAGGCGCTCGGCACGGCGACCGTCGCGGCGAACGGGACGTACTCCTTCACGGACACCCCGCCGGCCGGCGGCAAGGTGACGTACACCGCCGCCTACGCAGGCGACGCCGCGCACGCCCCCGCCACCGCCTCGGACTCGGTGACCGTTGCGAAGACCGCGACGACGCTGACGCTGAACAACAACGGCAAGGTGTACGACTACAACAGCAACGTCACCTTCACCGCGCACCTCGGCACCACGTACAAGAACCGCAGCGTGGAGATCTGGGCCGACCCGCACGGCTCCGACAAGCCGAACACGCTGGTGAAGAAGGGCACGGTCGACTCCAAGGGCAACCTGACGGCGAGCCTGCGTCTGACCCGGGACGCCAAGGTCAGCGCGAAGTTCACGGGTGACACGCGGTACGCCGCGAAGACGACGACCAACACCGTCTACACCAGGGTGAGCGTATCGACGTCGCTGAGCGGCTACTACAAGACGGCCACCGCCTGGAACGCGAAGTACTACTACTTCCGCCAGACCAAGGACCCGCTCCTCAACACGACGATGACGATGTACCCGGGCCGCAAGTACCAGTTCCAGATCCAGCAGTTCTACAGCGGCGCCTGGCACACCACGGCCACCGAGTACTTCGGCCTGGACCGCTACGGCAAGGACTCGGTCCTCCTGGACGACAACCCGCCCACGGGCACCCGCTTCCGGATCCGCTCCTCCTACATCGACCCGGCATCGGGCGACAACGTCAACACGACGACGTACGGCGGCTGGAAGTACTTCACCTTCACCCGCTGAACCGTCATCACCGAACCGTCATCGCCGAACCGTCAGCCGCTGACCTGCAGCTGCCGCAGCTGCCGGTGGACGTTCTCCAGGGCGCCGCGCCGGCGTCCCGGCACCCGGCTCCTCAACTCCACGAGGACGGGTCCCAGTTCGCGTGCGAGGGCCGTGTCGTGGATCTGCCCCCACTGGTGGTGGGCACGGTCCACCGCGGCCTCCACCGCGGGCGCGTCCGGGGCCTGTCCGGCGGAGAGCCGGGACGAGGCGACCGTCAGCCAGGTGCGGCAGCTGCGCACCGGGTCCCCGGCCAGCATCGCCAGGTCCGCGCGGACCTCGCCCCAGTGCAGGGCCTCCTCGGAGGCGTGGCCATGGGTGTGGACGGCGGTCTGTTCGTACCGGGCGGCCAGCGCGTCGGCGTCCGCGTGCCGGCCCGCCTGGACGGCACTGGTGATGGCTGCGTGCGGGTCGCTCGGCGCGGGGCCCTGCGCGGTCAGCACGATGTCGATCCCGACCCCGGCCTCGGGGGCGATCCGGGACAGCGCCTGCTGGTGCAACTGGTCCAGGGGCGGGCGGTGTCCGCTGCGCAGCAGGGTCGCGACCGCCTTCATGTACGCCGGGCCCGCCAGCGTCCGCCGGTTCGGCGGCGCCGCGATCCGGCCGTAGACGGCGTGGTTGCGGCCCGAGTCGAGCGGGTTGGCGAGCAGCCACTGCCAGGTCTCGTGGTCGGCGTGCAGATCGAGGACCAGCGAGGTGGAACCCGGGGCGCGCAGGCGCAGTTCCTCGCGGATCCAGTGCCAGGGGAAGCCGTTGTAGCGCACGGTCGACGGGGTGGACCGGGCCAGCGCCAGGTGGGGCAGGTGCTGGCGGCGGTCCAGTTGCAGCTGGCCGGCGACGAAGACGGTGAGCGGGCCGGGGGCGACGGCCGCGGCCCGCAGACGGGTGAGGACGGCCTGCGGCTCCAGGGGGTCGGCGAGTTCGACGACGTTGGCGGTGTCCGTGCCGGACAGCACCGCGGGCGGGACCGCCGCGAGGATCGGGAGCACGGAGGCGGCGTCCACCAGACAGCCCCTGCCCGCCGGTGAAGCGGCGAGCAACAGCACTGTTCCGGGCATCGGTCCCTCCCCATCCCCCGTCGATCACGTACGGCAGCACCGTAACCGCTGCGGGTGCAAAGAGGGGATCTCAAGGCTGCAAACGTCCGCTTCCGTCCCCATTCCCCACACCGGCCGCCCGCCGTACCGCGAACACCGTCGTGTCGTCGGACAGATGCCCTCTGCAGTGCCGCAGCGTGCTCTCCCGCACGAAGTCGACCAGGCGCCGGGGCTGTGCGATGTCCGGGTCGGCGGCGACGGCCTTGGCGACCTCGGTGTCGAGCGGGAAGAAGACGCCGTCGCCGTCCCGGGCCTCGGTCACACCGTCCGTGGTCAGCAGCAGGGTCTCGCCGGGCCGCAGGGGCACCCGGTGCACGGGCGGCGGACCGTCGGCGGGTGCCAGACCGCCGTAGCCGAGAGGCAGGGCGTGGCCGGGCGGCAGGGGCTCCACACCGTCGGGGCCGACGACGAGCGGACAGTCGTGGCCGAGGACGACGGCGTCGATCGTGTCCGGCTGCTCCTCGGGAAAGCCGATCAGGACGGCGGTGGCGAACCGGTCTCCCTCCTCCTTGCCGAGAGCCGCGCGCAGGCGGATGTGCCGCTGCAGCCGCTCCTCGAGCAGTACGGCGACCTTCGCCAGGTCCGGCTCGTGGTAGGCGCTCTCACGGAAGGTGCCGAGCAGTGCGGCCGCCGCCTCCACGGCGCCCAGCCCCTTGCCCTGGACGTCGCCCAGGATGACGCGGGTGCCGTGCAGGCCGATCTGGATGTCGTAGAAGTCCCCGCCGACCCTGGCCTCGCTGTCGGCGGCGAGATAGACGGCCGCGTGCTCCAGGCCGCCCCAGCCCGGCGGCAGCGGGCGCAGCACGGTACGGCGGACGGTGGCGGCGACGTCCCGTATGTGCAGCATGCGCCGCTCACCGCGCACGCGGACCACGCAGGCCAGCGTGGCGAGGACACCTCCGATGCCGGCGAGGACGAGGTCGGGCAGGCCTGCCTGGTACTCGTGCGGCAGGGCGGCGTCGGCGGCGAGGTAGGTGGCGGGTGCGAGCACCGCGAAGATCGCCGTTCCCCACACCCCGCAGATCGCCGCGGCGATACCGGGCACCAGCACGATCCAGGACAGGATCCGGAAGTCGCTGCTGGTCCTGAAGTCGATGGCCACGATGCCGACGAGCAACACCAGCGGCGGCACCCAGGCAACGCTGTGACCGCGCACGCTCAGCAGCCCCGACCGGCGCGCGTCGCCCTGCGGGCCGGCTTCACCGTCGCTTACGGCCCTCATGGGCTTCAGCGAAACACGGCGCTCGACGCGCCGCATCCGGGTCCCCGGCCCCGTCCTCGAACGCCGGACGGGCCGGATCTGCACCGATCTGCACCGCCGACTTGCCACCCGACCTCCCCAGGTGTGCTCTGGATGGCGGGGGCGCGCAGAGAGAGGAGTGCTCTCATGGCTCATGCGGCACCTGTGCCCAGGCGGGCCCGGCGGGCGGTTACGACCGGGTTGAGCGGTCTGCCCGATGTGTTCAGCGCGCGAACGCACCGCGTCGCGAGTGTGGCCGTGCCGGTCGTCCTCGGGCTGGTCTACGGCTACTGGGCCGCGGCGAACCGGCGCGCCGGCGGGGAGATCACCGGCTGGAACCTGCTCTTCGGCTTCGTCACCGCTGCCGCGTTCATGGTGCTGTACGTCGCCGTGCGCTGGGTCGCCTCGCAGGTGATCCGGGAGCTGCACGCGGTCCTGTGGGCAGCCTTCGCGGGCGGCACGTTCGGGTTCCTGTACAGCCAGGGCGGCAACTCGGTCCTGAGGTCCTCGATCATGGGACTGGCGATCGGCGCGGCCTTCTTCGTCGTGCTGTTCTACCGCTACTACACGCACGAGGACGCCCAGGGCCACCGCCTCCGTTGAGCCACCCGTTCGGGTGAACGGTGCACGGGAGAGCGGAACAGTGCCGCCGTATGCAGGCACATCGCTGGCGCCCCGCCCCCGGTGACCTTTGCCTGAGAGGGTGCCCACCCGTCTGCGGAACGCCCTGTCGGCAGTGCTGATCGCCCTGTCGTGCCTCCTCGTGCCGTTCGGCGCGCTGGCGGCGTGGGTGACGTACGCGCTGGTCGACACCGGCCGGTATGTGACCACGATGGCGCCGCTGGCCCACGATCCGGCGGTGCAGGGCGCCGTCGCGGACACCGTCGGCGCCGGGATCATGGACGCGGTCGGCGACAGACTGGACGCTTCCCCCGTCTCCCCGGTCTCGCCCGAGAGCGGCGCCGTGCGCCCCTTCGTGCAGGACGCGGTGCACTCCTTCACCCGGACCGAGGCCTTCCGCACCGCCTGGGAGGCGGGCAACAGGGCCGTCCACGACGCCGTGCTGAGCGCCCTCCAGGACGGACAGCGGCGCACGGTCACCGTCGACCTCGCCCCGGTCACCGCCCAGGTCAAACGCCGGCTCACCGAGGACCGCATCCCGTTCGCGCACCACATCCCGGTCGAGCACACCGACGTCCCCGTGCTCCCGGCCCACGAGCTGGACCGGCTCAGGAAGGGATACGACGTGCTCCAAGTCGCCGGGTTCTGGCTGCCCGTCTCCGCCGTCGCGCTCGCCGCGACCGGCATCGCCGTCGCCGCCTGCCGCCGCCGCGCGGTCACGGCGACCGCGCTGGGCACGGCCCTCGGCGGCGCGCTCCTGCTCCTGACGCTGGTGATCGGCCGCCGGCTCACCCTGGCCGGGCTGGCCGAGGCGGCCCACCGCCCGGCCGCGGGCGCGGTCTACGACGCCCTGACCCAGACCCTGCGCACGGTGTCCTGGCTGCTCATCGCCCTCGGCCTGGCCGTGGCTCTGGTCTGCCGGCTCACGGACCTGCTCGCACGACGCCGCCGAGCGTCCGCAGCGCCCGCCGCAGATCCGGCTCAGGAGCCGACGCGAGCCCGAGCCTGACGGCGTCCGGCGTACGGTTCGGATCCACCGCGAAGGCGGGACCGGGCGTCACCGCGATGCCGTGCGCGGCGGCAGCGGCCGTGAACGTGTCGGCGCGCCACGGCGCGGGCAGCTCCCACCAGGCGAAATAGGCGCGGGGATCGGACCGTACGGCGAACCCGCGCAGTTCCTCGTCGACGATCCGCCGGCGGCGCCCGGCGTCCGCCCGCTTGGCCGCGACCAGCCGCTCCACCGTCCCGTCCCCGATCCACCGCACGGCCGCCTCCAGCGCGAACCGCCCCGCACTCCACCCACCGGACCGGACAGCCGCGGCCACGGTCTCGACCCGCTCCTCGGGTACGACGAGGAAGCCGGCGGTGAGCCCGGGCGCGACGCGCTTGGAGAGGCCGTCGACGACATGGGTGAGGCCGGGCGCGTGGGCGGCGAGGGGGTCGTCGTCCGTGAGGAACGACCAGATGCGGTCCTCGACGACAGGGAGGTTCAAGTCGGCGGCCGTATCGGCGAGCCGGCGCCGGCGCTCGGGGCTCGTCGTCACCGAGGTCGGGTTGTGCAGGGTCGGCTGCAGGTAGAGGGCGGCCAGCGGAGCAGTGCGGTGGGCGGCGGCGACGGAGTCCGGGCGCGGGCCCTCCTCGTCCGTGGCCAGCGGCACCAGGGTGATGCCGAGCCGGGCGGCGATCTCCTTGACCACGGGATACGTCAGCGCCTCGACGCCGACCCGGCCGCCCGGCCGGACCAGGGAGGCAAGGGCGGCGGCGACGGCCTGGCGGGCGTTGCCGGTGAAGAGGATCCGGTCGGGGGCGGGGCGCCAGTGCGGGGTGGCGAGGAGGCGGGCCGCCGCTCGGCGGGCTTCAGGTGTGCCGGTGACTGCGGCCGGACGCAGAGCGTCGGCCAGGACGTCGGGGCGCAGGAGCGGCGCGAGGGCGGGGGCGAGGAGCTCCGACTGGCCGGGCGCGGAGGGGTAGTTGAGCTCCAGGTTGACCGGCGCGGCGGTCGCGGCCTCGACAAGGGCCCGCCCGTTCCCCGCCGGAGCGGCCCGCACGAAGGTCCCGCGGCCCACCTCGCCGACGACCAGCCCGCGCCTGACGAGTTCGGCGTACACCCGCCCCGCCGTCGACCCGGCGATCCCGCGCCGCCGCGCGAACACCCGCTGCGGGGGCAGCCGTTGGCCCGGCCTGAGCCGGCCGGTGGCGATGTCGTCGGCCATGCGGTCGGCGAGACGCCGATAGTCGTCCATGAGACTCCCCCCATCCACGGGCCCCGGATTGCACCGAGGGCAAAGATCTTATTGCACCGAGGAGTTGGGGCGATCTAGGGTCGTCCACATGAGCCCCTTCCTCGCATACGAGGACAAAGGAGTCGATAGTTCGTCGACCCCGCTCGTCCTCGTCCACGGCCACCCCTTCGACCGCACGATGTGGGCCCCGCAGATCGAGACGTTCGCCGCCGCCCGCCGGGTCGTCACCCCCGACCTGCGCGGCTACGGCGCCTCCCCGGTCGTCCCCGGCGTCACCCCGCTCTCCGCCTTCGCCGACGACATCGAGGCCCTGCTGGACGACCTCAAGGTGGAGACCTTCGTGCTGGCGGGCCTGTCGATGGGCGGCCAGATCGTCATGGAGTGCTACGCCCGCTTCCCCCACCGCATCCGGGGTCTGGTCCTCGCCGACACGTTCCCGGCGGCGGAGACCGCGGAAGGCAAGAAGGCGCGCAACGCCATGGCGGACCGGCTGCTGCGCGAGGGCATGCGCGGATACGCCGACGAGGTGCTGGAGAAGATGGTCGCGCCGTACGCCGACGCCGAGGTCAAGGCCCACGTCCACCGCATGATGACGGCGACCCCGCCCGAGGGTGCCGCGGCGGCCCTGCGCGGACGCGCCGAACGCCCCGACTACCGCGACCTGCTCACCCGGGTCGCGGTCCCCGCCCTGGTCGTCGTCGGCGCGGACGACGCCTACACCCCCGTCTCCGACGCGCAGGCCATGCACGCGGCCCTCCCGGACTCGACCCTGCGAGTGATCGAGGGCGCGGCCCACATGCCGAACCTGGAGCGGCCGGGGGAGTTCGACGAGGCGCTGGGGGAGTTCCTGGCGCGGGTGGACGGGTGATCCGTACTCGTGGCCGCCACGCAACCTTCGCCCCATGACCCCCGTCTTTGAGGGAGGATTCGGGCATCCCACCCGCGAGCGGAAGGCCTGGACTTGGACACAGCGGCTGCCGAGTGGACGGCGTCCCGGGACGGCGAGTCAGGACGACGGGCCGGGCACAGGCTCGGCAGATGGACGGCCGCCCTGCTGTTCCTGGGCGTCAGCGCGGTCATCGGCTGCCGGGTCGCCGACGTCGACGGCATCACCCCCGTCCCCCAGCTCCTCGCCTTCCTGCCGTGGCTGCTCGTGCCCACCGGCCTCGGACTGCTGACCGCGCTCTTCTCACGCTGGTGGTTCGGCGTCGTATGGGCCGTCGCCCTCCTCGGGCTGCTGGCCTGGTACATCGAGCCGTACGGGAAGACCGGCCGGCCGGGCGGGGCCCCGCTCGTCTCCTTCCGCGTGCTGACCTCGAACGTCGAGTTCGGGCAGGCCACCGACGCCCTGGTCGCCGCCGTCCGCCGTGAGCGGCCGGACGTCGTGTTCGTCCAGGAGTGCGAGTACACCTGCGACGCCGGGCTCAAGGAAGCGCTCGGCACCGACTATCCGCACCGGGCGGCACAGATCGAGGCCGGGTCGGCGGGGTCGGTCGTCCTCAGCCGCTTCCCGCTCGACCCGGCCGACGGCGTCGACGGCACCATGGCCATGCCCGGCGCGATCGCCGACGTGCGCGGACATGCCGTACGGCTGCAGCTCGCGCACCCCATGCCGCCGCTGCCCCAGCATGTCGACCTGTGGCGCCGGGAGCTCGGCGACCTGCGGGACTTCACCGCCGAGAGCGCCGGCGGCGACGGCAGGACCCCGGTCGTCCTCGCCGGGGACTTCAACGCCTCCCAGGACCACGCCGCCTTCCGCCGCATCCTCGACGCCGGTCTGCGCGACGCCACCCGGCTCACCGGCGAGGACCGCACGCCCAGCTGGCCGGCCCGTACCGCGCCGGCCTTCGGGGTGCAGATCGACCACGTGCTCCTCTCGGCCGGTTTCTCCGCCCGTACCGCCCGCTTCCTCGACCTGCCGGACACCGACCACCGTGCCCTGCTCGTCGACGTCACCCTTCACCAGCGGCGATGAGGCCGACGACGAGCTGAACAAGCGTGCCCATAATGGGCCCCATGTCCCGCGAGCTACCCATCGGCCTCACCCCGCCCGACTGGCTCGTGCGCAACCTCCGGGCCCAGCCGGCCTCCGTCAACTGGCCCGCCGTGATCCGCGCGGCCATCGCGCTGTCCCTGCCCCTGGCCGTCGGGCTCGCCGTCGACCGCCCCGGATACGGCGCCCTCGCCTCGATGGGCGCCCTCAACGGCGTCATCAGCGACACCGCCTCCGCCTACCGCCTGCGCATCCCCACGATCGCGATCCCGCAGCTCTTCGGCGCGGTCGGCATCGCCCTCGGGGCCCTGGTGTACGGCCACGGCTGGGTCGCCGTCGCCGCCGTCACCGGCGTCGCGCTGGTGTCCGGGATGATCTCGACGATCGGTGCGGTGGCCTCGGTGTCGGGGCTGTTGCTGCTGCTGACGTCCGTGATCGGCGCGGGGCTGCCGCTGCCGGGCGAGTGGTGGATGGCCCCGCTACTGATGGCAGGCGGCGGGCTGCTCGTCCTGGTCCTCGCGCTGCTCGCCTGGCCGCTGCGGTCGGGGGTGCCGGAACGGGCCGCGGTGGCGGACAGCTACCGGGCGGTCGCCGAGCTGCTGGAGGTCGGCGGCAGCGACAGCGGCACCAGCCAGGCGTACGACGCCGGCCGACACGCCGTCACCCAGTCCCTGAACCAGTCCTACGACATCATCCTCGCCCACCGCGCCCGCCATCACGGCCGCAGCCCCGAACTCACCCGCCTGCTGGCCCAGTTGAACGCCATCACCCCGGTCGTGGAGGCCGCCCCCGCCGCCCGCCTCAGCGGCAACCCCCTCCCGCCCGAGGTCCCGGCGGCGGTACGGCATCTCGCCTCCGCCGTGGAGAGCGGCCATACGGGACCGACAGGGCTGAAACTGCCCACCCCGACGACCGAGACCGGCCGCGCCGTCGACCACGCACTGCGGCACGCCGCCGACGTCGTCGCCAACCCGGACGTCGACCCGCGCGGCATCGACGACCGCCTGGGCCGCCCGGCCGCCCTGAGCATCCGCGCCGCCCGCGCACTGCGGGGCGTCACGCTCTCCGCCGCCTCCTGGCGCTACGGCCTGCGCCTCGCCCTGTGCATCGGGATCGCCCAGGCGCTGGTGTCCCTCATCCCGGTCCCCCGCTCCTACTGGGTCGCCCTGACCATCACCTTCGTCCTCAAGCCCGACTTCGGCTCCGTCTTCTCCCGGGCGCTGCTGCGTGCCCTCGGCACGGTCGCCGGGCTGGTCATCGCGGCGGCGGTGCTCGCGGAGGTGCCGCGCGGCTGGTGGGACGTACCGGTGCTGTTCCTGCTGGCACCGCTGATCCCGGCGCTCACCCCGCGCGGATACGGCTACCAGACGGCCGCCATCACGCCGGTGATCCTGCTCCTGTCGGACGTCCTGAGCCATCAGGGCACCGCCCTGCTGCTGCCCCGCCTGGGCGACTCCCTCATGGGGTGCGCGATCGCCCTGATCGCCGGTTACCTGCTGTGGCCGGAGAGCTGGCACACCCGGGTCGGCGCCCGGCTCGCGGACGCGGTGCAGGACACGGCCCGCTATGTGGAGGGCGCCTTCGGCCCGGACCCCGTGGACCCACCGGCCCGCGCCCGGATGCGCCGCGGCCTCTACCGCACCCTCTCCGCCATCCGCACCGAATTCCAGCGCGCCCTGACCGAGCCCCCGCCCACCGGCCGCCGGGCAGCCGCCTGGTGGCCCCTGGTCGTAGCGGTGGAACGCATCGTCGACGCGACCACGGCGGCGAGGGTACGAGTGGCCCACGGCGCACCTCCACCGTCCACCACGGAGGCGACCCAGGTGGCCCGCCAACTGAGGGAACTGGCGGAGGGCCTACGCGAGTCGGAAACCCTGTACGAGGTCCGCACGGACCTGACGGGCCCGGAGGGCAGCGTGCTGGAGCCCGTACGCCAGGAGGTGGCAGCGGCAAGAGCAATCGCGTCACCCCATTGAGCCCCCTGAGCGGCAGCCCACCCAGCGCCACAGGGAACCTGAGCGGCAGCCCACCCAGGGGCGCGGGGAACTGCGCGACCAGCCACAACGCACCCGCAGCCGCCCGCAAGGACAAGCCACCCGAGCTATTGGGCGCACAGCACCCAACCCCAAAGCGGCGCGGCCGCCCCGTGCAGGAGGGCGACCGCGCCGTGTGTGGGGGGTGGCTCAATTCCGCGGCTAGCGGGCCGCAGCGACCTTGTGCAGCGCCTTGTCCATCGCCGCGGCGAACCCGTTGGCCCACAGCTGCTCCACGCGGGAGCGCTCGTTGGCGTCCGGGTTCGGGTTCGTGCAGGACGGACCGGGACCGCCGCCCGACATCAGCTCACTGCACGGGCCCTCGTAGTGGTCCGGCAGACCCAGCACGTGCCCGGTCTCGTGCGCGGTGACGCGAGTCGAGTCGTACTCCTGGTTCTGCGCGTAGTCGAGGAAGATGTACCCGTTGCCGTGACCGTCGGTCGAGGCGTACGAGCCGCGCGGGTCGTTGCCCTCGCGGTAGGTGAAGTCGGCGTTCGAGCCCTGCTGGAGCTGGACGTTGGACACCGAGCTGTTCCAGATCTGGGTGCTTCTGGCTATCTGCGCGCTGAACGTGGGTGCCCCGGAGGCGTCGTAGACGACGGTGACGGCCGCGGCGCGAGGGTTCGCGGCGCGCTTCTCGGCGACGGACTTGACGACCGCCTCGAAGAAGGCCCGACTGGCGTCGGACTCCGCGGACTTGGCGACGTAGCCGGCGGTGGCGGTGGCGGTGGCAGAGGTGTGGGCCGGGGCCGCGGTGGCCGGGGCTGCCGTGCCCAGGCCGAGTGCCGCGACGCTGAGACCGACTGCCGCCGCCGTACGGGCGGACATGGACGTGGACATACGCATCGATGACTCCTAGGTGGGGGGTGAGTCGTCAAGGCGAGTGTCGGCGCCTGTGAGGCCGCTGTGATGATGGCAATCGGCGATAGCCCTGCCCTACCGGGGCCCCAATTGGCGGGCATCCGGGGGGATTTGTGCGGCTGGTGAAACCTGCTGTTCCGCTTTAGTCTCCGAGGGCATGGAGCTCGAGGTGAGACACCTCCGCGCGCTGTGCGCCATAGCCGACACCGGCAGTCTGCACCGGGCCGCCCGCCAGTTGGGCGTCGCCCAGCCATCGTTGAGCACGCAACTGCGACGGATCGAGCAGGAGCTGGGCGGCGCGCTGTTCCTGCGCGCGAGAACCGGCTGCCGGCCCACACCGCTGGGCCGGCTGGTCCTCAGCCGCGCCCGCCCGCTGGTGGCTGATATGCGCGCCCTGGTGGCCGAGGCGAGGGCGGCCGCGGTGGGCGGCCCGGAACTGCGGGTCGGCTCGACCGCGAGCAAGGCCCTGGCGGGCTGGCTGCGCCGGCTGCGCGGCCACGGCCAGGACCCCACCCTCCACATGAATGTCTCCCCCAACGCCCTGCTGCGCATGGTCGCCGACGGCCAGCTGGACGTCGCCTTCGTGCACGAGGTGGAGGGCTGCCCGCTGCGGATCCCGGCCGAGCTGCGGCTACGCGTGTTGATGGAGCGCGAACCGCAGTTCGTGTCGTTGCCGACCGACCACCCGGCCGTGGCGAAGTCCGAGGTCGCCCTGCGTGACCTGGCCGACGACCGCTGGATGGTCGATCCGACGGTCGACGGCGAGTGGGACGCCGTGCAGCGGATGTTCCGCGCGGCCGGCGTCAATCCCCACGTCCTGCACGGGGACTACTACACGGCCGACGCCCTGGTCGCCACCGGCGAGGTCGTCGCCGTCTGCCAGCCGACCCACGCCGACAGCCCCACGATGGCGGTACGGCGCCTGCACGGCGACCCCCTCGGCGTACGGCTCCTCCTCGCGGCCCGTACGGAGACGGACCTCGACGGCGTCTATCCCGCGCTGGAGGAGGCGTACTGGGAGGCGGCGCGGCAGGCGCCGGCGTACCGGGAGTGGCTGGAACACGACGGTGAGCGGCAGCCGCCGGTCCCAGCCCTTCCCTAGTCGGCGTCCCTGGATCAGACGCCGATGTCGCAGCCGTCCTTGCGCCACACCGCCACGACCGCCGGGCGGTTGATCTTGCCGGCACCGTCGGGCCAGGCGCTCAGCGGCTTCTCGGCCGTGGCGCCGTCGATCTCGCCCGGGTGCTGCACGGCGACGAGCACGCGGCGGTCCTGGACGAGCGGACCGCAGGTCTCCGCGCCCTTCGGCACCGTCAGGAACTGCTTGAGCTCACCGCGCCGGTCACCGCGCGTGGCGACACCGAAGAGGCCGTCGTGCGAGCCGAGCTGCGCGCCGTCGGTGGAGATCCACAGGTTGCCGTACGAGTCGAAGGCGACGTTGTCCGGGCAGGAGATCGGCGAGACGCCGTCCTTCGGGTACCCGGCGAAGTAGGTGGCCGGGTCCTCCGGGTCACCGGCGACCAGGAACAGCGACCAGGCGAACTTGTTGCTGTCGGCCCGGTTCCAGCGCTCGGTCAGCTCCAGGATGTGCCCGTGCTTGTTGGCGTTGCGCGGGTTGGCCTCGTCCGCCTTGGCGTTCGTGCCGATGCCGCGGTTGGTGTTGTTGGTGAGGGCGACGTACACCTTGCCGGTGTGCGGGTTGGGCTCGATGTCCTCGGGCCGGTCCATCTTCGTCGCGCCGACCTTGTCACCGGCGAGGCGCGTGAAGACGAAGACCTCCTCGGCGGTCATGCCCTCGACGTGCGACTCGGCGCCCTTCGCGGTCGCCGTGGCCAGCGGGATCCACTCGCCGCTGCCGTCGAACTCGCCGTCGGCGGGAAGCTTCCCGGTCCCGTCGATCTCGATGGCCGGGGAGTCGCCGGTGAGCTTGGCGACGTAGAGCGTGCCCTCGTCGAGCAGCGCGAGGTTGTGCTCCCGCACCGCGCGCGAGCTGCCCTTCTTCATCCGCTTGCTGCCGACGAACTTGTAGAAGTAGTCGAAGCGCTCGTCGTCACCGGAGTAGACGACCGGGCGGCCGTCGTCGGTCAGGCGCACGGTCGCGCCCTCGTGCTTGAAGCGGCCGAGCGCGGTGTGCTTGCGCGGCTTGGAGTCGGGGTCGTACGGGTCGAGCTCGACGACGTACCCGAAGCGGTGCACCTCGTTCGGCTCCTGCGCGACGTCGAAGCGCTTGTCGAACCGCTCCCACTTGCGCTCGGTGGCGCCGGTTCCGATGCCGTAGCGCTTGTCCGTGGCGCGGGTGGCGTTGCCGAAGTACTGGTTGAAGTTCTCCTCGCCGTGCAGCGTGGTGCCCCAGGGGGTGACGCCGCCGGCGCAGTTGTTCAGGGTGCCGAGAGCCTTGCGGCCGGTCGGGTCGGCGGAGGTCTTCAGCAGGTCGGAGCCGGCGGCGGGGCCGGTGATGCGGAACTCGGTGGTCGCGGTGACGCGGCGGTTGAGCGGATGGCGGGAGACCGGGGTGAGCTTGCCGGTACGGCGCTCCTCCTCGACGACGACCGCGGACAGACCATGCGCGGCCCAGGCGATCTCGACCTGCTCCTTGGTCGGGTTGGCGGCGTCGTAGCCACGGAACATGAGCACCTCATCGGTGTACTCATGGTTGGCGACGAGGATCTGGCGGCCGCGCTCGCCGGGCACCGGCAGCAGCGCGAGGAAGTCGCAGTTGTACCCGAACTGACCGGCCTGGGCCTTCGCGGACTGCTTCGCCGCGTCGAAGGCGGGCACACCGCGCAGGATGGGCTCGCCCCAGCGGATGACGATGTTCTGCGCGTATCCGTCCGGGATGGTCACGGTGTCGGCGGTGTTCGGCGCGACGGGGTTGAACCGCAGACCACGCGCACCGCGGCCGAAGGTACCGGTCCGCTCGGTCGCCGCGGCGGCCTCGGCGGCCTCGGCCTTCGGCGCGGCAAGGGTGGTGGAGGCGCCCACGGCGGCGGCAGCGGTGACGACGGCGGCGGCGCGCAGCGTCGTACGGCGGCTGACGGCCTCGGCGATCACGTCACCCACGTACGGATTCGTGGTGGTGTTGGGCACTTCGTGGAAACAGGCGTCACCACACCGGAACCGGCAGGTCAGGGCGGCCCGACCGCCGGGATGCGAGTCACTGTTCGTTCTGATGATCGGCAGCTGAATGCGCATGATTTTTTTGTACTCCCCTTGCTTCCCCTTGAATGCAGCGTGGGGGACGGTAGGGGCACGTTTGTGCGGGAGCGGGGCGACTGCATGAACTGGAGGTGAATCAGAGGTATCCGTACGGGAGTTGGGTCCGCGCCGCGGAATCGACGCGATGCAGCCCTTGACGTACCTCGACGGACGGAATCCTTCTGTGTCCGCCCCTCCCCAAGATCGCCATCTGGGGCCGCTAACCTTACGTGTCCGTCCTGGCCAGGGATCGACGGGCATCAACTCACGCGAAGGGTTGCGGACATGGGCATTCTCACTCTCCTGCGGAACGCATTCGGCCGATCACGCAAGGTTCGTACGGCCGAAGCAGAGGGTGCGACTGCTGCGCCGGAACCGCAGCCGACGCTCCCTTCCCCCTCCCCGGAACCCACCCCGCCGACCACGGCCCAGGTCCCGGAACCGCGCACGTCGGAGCCCCCGGCCCGCCCGGCAAAGCCCGAGACGCCGGATACGACCGCCGAGTCGGACGACGAGCACGACTTGGTCTCGGCCGCCTTCGACAACGTAACGGTGCCGAGGCCCGCGGGCCCGGCGGAGGAGCGGGCAACGACGGGCGAGACCCCTGCGACGGAGCCGACGGTTACTGAGGAGCCGGTCGCGGCGGAGCCGACGGTTACTGAGGAGCCGGTTGCGGAGACGCCGACCGCTGAGGCTGCGGCGGCCGAGGAGCCGGTCGCGGTTGAGGAGCCGGTCGCGGAGACCCTGACCGCCGAGGAGCCCGCCGCAGAGGAGCCCACCGCCGAGCCGGTCGCCGCCGAGGAACCGGTCGCGGAGACCCCGGCCACCGACGAACCCGCCGCAGAGGAGCCCACCGCCGAGCCGGTCGCCGCCGAGGAACCGGTCGCGGAGACCCTGACCGCCGAGGAGCCCGCCGCCGAGCCGGTCGCCGCCGAGGAACCGGTCGCGGAGACCCTGACCGCCGAGGAGCCCGCTGCCGAGCCGGCAGAGGCTGAGGAGCCGGTTGCGGCTGAGGAGCCTGCGCCCGTGGAGGCGGCCGAGGAGCCGGTGGCGAAGGCCACGGAGACCGCTTCGGAGACCGAGCCCGAGCCCGTGGCTGTCGAGGCCGAGCCGGAGCCGGTCGTGGCCGCGGCCGCCGACGGCGGGGAAGCCCCACAGGGGCCACTCGCAGCCGACGACGAAAGCGTCACGGGTGGTGCGGGTGGGAACAACGAGGCCGAAGGCGAAGCCGAGGCCGAGACCCCCGTCCCCACAACCCTCCGCACCGCCCACACCGCCGCAGCAGCCACCCTCACCAAAACCAACCTCACCGGCACCACAGCGAAGCTCTACCTCGTGCTGGACCGCTCCGCGAGCATGCGCCCGTACTACAAGGACGGCTCCGCCCAGGCCCTCGCCGAGCAGACCCTCGCCCTGGCCGCCCACCTCGACCCCGAGACCACCGGCCCCAAGGTCCACGTCGTCTTCTTCTCCACCGAACTCGACGGCACCGGCGAGCTCACCCTCACCGACCACGAGAACAAGATCGACGAGCTGCACGCCGGCCTCGGCCGCATGGGCCGCACCAGCTACCACGTCGCGGTCGAGGAAGTCGTCGCCCACCACACCAAGACCGCCCCCGGCACCCCCGCCCTGGTCGTCTTCCAGACTGACGGCGCCCCCGACGCCAAGACCCCGGCCACCCACGCCCTCACCGAGGCCGCGAAGAACCACCCCGCCGTGTTCTTCTCCTTCGTCGCGTTCGGCGACCCGGAGAACAAGGCCTTCGACTACCTCCGCAAGCTGAAGCTGGACAACATGTCCTACTTCCTCGCCGGCGAGGACCCGAAGGAGCTCACGGACGCGGAGATCTACGAGGGCATCCTCGCCGGCTGGCGCCCGTAACCCCGGAGATCACCCCGGACCACCCGGGCCGCCCCCTTCCCACCCCTCGAAATGGGAAGCGGGCGGCCCACCCGTGTCGGCTACGATTTCAAGGTTCGCAAAGAACCAAGAACCCCGAAATCCGACCTGGGAGCAGCCCCCGATGGCTCGACACCTCATCACCAGCGCCCTTCCGTACATCAACGGAATCAAGCACCTGGGCAACATGGTGGGGTCCATGCTCCCGGCGGACGTGTACTCCAGGTACCTCCGCCAGCGCGGCCACGACGTCCTCTACATCTGCGCGACGGACGAGCACGGCACCCCGGCGGAGCTGGCGGCCAAGGAGCAGGGCCTGCCCGTGGCGGACTTCTGCGCGCAGGCGCACGACGCCCAGAAGGCGGTCTACGACGGCTTCGCGCTGGCCTTCGACTACTTCGGCCGGAGTTCCTCCCCGCAGAACGTCGAGATCACCCAGCACTTCGCCCGCAAGCTGAACGAGAACGGCTTCATCGAGGAGCGGGCGATCCGCCAGGTGTACAGCCCCACCGACGGCCGCTTCCTCCCGGACCGCTACGTCGAGGGCACCTGCCCCCACTGCGGCTACGACAAGGCCCGCGGCGACCAGTGCGAGAACTGCACCCGCGTACTCGACCCCACCGACCTGATCGACCCGCGCTCGGCGATCTCCGGCTCCACGGACCTGGAGGTCCGCGAGACCAAGCACCTGTTCCTGCTCCAGTCCCAGCTGCAGAGCGAGGTCATGGAGTGGGTCGCCCGCCACGACGGCGTCTGGCCGCACCTGGCGTCCTCCATCGCCCACAAGTGGCTGACCGAGGGCCTGCACGACCGCGCGATCACCCGTGACCTGGACTGGGGCGTCCCGGTCCCGGCCGACACCTGGCCGGAGCTGGCGGCCGAGGGCAAGGTCTTCTACGTCTGGTTCGACGCCCCGATCGAGTACATCGGCGCGACGAAGGAATGGTCGGACCTCGACCCGTCGACGCGTGACTGGAAGTCCTGGTGGTACGACGTCGACACCGACGTCCGCTACACGGAGTTCATGGCGAAGGACAACGTCCCGTTCCACACGGTGATGTTCCCGGCCACCGAGCTCGGCATCCGCGAGCCCTGGAAGAAGGTCGACTTCGTCAAGGCCTTCAACTGGCTGACGTACTACGGCGGAAAGTTCTCCACGTCCCAGAAGCGCGGTGTCTTCACCGACCAGGCCCTGGAGATCCTCCCCGCCGACTACTGGCGCTACTTCCTGATCGCCAACGCCCCCGAGTCGGACGACTCGTCGTTCACCTGGGAGCACTTCACGGCGACGGTCAACAAGGACCTGGCCGACACCCTCGGCAACTTCGTCAACCGCGTCCTGTCCTTCTCCAAGAAGCGCTTCGGCGAGGAGGTCCCGGCGGGCGCCGAGGCCGGCGAGGCGGAGGCGAAGCTGGGCGAGCAGATCGCCGAGCTCCTCGCCGAGTACGAGCAGCACATGGAGACCCTCCAGTTCCGCAAGGCGGCCGCCGCCCTGCGCGCGCTGTGGTCCGCGGGCAACTCCTACCTGGAGGAGAAGGCCCCCTGGCTGGAGATCAAGACCGACAAGGACGGCGCCGCCCTCACCCTGCGTACGGCGATGAACCTGATCCACCTGTACGCGGTGGTCTCGGAGCCGTTCATCCCGACGTCGGCGGCCGCCATGCGCCAGGCCTTCGCCCTGAAGAACGACACGGCGACCTGGGTGAGCCCCGAGGAGGCCAGGTCCCTCACGGCCGTCCCCGCCGGCACCCCCTTCACCGTCCCGCCGGTCCTCTTCGCCAAGCTCACGGACGAGGACCTGGAGGCGTACAAGGAGCGCTTCGGCGGCGAAGGCGCCTGAATGATGTGAGGGGCGTCGCGCGACTGTGATGGAGTGAGGTCATGACGTACTACGTCACGACCCCGATCTACTACGTCAACGACGCCCCGCACCTGGGCCACGCCTACACGACGGTGGCGGCCGACGTCCTCGCCCGCTGGCACCGCCGACGCGGCGAGGACGTGTGGTTCCTCACGGGGACCGACGAGCACGGCCAGAAGATCCTGCGAACGGCCGAGGCGAACGGCGTGCCGCCGCAGGTCTGGGCCGACCGGCTGGCCGAGGAGTCCTGGAAGCCGCTCTGGCAGCACCTGGAGATCTCCCACGACGACTTCATCCGTACGACCGAGAAGCGGCACACGGACCGGGTGCAGGAGTTCTTCCAGGACCTGTACGACAACGGCCGGATCCGCAAGGGGAGTTACGAGGGCCCGTACTGCGTGGCCTGCGAGGAGTACAAGCTCCCCGGCGAGCTGATCGAGGCGGCGGACGGCACTCTGCTCTGCGCGATCCACAAGCGCCCGGTGGATCTCCTCAAGGAGGAGAACTACTTCTTCAAGCTCAGCGAGTACGGTGAGCGCCTCCTCGCCCACTACGAGGCCAACCCCGGCTTCATCCAGCCGGAGTCGGCCCGCAACGAGGTGGTGAACTTCGTCCGGGGCGGCCTTCAGGACCTCTCCATCTCCCGCTCGACGTTCGACTGGGGCGTCAAGGTCCCCTGGGACGACGACCACGTCATCTACGTCTGGGCGGACGCCCTGCTCAACTACGCCACGGCCGTCGGCTACAACGAGAACCCCGAGAAGTTCGAGTCGACGTTCCCGGCCGACGTCCACCTCGTCGGCAAGGACATCCTCCGCTTCCACGCGGTCATCTGGCCGGCCATGCTGATGGCGAACGGTCTGCCGCTGCCGGGCCGGATCGCGGCCAACGGCTGGCTGCTGGTCGGCGGCGAGAAGATGAGCAAGTCCAACCTGACCGGCATCAAGCCACAGGATCTGACCTCGCACTTCGGCGTGGACGCGTACCGCTGGTACTTCCTGCGCGCGATCGCCTTCGGCCAGGACGGCTCGTTCTCCTGGGAGGACTTCTCCGCCCGCTACACCAGCGAGCTGGCGAACGACTACGGCAACCTCGCCTCCCGGGTGGCGGCCATGGTCGGCCGGTACTTCGGCGGCGAGCTGCCGGCGTCGACGGCCCACGGCGAGGCCGAGCAGGCCGTCCAGGAGGGTCTCGCCAAGGCCGTCGCGGAGGCCGACCGCAGGATCGGCGACGAGCTGGACTTCCAGGGCGGCATCCTGGCGGTCTTCGACTTCGTCCGGCAGGTCAACGGCTACCTCACGGAGCAGGAGCCCTGGAAGGTCGCGAAGGACGAATCCGAGGAGGCCCGAGCCCGTCTCGCCACCGTCCTCCACACGGCCGCGGAGTCCCTCCGGGCCGTCGCCGTCCTGCTGGAACCGGTGATGCCGGAGACCTCCGCGAAGCTCTGGGACTCCCTGGGCGCGGAGGCCTCCCTGGGCCGTCTCCAGGACCAGAGGATCCAGGAGGCGGCCGACTGGGGGAGGCTCCCCGCCGGTACGACGGTCACCAAGGGTGCGGTGCTGTTCCCGCGGCTGGAAGACCCGCCGACGCCTACTTGAGGACCCCGGCGCCCGTCGTCGTCGCCAGCTCGTTCGCGAGGTTCTTCGCCGACGTCTGCAGACCCGCCGTGAGCGCCGGCTTCCAGTTCACCGTCGTCTTGATCTTCTTCGAGTTCGCGGCGTTGTAGGCGGCCACGATGTCGGTGGCGGTGCCGTTGACGAGGTTGCCGGTGCCCGCGATCGAGCCGGTGCCGTCGCCGCTCAGCAGCTTGGCCGCCTTGGCGCCGGACGGGAGCTTGAAGGCGTTGTGCTCGGCGACGACCTGGGCCTTGGCGCGGGAGTCGATGCTGTACTTCGGCTCGTAGCCGTTGAGCGCGGTCGTGTCGTAGAGGTTGTTGTAGAGGTGGATCTGGCCGATGCGGGCCAGGGGCGCCCGCTGCACGATCCCCTTCCACACGTTGTGGTGGAGGGTGACCCGCAGCTTGCCGGTGCTGTCGGTGTCGCTGCTGCCGATCAGCATCGTCTTGTCGTGGTTGCTGAAGACGTTGCGCTCGACGGTCACCAGGTCGGAGCCGCCTGTGATGTCGAGGGCGCCGTCGTGGATCTGGTACTTGCGGCCGAAGTACGTCTTCAGTGACTTGTCGAAGACCGGCGCGTCCGTGAACGTGTTGTGGTCGGCCCAGACGTTCGTCGCGCCGCGCAGGGTGACGGAGTCGTAGGCGGAGTTCCACTCGCCCGCCGAGCCGTCCGTCGGGTCCCACTGCGGGAAGCAGTCCTCGGTGGCGGAGAACGTCAAGTTGCGGACGATGACGTTCTTCACGTTCTGCACCTGGAGGCTGCCGCCCGTGATGCCGGCGTTCGTGCCGGGGACACCGACGAGGGTGGTGTTGGCCGGCACCCGGAAGACGATGTTCTTCTTCTGTTTCTCCGCGGCGGCCTTGCGGGCGTTCTCCTGCGTGCCCGAGGGTGCCTTCCTGCCGTACGTCGCCGGGTCGTAGGCCTTGAGGTAGGCCGCGAGCGAGTAGCCGGTGCCAAAGGCGTGGTCGGCGCAGGTCAGCTTCTTGCCGGCGTCGCTGGTGCCGGCGTCGATGGTGCCCTTGACCTTGATGATCCGGGGCGTGGTGTCGGAGACCGACCCCAGTGCCTTCACGAGCTGCGCGCGGGTGCTGACGGTGTACACGCGCGCGGAATCGGCCTTCGAGCCGCCCGTCGTACCGGAGCCGGAGGCCGCCCATCCGTCCTTCACGGGCAGGGACTGGTGGTACAGGTCGACCGCGTCGGCGTTGGCGTTCATCACAAGGACACCGGCACCGATGCCGGCGGCCAGGGCGGCGGCGGTCGCGACGACGATGCGGCGGCCGCGGACGGAACGGCGGTGGGAGGGGCGCTGGACGGGGCGTTGGGAATCGGATGCCACGAATGAGTCCTTCGGATGCTTTCGGTGAGGCTCGCGCTCCGGCGAGCGATCCCGCGTGGGCGGGCTTCCGACCCGTCTGTGGTCGCGGAGATCCGAAAGGTTGCCGTGGAGGTCTTGACTGATCCGTGTGCAACTCGGGGACATCACGCGGATGTTGTCCATCCGGTTGGCATGGATCGCCCCCCACCGCCACCATGCCCCCCGTCACGACCGTATGGTTTCCGCCATGGCAGTCCCAGAGGTCATCCCGATCGCCTACGAGCCGCACGGCCGTACCGAGGCGATCGGTTGTTACGCGGACGGACAGTTCTTCGGCTCGGTCACGTACGCCTTCCCCAAGGATTTCGACCTCGGCACGGGCTGGGAAGAGCAAAAACGCCTCTATTCGGTACTGCACACCTTCGACCCCGAAGGCCGGTACCGCGACTCGGAGATCTGGTGCGCCGGCACCTGGGCCGAGCAGATGCGCGCCCCGGACGGAGCCGACTCGGTGCTGGCCCGCGCCCGCGCCCACCTCGCGACCCAACTGCGCAGTCTCCCCCGCCGTACGTACACGGACATCGCCGTCCGCCCCTTCCAACTCACCGTCGACGGCGTGCTGTTCGGCCTGGTGACGGACGAGGACGAGGGTGAGGCCTGGGCCGAGCTGTACCCGGACCACCTGGGTTTCGGGGCGCCCTGGGACGGTTCGTACGACACCTGATCGTTTGCGCCTCTATGCCTGGACGCCCCTGAGACGCTATACATTGCGAAGATCATGTAAGGCCATCAAGTGGGGGGATCCATTCATGGCACTCTTCGGAAACGCGCACACCATCGACCAGGGGCAGGCGCAGCAGGACTACGCACGTCTGCTGGGCCACGGTGAGCAGGTGCACGCGGCGTACCTGCTGATACGGGACACCATCCTGTTCACCGACCGCCGTCTGATCCTGGTCGACAAGCAGGGCATCACGGGCAAGAAGGTGGAGTACCACTCGATCCCGTACCGCAGCATCACGCACTTCGCGGTGGAGACAGCCGGCACCTTCGACCTGGACGCCGAGCTGAAGATCTGGCTCTCGGGGTCGGCGACGCCAGTCCAGAAGACGTTCACCAAGGGCGTCGACATCTACGAGGTCCAGGCGATCCTGACGCAGTTCGTGGCGAAGTAGCCGTACGTCCGGCCCCGCCGAGGTCGCCCGACCCGGCGGGGCAGCCATAATCGGCGCACGATGATCCCGCAGCCCCGCCACCTCCTGACCGACGTCCTCGCTCTGGGCGCCCGCTATCCCCTCGTCCTGGCCGGCGAGTACGCGATCCGGGCGCACGGTCTGACGTCGCGGGAGTCGGTGCGGGGACCGCTGGAGGTGGCGACGGAGTCGCCCGAGCCCATGGACCGGATCGCCGCCGACATGCTGCGCGGCCTGACCGAACTCGGCTGGCGGGTACGCCCCCTGGAGACCGACCCGCTCTCCGCCCGGCTGCTCGTCACCGCCCCGGACGCCGATGACCAGCTCACGGAGGGCCGTGCCGAGGAGCACACGCTCGACCTCCTGAAGGAGACTCTCTGGCACCCGCCGGTCACCACCGACCTCGGCCCGGTCCTCTCCCTCGAAGACCTCATCGGCACCAAGGTCCGCGCTCTGACCGACCGCGGCACCGCACGCGACCTGATCGACGTCTACGCCGCCGCGGCCCACTGGAGCTTCCCCGACCTGGAGGAGCAGGGCCGCCGCCACGCCTGGGACGAGTTCGACCCTGCCGACCTCCAGTCCCGCCTGGAGGCGACGGAACTGCTGGACGACCGGGTGTTCACCGCCCGCGGCCTCACCACGGAGTCGGTGACAACACTGCGCCGCTGGGTCAGGGCCTGGGCCGACGACATCGCCGAGCGCCTGCTGGAGGAGGAGGCGCTCAAGCCACCCACGGAGGAGGAGTGACGGCCCGACCACCCGCACTCAACGCGCCTCCCCACTCGCTACCCGGCTCCAGGTCAGGTCGAGTCAGGTGCCGGTGTTCGCCGCCTCCGGGTCGACGCCCACGGTGATCGTCGCCTGGACACCCCTGGCGATGTCGTTCTTCGTGTACTTCAGCTTCAGCAGGCCGCCGGTGGTCCCGCTCTGGTCGTAGATCGTGTCCTCGTCGAGCGTGGTGCGCTCCGTCGTGGACGTCGAGTACGGCTCCTCCTCGGCGGAGAGCAGGACCGTCTCCTCGTCGAAGAAGAACTGGCCGGTGTGGCAGGTGGTGCCGCCCTCGTAACCGGCGTCCGTCCACTCGCCGCTGACATGCACCTTGGCGTGGATGTGCACGCAGCGGCCCTGGTACCAGCCCGGGAAGATCGTCTTGAAGGTGACGAAGCCCTTGCGGTCCGTCCTCCAGGTGCCGCGCAGATAGCGGGTGTCGCTGGTCGGCTCCTCGTGCCCGCCGCCACCGCCGCCGGCCGGCGGCTCACCGGTCGGGGTGCCGGACGGCACTGCGGTGGGCGTGCCCGAGGGGGCGTCCGTGGGCGGGGTGCCGCCCCCGCCGCCGTTCGAGAAGGACTCGTAGCCCGAATACAGGCCCAGCGCGTCGCAGTGCCAGATGTCCACCGCCGCGTTGCCGACCGGCTTGCAGCTCTCGGCGTCGATCACCTTGATGCGGAGGGTGAGCGGGATGCCCTCCTTGTCCTCGGTGATGTCCTGGCGGAGCTTGTCCGCGTCGATGTAGTAGGGGCCCTCGGTGGTCTCCGAGGTGAGCTGGTAGCAGGTCTCCCCGGCGGTGGAGCTGCTGCTCGCCGACGCCTTCGCACCCGCCGTCTCAGCACCCTTCGCCGCCGGCTCTCCCGCAAAGGCGCCCGCCGCCAGCGTGCCGCCCACGCCCACCGCTGCGGCGGCTCCCGCACCGGCGACGACGACCTTGCGACGCGTCAGATCCCGTTTGTGCTTCGGCTCTTGGGCCGAGTGGTTTCCCGTCATTCCCAGGACGCTAGGTAAGAGCGCTGTAAGGGGCATGGGTGTGAGCTGTGGTTCCCTGTGGAACCTGAAAGGGCCCGGAACCGATCACGGTTCCGGGCCCCTCGCTCAGCCGACTACTTGGGCTGCGGCTTGCGCACCGTCAGGTGCAGCTCCTTCAGCCGCGCCTCCTCCAGCTCCGTCGGCGCGCCCATCATCAGGTCCTGGGCGTTGCCGTTGAGCGGGAAGGCGATCGTCTCGCGGATGTTCGGCTCGTCGGCGAGCAGCATGACGATGCGGTCGACGCCGGGCGCGATGCCACCGTGCGGCGGGGCGCCGAAGCGCAGCGCGCGCAGCATGCCGGCGAACTTCTCCTCGACGGTCTCGCGGTCGTAGCCGGCGATCTCGAAGGCCTTGAGCATGATCTCGGGCTCGTGGTTCCGGATCGCGCCGGAGGACAGCTCCACGCCGTTGCAGACGATGTCGTACTGCCAGCCCAGGATGTCCAGCGGGTCCTGGTTCTCCAGGGCCTCCAGGCCGCCCTGCGGCATGGAGAACGGGTTGTGCGAGAAGTCGATCGCGCCGGTCTCCTCGTCCTTCTCGTACATCGGGAAGTCGACGATCCAGCAGAACCGGAAGACGCCCTCCTCGAAGTGCCCGGCCCGCTTGGCGGCCTCGACCCGCACCGCGCCCATGATCTTCGAGACCTCGTCGAACTCGCCCGCGCCGAAGAACACGGCGTGGCCGGCCTCCAGGCCGAGGCGCTCGGTGAGGACCTTGACGTTCTCCTCGGTGAGGAACTTGGCGATCGGGCCGGTCAGCGAGCCGTCCTCGGCGACACGGACCCAGGCCAGGCCCTTGGCGCCCTGCGAGACCGCGAAGTCACCGAGCTGGTCGAAGAACTTGCGGGGCTGCGCGGAGACGTCCGGCACCGGCAGCGCGCGCACGTGCTTGCCGGCGAACGCCTTGAACTCCGAGCCCTCGAACACGTCGGTGATGTCGACGAGCTCCAGCTGGGCGCGCAGGTCCGGCTTGTCCGAGCCGTACTTCAGCATCGCCTCGCGGAACGGGATCCGCGGGAACGGGGACGTGACGTGGCGGCCGTTGCCGAACTCCTCGAACAGCTCGGTCATGAGCTGCTCGATCGGCTGGAAGACGTCCTCCTGCTCGACGAAGCTCATCTCGACGTCGAGCTGGTAGAACTCGCCCGGCGAGCGGTCCGCACGCGCGTCCTCGTCGCGGAAGCAGGGCGCGATCTGGAAGTAGCGGTCGAAGCCGGAGATCATCAGCAGCTGCTTGAACTGCTGGGGGGCCTGCGGCAGGGCGTAGAACCTGCCCGGGTTCAGCCGGGAGGGGACGACGAAGTCGCGGGCGCCCTCGGGGGAGGTCGCGGACAGGATCGGCGTCGCCATCTCGTTGAAGCCCAGCGCCGTCATCTTGTGGCGGATCGCCGAAATGACCGACGTACGCAGCAGGATGTTGCGGTGCATGCGCTCGCGGCGCAGGTCCAGGAAGCGGTACTCCAGGCGCCGCTCCTCGTTGACCCCGTCCTCGGTGTTGATCGTGAAGGGCAGCGGGGCGGCCGCGCCGAGCAGCTCGACCTCGCCGACCTCGACCTCGATCTCACCGGTGGGCAGCTCGGAGTTGATGTTCTCGGCGCCGCGGGAGACGACCTTGCCGTCGACGCGGACGGTGGACTCCTTGGAGAGCTTGTCGAGAGCCTCGTAGGAGGGCGTGCCGGGACGGGCGACGAGCTGCGTGATGCCGTAGTGGTCGCGCAGATCGATGAAGAGGATGCCGCCCAGGTCGCGCCGATTGTGCAGCCAGCCACTCAGTCGGACGTCGGTGCCGACGTCAGAGGAGCGGAGCTCGCCGCAGGTGTGGGACCTGTACCGATGCATCGTCGTTCATCCAGTCTTCGCGGATCGGGGGGCCTGTTTCACGTGAAACTTTCCGTGAAACTCCCCCCAGCCTACCGGGGACCCCAAGATCGGCTCCCCACCATTTGGCGGCGCCCGCGGGCCCTTCCCGACCAGGTGCCCCGTACAGCTTCGGTGGCAGTGTGGGATCACCTCTTCTTAGAGTGGGGCAATGCGCACTGGTGAGCCCCTGCCCGCCGTGGGGGAGGTTCTCGCCGCCCTCGCGACCGGACTGTGGCACTGGAACACCGCCACGGGACTGGTCACGGTCGACGCGGAGGCGGCACGGCTGCTCGGGCTGCCCGCCGAACAGGCCACCCTCAGCCAGGCCCAGGTACGCGCCCGCCTGCACCCGGTCGACTGGAACGAGATCAGCGGGGTGATCCAGCTCTCCGTGGCCGAGGGCACGCTCGGTGAGGCGCGGGTGCGGATCATGGACGAGCGGGGCCGGGTGATCCGGCTCGGCCGCAGCCGCTTCCACGCGTCCTTCGACCGCGAGAAGAAGTCGTACGAGGTGACGGGCTCCCTCCAGGAGGTCACCGAACCGGTGCCGGGCACCTCGGCCGGGCGTACGGCGGTCACCGGCGACTGGCGGCGCTCCCGGGAGGCGTTCCTGCTGGACGCGGGCCGGGCGCTGGCCGAGGCACGGTCGACGGCGGAGGTGCTGCGGGTCGCGGCGGGCCTGTCGATGCCGGGCTTCTCACCGGACGGCCTCGCGGTGTTCGGCGTGACGGGCGATCGCCTGACGATCATCGGCCATCACGGCCACCAGCCCGGCGACGAGAGCCCCTTCACACACATGGCCCTGGAGACGGACTACCCGGCCGCCGAGGTCGTCCGCACCGGCCGTGCCGTCTATCTCTCCTCACCCGAGCGGTACAAGGACCGCTACCCGGTCACCTGGCCGCTGGCCGCGCACTTCAACCGGCAGTCCTGGGCGTTCCTGCCGCTGACCGTGGCGGGCCGCACGATGGGCGCCTGGATGGCTGCGTTCACCTATCCGGTCGCGTTCACGCCCGACGAGCGGTCCGTGCTGACGACGGTGGCCCGCATGCTCGCCCAGGCTCTCTCGCGCGCCGAGGCCGCCGAGTCCGCGCGGGAGCTGACGGACGGCCTCCAGCGCTCGATGCTCCCTCAGCTGGGCCCCGAGATACCGGGCATGAGCGTGGCGGCACGCTATGTCCCGACCGGCGGCGGGCTTCAGGTCGGCGGCGACTGGTACGACATGATCCCGCTGCCTGGGGGCACCTCCCGGACGAAGTCTGGGGGAGGCCGCTTCGCCCTCGTCATCGGTGACGTCCAGGGCCATGACGTACGGGCCGCGGGCCTGATGGGCCAGCTGCGGATCGCGCTGCGCGCCTACGCCTCCGAGGGCCATCGCCCCGACGCCGTCCTCTCCCGCGCCTCGCGCTTCCTGCACGGGATGACGTTCGGCTCGCTCGACGAGGACCCGACCGACCTGCGCTTCGCGACCTGCCTGTACGTCGAGGTCGACCCCGCGACCGGGCTGCTGGACATCGCCCGCGCCGGCCACCCGGACCCGGCGATCCGCATGATTGACGGCACGGTGCTCGCCCGCCCGACGGCCGGCGGCCTCCCGCTCGGCATCGACCCGGACGCCGACTATCCGACGACCAGGATCACCCTGGAACCCGGCGAGACCATGCTGATCTGCACGGACGGCCTGATCGAGACCGGCGGCCACGACCTGGAGACCGGCTGGAAGCGCATCCGCGCGATCCTTGAGGAGCACGACGGCGACCTGGAGGCACTCGCCGACGCCCTCGTCCAGGCCGTCCACGGCCCGTCCTCCCACCACACCACCGGCCCGCTCGCCGACCGGCGCGAGGACGACATAGCGCTACTGCTGCTGTGCCGGCAGGGGGAGGGGTGCGGCGGCGGTGACCCGGTGGCCGTGCGGCCGACGGTCCGGCGCACCATGCTGTCGGTGGCGCAGGCCGAGCCGGAGCGGGTCGCGGTGGCCCGCCAGCAGCTGCGGGAGCTGCTGCACGACTGGGCCTGCGACGACCAGGTCGACTCGGCTGTCCTGTTGCTCTCCGAGACGCTGACGAACGTCCTCGTGCACACCGACGCCGACGCCCTGCTGCTGGCCGAGGTGCGGGGCGAGCAGGGGGACCGCCGCATGCGCGTCGAGGTGACGGACACCAGCGACGACCTGCCGCACATGCGCCGCCCCGGGGAACTGGCGTCGTCCGGGCGGGGCCTGATGCTGATCGAGCTGCTGGCGCACGCCTGGGGCGTGGACCCGCGGGGCGAGGGCAAGAGCATCTGGTTCGAGTTCTACGAGTCCGAGGGGGCCGGAGGCGTGGGCGGGCCAGGGGGCGCGGACGGCTCCGAGGGCTCCGAGTCGCCGTAGCGCTCCCTGAGTTCGTGTACGACCGCGGTGGCGGCTGCGGTGAGCGGTACGGCGAGCAGCATGCCGAGGATGCCGGCCACGGAGGCCCCCGCGGTGATCGTCACCATGACGACGGCCGGGTGCATCTGGACGGTCCGGCTCTGGATCACCGGCGTCAGCACATGCCCCTCCAGCTGCTGCACGGCGAGCACGATGCCCGTCACCCACAGCGCGATGACGAAACCCCTGTCGGCCAACGCGACCAGCACGGCGACTGCTCCTGAGATGAAGGCGCCGAGATAGGGGATGTAGGCCCCGATGAAGACGAGCGCACCGAGCCCGACCGCACCCGGCACGTCGAGGATCAACAGTCCGACGGTGATGCAGACGGCATCGATGAAGGCGATGAAGGTGGTCCCCCGCATGAACCCCTCCACCGCCCGGAAGGCGCGCCTGGCCATGGCCTCCACGAGGTCCCCGCTGTTACGGGGCACCACGGACCGCACGGCATCGACGGCCCGGTCGGAGTCCCGCAGGAAGAAGAAGACGAGCAGCAGCGCGAGCACGGCGATGGCGATGGTCTCGCCCACGACACTGACCCCGCTGATGACCCCGGAGGCGGCCGTCCCGCCGAACTTGGTGAGCAGCTCCTTGGAGTTGGTGGCGACGTCATCCAGCGAGGTTCCGGCGGCCCCGAAGTGCTCGGCCAGGTCCTGGCCCGCCTGCTTGAGCGAGGCGACGATCTGGTCCCCGCTGTCGACGATCGCGGCGGCGACGATGTAGACGGTCCCGCCCACGACGGCCACCACGGCGACACAGGTGAGCGCGGCGGCCACCGACCGGTTCACCTTGGCCTTCACCAGCCGCCGGTGCAGCGGCCCGAGCAGCGCCGTCCCGAGCATGGCGAGGAGGACGGGCACCACGGCCGTACTGAACTCCACGGCCAGCCGGATCCCGACGTAGACGACCCCGGCGACCAGCAACACGACGACGCACCAGGCGGCGAGCCGCCGGACGGGATCGGGGAGCAGCGGGGTGGGGGCCTGCACGGTTCCAGCGGATCATGCACGGGGCGATGCTGTCGTGCGCGGGCGGACCGGGTGGGTGACGGGACGACGGAAGGCCCGCAGCCGCGCCAGGGGGCGCGAACGCGGGCCTTCTCGTGTCGGCGGGTCAGGCGTGTGGCGTGCGGATCAGGCGGGTCAGCCCTTGGACGGGCCGTCCGCGCTCATCCCGTGCACGGCCGGGATCGTGCCGAGCCGGCCCTTCTGGAAGTCGTCGAAGGCCTGCTGGAGTTCGTCACGGGTGTTCATGACGAACGGGCCGTAGTGGGCCATCGGCTCCCGGATCGGCTGTCCGCCGAGGAGGACGACCTCCAGGTCCGGGGTGTGGGAGTCCTGCTTCTCGTCGGCGCGGACGGTCAGGGAACCGCCGTCGCCGAAGACCGCCGTCTGGCCCAGCTGGATCGGGCGGCGCTCGGCACCCACGCTGCCTCGGCCCGCGAGGACGTACGCGAGGCCGTTGAAGTCCTCCCGCCACGGCAGGGTGATCTCCGCGCCCGGAGCCAGCGTCGCGTGGATCATCGTGATCGGGGTGTGGGTGGCACCGGGACCCTGGTGGCCGTCCAGCTCGCCCGCGATGACGCGCAGCAGCGCGCCGCCGTCGGGGGTGGTGAGCAGCTGGACGTTGCCGCCGCGGATGTCCTGGTAGCGCGGGGCCATCATCTTGTCCTTGGCCGGTAGGTTCACCCACAGCTGCAGGCCGTGGAAGAGGCCGCCGGACATGACGAGGGACTCCGGCGGGGCCTCGATGTGGAGGAGGCCGCTGCCTGCCGTCATCCACTGGGTGTCGCCGTTGGTGATGGTGCCACCGCCGCCGTTGCTGTCCTGGTGGTCGAAGATCCCGTCGATGATGTACGTGACGGTCTCGAAGCCGCGGTGCGGGTGCCAGGGGGTGCCCTTGGGCTCGCCCGGCGCGTACTCCACCTCGCCCATCTGGTCCATCATGATGAACGGGTCCAGGTGGCGGTAGTTGATCCCGGCGAACGCACGGCGCACCGGGAAGCCCTCACCCTCGAAACCGCTCGGCGCGGTCGTGACGGTCAGCACGGGACGGGCCACGGCGTCCGCGGGCGCGGCGACGCGCGGCAGCGTCAGCGGGTTCTCGACGGTCACTGCAGGCATGTCGGTACCTCCTTGTGCGTCCACTTTAGTTGAGCATTGAACTTCTTGCTACCCCTAACGGGAAGAACCCGGAGGGCATTCCCTCCGGGCATGGCCGAAGGCCGACACCCGGAGGGGGCGCCGGCCTTCATCACAAGGACCCGGTCTTGCGGGAGCGGCTCAGTGTGCCAGGAAGAGCGCGGACTTGGAGGTCAGACGACCGGTTCGAGCCGCTGGCCGGCCGCGAGGTCCGACTGGTCCGTCCCGGCCGTGCCGTCCGCGGCGTCCGGCTTCTGCCGGTCGTCCCGCATCACCAGCGTCGCCAGCAGCGCCGCCGCCAGGACACCGATCGCGCTGACCGTGAAGGTGGTGGACATCGAGGCGGTGAAGGCCTCGCGGGCCGCCGCGACCAGACCGGCGTCACCCCCGGCCACCGCCCCGGCGATCGAGTGCTGCGCCTCCTCCGGCACCCCCTCGGGCATCCGGTCCGCGAAGCCGCTCGACAGCAACGAGCCCAGGATCGCGATGCCGAGTGCGGTGCCGGCCTGCTGGATGGTGTCGTTCAGGGCCGAGCCGACGCCCGCCTTGTCCTCGGGGATGGTGCCCATCAGCGCGCCGACCGCGGCCGGCATCGCGAGGCCGGCGCCGAGGCCGAGCAGACCGAGCGCCACCGCCGGGACCGTGAAACCGGAGTCCGCCGAGACCGTGGCCATGAGGGCGAAGCAGGCCACCATCACCAGCATCCCCGCGAGGATCACCCACCGGTTGCCGTACTTCGCGGCGAGCTTGACGCCCACGCCGTTGCCGAGCAGCGCGGTGATCGCCAGCGGCAGGAAGGCGAGGCCCGCCTTGAGGGGCGAGTAGCCGAGCACGAACTGCAGGTACTGGGTGAGGACCAGCAGCAGACCGCCGTTGCCGATCTGCACGAGCGCCAGCGAGAGCGAACCGCCGCTGAAGTTGCGGTGCTTGAACAGGACCAGCGGGACCATCGGCGACTTGGTGACGTTCTCCCAGACCACGAAGCCGGCCAGGGAGGCGACCGCCACCACCAGGGTGACCGTGGAACGCCCGCCCAGCGCACCGTGCTGCGGGAGCTCGATGATCCACCAGACCAGGGCCGTCATCCCGACCGCCGACAGCACCGCACCCAGCGGGTCCGCCTTCTGCCAGGGCGCCCTGGATTCCGGCATCAGCGCCAGGGCGGCGACGATCGCGAGCGCCACGATCGGCACGTTGATGAAGAAGATCGACTGCCAGGAGAAGTGGTCGATCAGGACGCCGCCCAGCACCGGGCTGCCGACCAGGCCGAGCATGGACACCGAGCTCCAGGCCGCCATCGCCTTGCCGCGCTCCTCCTCGTCGAAGACGGTGATGAGGATCGACAGGGTGGACGGCATGATCAGGGCCCCGCCGACACCCATCGCGACGCGTGCGGCGATCACCTCGCCGGGGCTGGTGCACCAGGTCGCGGCCAGTGAGGCCGCCCCGAAGAGCAGGAGCCCGATCAGCATCACCTTCCGGCGTCCGAACCGGTCGCCCAGGCTGCCGGAGGTGAGCAGGAGGCCGGCGAAGACCAGGATGTAGGAGTCCAGGATCCACTGGGTGTCCTGGGCGCTCGCCCCGATGTCCCCGGTCATCACGGGCACCGCGACGGTCAGCGCCATGCTGTCGACGACCAGCACGAGCGTGCTCAGGCAGAGCACGATCAGGATCCACCACCGGCGTGGATCACGCGTTCCCTTGACGTCCATGACGTTCCCCTCCATGACGCTCTCCCCGGCTTCGTGAACACCGTTCCTTCGATGCGAACACTGTACGCACAGCGGAACAGTGTTCGCAACCATCGATTCCTGTACGCTCGATGCGAACGATGTACGCAGGGATGCGAAGGAGTGCCGATGGCCGCCAGGACGACGAAGCAGAGCCCCATCCCCTCCGTCTGGGCCCGCCCCCAGCGCGAGTCCGACCAGCCGGCGCTCAGCCGCGCCACGATCGTGCGCGAGGCGATCGCCATGCTGGACGCGGAGGGCGTCGAGGCGCTGAGCATGCGCAAGCTCGCGACCCGGCTGAACGCCGGAGCCGCCTCCCTCTACCGGCACGTCGCCACCAAGGACGAGCTGATGGAGCTGGCCGTCGACGAGGTCGCCGCCGAGATCCACGTACCGCCCGCGGACAGCCCCGACTGGCGCGCGGCGGCCGGCGAGGCCGCGGGTGCGTTCCGCTCGACGGCTCTGCGGCACCCGTGGCTGTCGTCGGTGCTCGGACAGGCGGGCCTCGCCTATCTCGGCCCGAACCTCATGGCGTTCTCCGAGCGGCTGGCGGCCCTGTTCACGGCCGCCGGATTCGCGAAGCCGTCCGGGGCGATCGACACGCTGCTGTCGTACGTGATCGGCATGAGCACCACGGAGGCCGCCTGGCTCACCACGGTCGCCCGCTCCGGTGAGTCCGAGGCCGATTTCATCGCCCGCCTGATGCCCGCCGCCCAACAGGCGGCCGCGGCCCACGAGCACCTCGCCGAGGGGTACGCGGAGGCCCTCACCGCGACCACGGACCCGGTGGCCCTGCGCGACGAGAAGTTCGCCTACGGCCTGGAAGTGGTCCTCGACGGCCTGGCGCTACGCCTCAACCGCTGAGGTCAGCCGTACATGCGCCGCATCGCGAACTCGACCATCTGCTCCACGGCCTTCGCGTCGAAGACCATGCGGTGTTCGCCCTCCATGTCGAGGACGCAGCCGTAGCCGGTCGGCAGCAGGTCGATCACCTCGGCGCCGGTGATGACGAAGTACTTGGACTCCTTGCCCGCGTACCGGCGCAGCTCCTTCAGCGAGGTGAACATCGGGATCACCGGCTGCTGGGTGTTGTGCAGGGCGAGGAAGCCCGGGTTGTCGCCGCGCGGGCAGTAGACCTTCGACGTCGCGAAGACCTGCTGGAAGTCCTCGGCGGACATCTGCCCGGTGGTGAAGGCCCGCACCGCGTCCGCGAGCGAGGGCGGTGACGGCTCGGGGTACAGGGGTGGCTGCTGGCCATAGCCGCCGACGCCGCCGGCCATGGGCTGCTGCGGCGAGGCGTACTGCTGCTGAGCGCCGACGTTCTGGTCGTAGCCGTACATGGACGCAAGCGTACCGAGAGCGGTGGGGAGAGCGGGCCGGTACCGGGGCCGCTTCGACGGCTCGGGCAAAACCGACAGCGAGTTGACAGCCGCCTTACTGCTTTCCGACAGCCGTCCCTCACTAGCGTCTGTCGTATCGGGAGTATCGGCAGGGGTGCCTGAACGGCACCGCACCAGCGAGGGGACAGCCATGGGCCGACACCACGCCGACGAGGTCCACGACGGCGGAGTCCACGAGCACGACAGAGGGCTCTCGTACGACCTTCCCGTCCTCGCCCGCCGGCGCATGATCCGGCTGATGGCGGGCGCGAGCCTGGTCCCGCTGGTGGGCTGCACCTCGCAGGACGGGACTCCGGCGTCGTCCTCGGCCTCCTCCGCCAAGGGCTCCGCGTCGTCGTCCGCGTCGTCCGCCGAGTGCGCGACCATCCCGGACGAGACCGCCGGGCCCTTCCCCGGCGACGGCTCGAACGGCGTGAACGTACTCAAGGAGAGCGGTGTCGTCCGCAGCGACATCACCAGCAGCTTCGGCGACTCCGCGGGCGGCACCGCCGAGGGCGTGCCCCTGACCGTCACTCTCACGGTGGTCGACGCCGCCTCCGGCTGCGGGACGCCGAAGAAGGGCGCCGCGGTCTACATCTGGCACTGCGACCGGGCGGGCGACTACTCGCTGTACTCCGAGGGCGTCACCGACGAGAACTGGCTGCGCGGCGTCCAGGAGGCCGACGGCTCGGGCCAGGTCACCTTCCGGAGCATCTTCCCCGGCTGTTACGCGGGCCGCTGGCCGCACATCCACTTCGAGGTCTACGGCAGCCTGGCGGACGCCACGGCGGCCACGTCCATCACCAGCACCTCGCAGCTCGCCTTCCCGAAGGACGTCTGCGACACGGTCTACGCCACGGACGGCTACGACGAGAGCGTGCGCAACCTCAGCAGCCTCTCCCTGGAGACGGACGGCATCTTCAGCGACGGTTACGGCCGGCAGCTGGCCGTGATGACGGGCAGCACGGCGGAGGGTTACACGGCGACACTGACGGTTCCGGTGTGACCTGTCACAGATTGCGGATCGGGGTTGCGTCTTATTACTGACGGGTAGCATCATCGTAGCTACTTGTTGGTACGTGAACTAGCGCGAGGAACCAAGTGCCTCGCCGACCCTCTACGGAGCCGTGACCATGGGGCACTACAAGTCGAACCTCCGCGACATCGAGTTCAACCTCTTCGAGGTACTCGGACGCGACAAGCTGTACGGCACGGGTCCGTTCGAGGAGATGGACGTCGAGACCGCGAAGAGCATCCTCGAGGAGCTGACCCGGCTCGCGGAGAACGAGCTGGCGGAGTCCTTCGCCGACGCCGACCGCAACCCGCCGGTCTTCGACCCCGAGACGAACACCGCGCCCGTCCCGGCGTCCTTCAAGAAGAGCTACAAGGCCTTCATGGACTCCGAGTACTGGCGTCTGGGCCTGCCCGAGGCCATCGGTGGCACCACCTCCCCGCGCTCCCTGATCTGGGCGTACGCGGAGCTGCTGCTCGGCTCGAACCCGGCCGTGTGGATGTACTCCTCCGGCCCGGCGTTCGCCGGCATCCTCTACGAGGAGGGCAACGAGGTCCAGAAGAAGATCGCCCAGATCGCCGTCGACAAGACCTGGGGCTCCACCATGGTCCTCACCGAGCCGGACGCCGGCTCGGACGTGGGCGCCGGCCGCGCCAAGGCGGTCCAGCAGGAGGACGGCTCCTGGCACATCGAGGGCGTGAAGCGTTTCATCACGTCCGGTGAGCACGACATGGAGGAGAACATCCTCCACTACGTCCTCGCCCGCCCCGAGGGCCACGGCCCCGGCACCAAGGGCCTGTCGCTCTTCCTCGTCCCGAAGTACCTGTTCGACTTCGAGACCGGCGAGCTGGGCGAGCGCAACGGCGTCTACGCCACGAACGTCGAGCACAAGATGGGTCTGAAGGCCTCCAACACCTGCGAGATGACCTTCGGCGACCAGCACCCCGCCAAGGGCTGGCTGATCGGCGACAAGCACGACGGCATCCGCCAGATGTTCCGCATCATCGAGTTCGCCCGCATGATGGTCGGCACGAAGGCGATCTCCACGCTGTCGACGGGCTACCTGAACGCGCTTGAGTACGCCAAGGAGCGCGTCCAGGGCCCGGACCTGGCGAACTTCATGGACAAGACCGCGCCCAAGGTCACCATCACTCACCACCCCGACGTCCGCCGCTCGCTGATGACGCAGAAGGCGTACGCGGAGGGCATGCGCGCGCTGGTGCTCTACACGGCGTCCATCCAGGACGAGATCCAGGTCAAGGAGGCCGCCGGCGAGGACGCCTCCACGCTGGAGGCCCTGAACGACCTGCTCCTGCCGATCGTGAAGGGCTACGGCTCCGAGAAGGGCTACGAGCAGCTCGCCCAGTCGCTGCAGACCTTCGGCGGCTCCGGGTTCCTCCAGGAGTACCCGATCGAGCAGTACATCCGCGACGCCAAGATCGACACCCTGTACGAGGGCACGACGGCGATCCAGGGCCAGGACTACTTCTTCCGGAAGATCGTCCGCAACCAGGGCGCCGCGCTGAACTCGCTCGCCGAGGACATCAAGAAGTTCCTGGCGCTCGGTGAGGGCGGCGAGGAGCTGGCCGGCGCCCGCGAGCACCTCGCGAAGGCCGCCGTCGAGCTGGAGGCGATCGTCGGTCTGATGCTGACCGACCTCGCGGCCACCGAGCAGGACGTCAAGAACATCTACAAGGTGGGCCTGAACACCACCCGCCTGCTGCTGGCCTCCGGTGACGTGGTCGTCGGCTACCTGCTGCTCAAGGGCGCCACGGTCGCCGCCGAGAAGCTGGAGACGGCCTCCGCCAAGGACAAGGCCTTCTACACCGGCAAGATCGCGGCGGCGAAGTTCTTCGCGGCCAACGTCCTGCCGGGCGTCACCGGCGCGCGCAAGCTCGCCGAGGGCGTCGAGCTGGACCTGATGGAACTGGACGAGGCCGCCTTCTAGTCGGCCCCCTTCCAGTCGGCGCAGGGGCGCCGCCACCGCCCCTTTCAAGCCACCTGTTCCAGTCACTCACGGACATTCCACATCGCCCTTACGAGGGCCCGCTCCCCTTCACCGGGAGCGGGCCCTCGTACGTCGTTAAGGTGAACCCATGAGCGAACCCCCCCGCTTCGACCGCGGCCACACCGACGACCTCATGTCCTTCCTGGCGGCGAGCCCGACGCCGTACCACGCCGTGGCGAACACCGCCGAACGGCTGGAAAAGGCCGGATTCAGGCAGGTCTCGGAGACGGACGCCTGGGACGGAACGAGCGGCGGCAAGTACGTGCTGCGTGGTGGCGCGATCGTGGCCTGGTACGTCCCCGAGGGCACGGCGCCCCACACGCCGTACCGGATCGTCGGCGCGCACACGGACTCCCCCAACCTGCGCGTGAAGCCGCTGCCCGACACCGGTGCACACGGCTGGCGGCAGGTGGCCGTGGAGATCTACGGCGGACCGCTCCTCAACTCCTGGCTCGACCGCGACCTGGGCATCGCGGGCCGGCTGACGCTGCGGGACGGTACGACACGGCTGGTGAACGTGGACCGGCCGCTGCTGCGCGTCCCCCAACTCGCCATCCACCTCGACCGTTCCGTGTCGGCGGAGGGGCTCAAGCTCGACAAGCAGCGGCATCTGCAGCCCATTTGGGGCCTCGGCAGCGATGTGCGCGACGGCGATCTGATCGCCTTCCTGGAGGAGACGGCCGGGCTCGCGGCGGGCGAGGTCGCCGGCTGGGACCTGATGGTGCACTCCGTGGAGCCGCCGGCCTACCTGGGCCGGGACAAGGAACTCGTCGCGGGCCCGCGCATGGACAACCTGCTCTCGGTCCACGCCGGAACTGCGGCGCTGGCCGCGGTGGCCGGCTCGGGCGCCGCACTGCCGTACATCCCGGTGCTGGCCGCCTTCGACCACGAGGAGAACGGCTCGCAGAGCGACACGGGTGCCGACGGGCCGCTGCTGGGCGGCGTCCTGGAGCGCTCGGTGTTCGCGCGCGGAGGGTCGTACGAGGACCGGGCGCGGGCCTTCGCCGGCACGGTCTGTCTGTCCTCCGACACGGGCCACGCGGTCCACCCCAACTACGCGGAGCGCCACGACCCGACGCACCACCCGCGCGTCAACGGCGGGCCGATCCTGAAGGTCAACGTCAACAACCGCTACGCGACCGACGGTTCGGGCCGGGCGGTGTGGGCGGCGGCCTGCGAGAAGGCCGACGTGCCCTTCCAGTCCTTCGTCTCCAACAACTCCATGCCCTGCGGCACGACGATCGGCCCGATCACCGCGGCCCGGCACGGCATCAAGACCGTCGACATCGGCGTGGCGATCCTCTCCATGCACAGCGCGCGGGAGTTGTGCGGCGCGGAAGACCCGTGGCTGCTGGCGAACTCGTTGGTGGCGTTCCTGGAGGGGTAGTTCCCGGGCGGTGGGGTACCCGCCTCCGACCGGAACCACCGGACCGGACAGGGAGGCGACAACTCATGGGCCTCGGCGGGTGCATCATCCTCATCGCCGCAGGAGCCATCCTCACGTTTGCAACGGACTGGGAGATGGAGGGGGTCAATCTCGACCTGGTCGGGATCATCCTCATGATCGTGGGGCTCATCGGCGTCACGACGTTCAGCAGCATCGCCCGGCGCAAGCGCGTGGTGGTACCGCCGACGACACCGGTCGTCGGCCAGGAGCCCCAGCATCGGAGGGACGGCTACAGCGACGGTTACGGCGTCTGAGACTCCGCCCCGCTGTCCATCCCGGCGAGCACCAACGGGAGCCGGTCCGCGCCGGTCCCGGTCACGCGGACCGGCACACCCCAGTCCTGCTGGTGGACGTGGCAGGCGGGGTATTCGTTGGCGAAACCCGCGGTGGAGCCGCTGTCGGATGCTGTGTCGCAGGACGCCGCCATCGCCGAGACGTGCAGGACGCCCTCGGCGATCTCGGGGTTGAGGTGGAGGGTGCGGGCGAGATCGGTGTCCGCACCCTCACCCGAGAGCAGCAGCTCGGGCGGGGTGGCGGAGACCAGGAGCCGCGTCGACGGGCCGTACCGGGTGTCGAGCTTCTGACCTGCCGGCGCCTGGAAGATCACGTCCAACTGAAGCCTGCCGGGGGCGACTTCGGTGGCGGCGCGCCGGGTGCGGTGGGCGACCGCATCCACGCGCACGGCCTCCTCCGGCAGGCGCAGCCGGGTCAGCCGGTGCCGGGCCGACTCCACCACCACGATGTCGTCCCCGACGAGCACCGCGTCCGACGGCTCCCGCAGATCCGTGGCCAGGGTGGTGACCTCGCCGCTCGCGGGGTCGTAGCGGCGCAGGGCGTGGTTGTAGGTGTCGCTGATCGCGACCGAGCCGTCGGGCAGAGCGGTCACGCCCAACGGGTGCTGCAACAGGGCCTGTTCCGCTGCACCGTCGCGGTGCCCGAAGTCGAACAGGCCGGTGCCCACGGCGGTGTGGACGGTGCCGTCGAGCTCGACCCGGCGCAGGGCGCTCGTCTCGGAGTCGGCGAGCCAGAGACGCTGCCCGTCGAGGGATACGGCGAGGCCGGACGGCTGGGCGAACCAGGCCTCGGCGCCGGGACCGTCGACCAGGCCCTCGTTGGTCGTGCCGGCGGTGACGGACACTGTGCCGTCGGCCGGGTCGTACGCCCACAACTGGTGGACGCCGGCCATGGCGATCCACACCCTCCCGGCGAAGACGGCCACGTCCCACGGTGACGACAGGTCCACCTCGCGCGCGGGACCGGACGTGGGCGAGCCCTGCCACCACTGCCTGCCGGTGCCCGCGAGCGTGCTGACCTCTCCGGTGGCGAGGTCGAGGCGGCGCAGAGCATGGTTGACCGTGTCGGCGACGACGACCGTCGTCCCGTCGAGGAGGGCGAGACCCTGCGGCTCGCTGAAGGCCGCCGTGTGGGCCGGACCGTCGGCGAAGGCGCGCGTGCCGGAACCGATCCGGCGCACGACCGTCTCCCCGTCCGCGCCCAGCTCCACCAGCTGATGCCGGGTGGTGTCACTGACCAGGAAGTTCCCGCTCGGCAGCAGCAGTGCCTTGCCCGGGAAACGCAAGGAGGTCGGCTCCGGCTCCGGCGCGACATACGGGCCGTCCCCGCGCCGCAGCGTCCCCTTCTCCTCGTGCTCGGCCTCCAGCTCGGTCACGAGTCGCTCGATCGCATGCACATGCCCCTCCCCGGCGTGCTGCGCGACGACGTACCCCTCCGGATCGATCACGACGAGCGTCGGCCACGCCCGCACCGCGTACTGCTTCCAGGTCGCCAGCTCGGGGTCGTCGAGCACCGGATGCTCGACGCCGTACCGCTCCACGGCATCGACGACGGCCTGATGCTCGGCCTCGTGGACGAACTTCGGGGAGTGGACGCCGATGACGACCACCGTGTCCCGGTGCTTCTCCTCCAGCTCTCTGAGCTCGTCCAGGACGTGCAGGCAGTTGATGCAGCAGAAGGTCCAGAAGTCCAGGATGACGATGCGTCCGCGCAGGTCGACGAGGGAGTACGAGCGGTCGCCCGTGTTCAGCCAGCCGCCCTCGCCGACCAGCTCGGGGGCGCGGACGCGGACGCGCCGAGGTGCGGAGTCGTTCATGCCCCCAGGGTGCCACCGGCCACTGACAGTCAGATCAGCGCATGCCCGGTCGTCGCGTCCACATGGTCCGGAACCTCGTCGTGGTGGTCGCCGACGGTCAGGGTGCCCGTGGGTTCGAAGAGGAGGATGGCCGTGGGGGCGGGGGCGTACGGCTTGTGTTCGGTGCCGCGCGGGACCGTGAAGACGGCGCCCTTGGGGAGGACGACCGTGCGCTCGCCCTGGGGCTCCCGCAGGGCGATGTGCAGTTCGCCGTCCAGGACCAGGAAGAACTCGTCGGTGTGGTCGTGGACGTGCCAGACGTGCTCGCCGTCGACCTTGGCGATGCGGACGTCGTAGTCATTGACGGCCGTGACGATCCGGGGGCTCCAGGTCTGTGTGAAGGAGGCGAGGGCCTTTTCCAGGGAGATGGCCTGGGAGACGGGCTGGGAGATGGGTTCCATGCGCTCATCGTGCGGGTGGCATCCGCGCCGCACGAGTGCTAGGAATCGCATATGTCGCAAGGATCCTCTCAGCAGCCCTCGGCGCACCGCGTCGCGGTGATCGTCGACGAGGGCACCAACCCCTTCGAGGTCGGCGTCGCCACCGAGCTGTTCGGGCTGCCGCGGCCCGAGCTTGGCCTCGCCGGGCCGCTGTACGACGTGACGCTGTGCACGCCCACGCCCGAGGTCCGGATGAACCACGGCTTCTTCACGCTGACCGGCGTGCCCGGACTGGAGGCGGTCGACACGGCGGACACCCTCGTCGTGCCCGGCCGCCCGGACAACGTCGTGCCGCGCGCCGCCGCCGTGCTCGACGCCATCCGGCGCACCCACGCGCGCGGGGCCCGCGTCATGAGCCTGTGCACCGGCAGCTTCGCGCTCGCCGAGGCCGGGCTGCTCGACGGACGCCGCGCCACCACCCACTGGCGCTGGGCCGACACCTTCCGCGCGTTGCACCCCGAGGTCCTGCTGGAACCGGACGTGCTCTTCGTCGACGAGGGCGACATCCTGACCGCCGCGGGCAGCGCCGCAGCGCTCGACCTGTGCCTGCATGTCGTACGGCGCGACCATGGCGCCGAAGTCGCCAACGCGGTCTCTCGCAGGCTCGTGTTCGCCGCACACCGTGACGGCGGGCAGAAGCAGTTCGTGGAGCGGCCGGTGCCGGAGGTGCCGGACGAGTCGCTGGCGCCGCTGCTGGCGTGGGCGCAGCAGCGGCTGGGCGAGCCGCTGACGGTGGCGGGCCTGGCGGCGCGGGCGGCGGTGTCGCCGGCCACCCTGCACCGCCGTTTCCGGGCGCAGCTGGGGACGACCCCGCTGGCCTGGCTGACGGGGGAGCGGGTGGCACTGGCGTGCCGGCTGATCGAGCGCGGGGAGGAGCGGCTCGACGTGGTGGCGGCCAGGTGCGGGCTCGGCACCGCGGCGAACCTACGCGCGCGTGTGCGCCGCGACACGGGACTCAGCCCGTCGGCCTACAGACGGCGTTTCGGACCGGGCGGCGGGGAACCCCTCGTGTCATGAGATTCCTCGTACGCGACCGGCTCCTCGGCTTCGGTGACGACTACTGGATCGAGGACGACCGGGGCAACAAGGTGTTCCTCGTCGACGGCAAGGCGATGCGGCTGCGGGACACCTTCGAGCTGAAGGACACCCAGGGGCGCGTCCTCATCGACATCCACCAGAAGATGCTCGCCCTGCGCGACACGATGGTGATCGAGCGGGCCGGTGAACCGCTCGCCACGATCCGCCGCAAGCGGCTGTCCCTGCTGCGCAACCACTACCGGGTGTCCCTGGCGGACGGCAGCACGGAACTCGACGTCAGCGGCAAGATCCTCGACCGCGAGTTCGCCGTCGAGTACGACGGCGAACTGCTGGCCGTCGTATCCCGCCGGTGGCTGCACGTGCGGGAGACCTACGGCGTGGACGTCGTACGGGACGACGCGGATCCGGCGCTGCTGATCGCGGTGGCGGTGTGCGTGATCCACCTGGCGGAGAAGGAGCGAGGGGACGACGACTGACGGACGGCGGCCCCGGGGGGAGGAGTGGGGACGGTACGGCGTCAGCGACGCGGCGGCGTCAGCCCCAGCATCCGGTCCTTGAGCGCCGGGAACTGATCCCGCGTCACCGCGACCTTCCCCGGGTCGAACTCCACCGTGAGGACCTGCTCCCCCGCACCGGCCTGCGCCAGCACCTCGCCCCACGGATCGACCACGATCGAGTGACCGGCCTGCGGAACTCCCGCGTGCGTCCCGGCCGTTCCACAGGCGAGCACGAACGCCTGGTTCTCCACCGCCCGCGCCTGAGCGAGCAGCGTCCAGTGCGCCCGGCGGCGCTCCGGCCAGCCCGCCGGGACGACCAGGGTCTCGGCGCCGGCGTCGACGAGGCCGCGGAAGAGTTCGGGGAAGCGGAGGTCGTAGCACGTGGCCACACCAAGGGTCGTCTCGGGCAGCCGGACCGTCACCAGTTCGTCGCCCGCGCCCATCAGCACCGCCTCGCCCTTGTCGAAGCCGAAGCGATGGATCTTGCGGTATGCGGCGGCCAGATCACCGGAGGGGGAGAAGACGAGAGAGGTGTTGTACAGCGGTCCGTCAGGGTCCCGTTCGGGGATCGAGCCCGCGTGCAGCCACACGCCCGCGTCGCTCGCGGCCTTCGCCATCGCCTCGTACGTGGGCCCTTCGAGCGGCTCGGCCCCACTGCCGAAGTCCTCGTAGGCGAACGCCCCGGTGGTCCACAGCTCGGGCAGGACGACCAGATCCGCGCCCGCCTGTTCCCGCACGAGCGAGGCGACCCTCAGCCGACGCGATTCGACCGATTCGCCCTCATTGACGTCGATCTGAAGCAGAGAGGCGCGCACACTACCACCGTCCTGGCATTCGAGCGGTCCACACGGGCATCCACGCGGGGCCTACGATCGTCACACGAAAGCACTGCCGGGGTGCCTCACAGCAGCGTAACTTAGCGTTTCAAGACACCCGCCGACAGCAGCCGCCACCCACTGGCACCGCCGCCACAACCTGCCCGCGTACCGACGTTCCAACCGCCGAGGGGTCCCGTTTCCGTGAGTCTGCATCCCACCCTCCAGCCCTACGCCGACGCCTGGACCCACTCCATCGAAGCGATATCCGAGCTGGTGACGCCGCTTGTGGAGGGCGAGTGGAATCGGCGCACGCCCTGCCCCGGCTGGTCCGTCCGCGACGTCGTGTCCCATGTCATCGGGTTGGACTGCGAGATGCTCGGCGACCCGCGTCCCATCCACACGCTTCCGCGCGACCTCTTCCACGTCACCAACGACAGCCAGCGCTACATGGAGATGCAGGTCGACGTCCGCCGCCACCACACGGCGCCGGAGATGACGTCCGAGCTGGAGTACACGGTCATCCGCCGCAACCGCCAGCTGCGCAACGAGTCCCGCGACCCCGGCACGAAGGTGCGCGGCCCGCTGGGGGCGGAGCTCACCCTCGAGGAGTCGATGCGCACCCACGCGTTCGACATCTGGGTGCACGAACAGGACCTGCGCGCGGCCCTCGGCCGCCCCGGCAACCTCGACTCCCCCGGCGCGCACGTCGCCCGTGACGTCCTGCTGTCCAAGCTGCCCGACATCATCGCCACCAAGGCGGACGCGCCCCGCAGTTCGGCGATCGTCCTCGACGTGCACGGTCCGATCGAGTTCCTGCGCACGATCCGCATCGACATCCAGGGCCGCGGCACCCTCGAAACGGCCCCCGCGCTGGGCCCCGCCGCCACCCTCACCCTCGACTGGGAGACCTACGTCCGCCTGGCCTGCGGCCGCATCACGCCGGAGGCGGCGGCGGACCGGCTGAAGTCGGAGGGCGACGCGGACCTGACGGCGGCGATCCTGCGGAACTTCACGGTCACGCCGTAGGAATCCAATCCGGGCGCCGGGTGCCGGAAGGCGGGTGCCGGGTGCCGGGAGGCGGGTGCCGGGTGCCGGGAGGCGGCTGCCGGGTGCCGGGAGGCGGCTGCCTGTTATTCGCTGTCGGCGGCAGGGAACGCCGAGTTAGCGTGCGTGCCGTGACTGACACGACAACTGAAACCGAGGCCGCCCCCGGCCACCGTACCGACGAACCGCCCCGCCTCACCCGGCTGACCTTCCACGGTCCGCTGTCCGAGGCACGGGCGCAGGGTCTCGTCCAGCGGCTCACCCGCACGAACCCCACGTCGGTCCTCGACATCGGCTGCGGCTGGGGCGAGCTGATGCTGCGCGTCCTGTCCGCCGCGCCCGACGCGACGGGGGTCGGCATCGACATCAAGGCCGAGGATCTCGCGCGCGGCCGCCGCCTTGCCGAGGACCGAGGGCTGGCGGGCCGGGCCGAGTTCGTCGAGGAGTCCGCGGTCGGGACCTCGCGCGGTCCGGCCGACCTGGTGCTGTGCGTCGGGGCGAGCCAGGCCCTGAGCTCGGCCGAGCCGCCCGAGCTTTTCATAGATGCCCTGCGCGAACTGCGCCGCCTGGTCGCCGACGGCGGACGCGTACTGCTCGGGGAGGGCTTCTGGCAGCGCACCCCGACGGCTGCCGAGCTCTCCGGCATGTGGCCCGGAGCCGCCCCCACCGACCACCACGACCTCGCCACCCTGCTCGACCTCGTGGTCGACGCCGGTTTCCGCCCGGAGTGGACGGAGACGGCGACCCTCGGGGAGTGGGAGGAGTTCGAGTCGGCGTACCAGGCGGACGTCGAGATCTGGCTGGCCGAACACCCGGATCACCCGCTCGCGGCCGAGACGCGGGAGCGCCTCGACCGGCATCGCGCCCAGTGGATGAGCTACCGCGGGGTGCTGGGGATCGCCTACCTCACGCTCGTACCCGTACGCGGCTGACGTCCGCTCCGGCTACGCCGGCACGTGTACGGTCTCCACCCTGCTGGCGACCAGCCGCTCCCGCTCCCTGCGCGCCGCACGCCCGCGCAGCCGCAGGATCTGGCTGACGCCCAGGGCCTGGAGGACGAACACCGCCGAGAAGGCGACGGCGTAGTCGTCCCCCGTCGCGTCGAGCAGCACGCCGATCGCGAACAGTGTCGTCATCGACGCGACGAAGCCGCCCATGTTGGTGATCCCGGACGCCGTCCCCTGACGCTCCGGCGGGTTCGCCGGCCGCGCGAAGTCGAAGCCGAGCATGGAGGCGGGCCCGCACGCCCCGAGCACCGTGCACAGCACGATCAGCAGCCACATCGGCGCCGTCACACCGGGCCAGGCCAGTGTCGTCGCCCACAGCACCGCCGTCGCTCCCACCGTGCCCAGCGCCAGCGGGAGCCGCGCCTCGTGGTGCCGGGCGACGACCTGGCCGTAGACGAGGCCCACGACCATGTTCGACAGGACGACCAGGGTGAGCAGTTCACCGGCCGTCGCCCGGGACAGCCCCTGCGCCTCCACCAGGAACGGCATGCCCCACAGCAGCAGGAACACCATCGCCGGGAACTGCGTCGTGAAGTGCACCCACAGCCCGAGCCGGGTGCCGGGCTCCCGCCAGGACGCGGCTATCTGGCGTCGTACGTACGCCGATCCCCGGTGCGCGAGCGGTTCCGGTTCGTGCCCCTCGGGGTGGTCCTTGAGGAACAGGAGGAGCAGGACGAGTACGACGACACCGGCGGCCGCGCTGCCCGCGAACGCCGCCGTCCAGCCCACCCCGTGCAGCAGCCGCGCCAGGACCAGCGTGGAGACGAGGTTGCCCGCCATGCCCGCAAGGCCCGCGAGCTGTGCGATCATCGGGCCGCGCCGGGCCGGGAACCAGCGGGTGCCGAGCCGCAGCACGCTGATGAACGTCATCGCGTCGCCGCAGCCCAGCAGGGCGCGCGAGGCGAGGGCCGTGCCGTACGACGGCGAGAACGCGAAGCCGAGTTGGCCCGCCGTGAACAGCACCACGCCGATGGCCAGCACCTTCTTGGTGCCGAGCCGGTCGACCAGCAGGCCGACGGGTATCTGCATGCCCGCGTAGACGAGCAGTTGGAGGATCGAGAACGTCGACAGGGCCGAGGCGTTCACGTCGAAGCGGTCCGCCGCGTCGAGGCCGGCGACCCCGAGGGACGTACGGAAGATGACGGCGACGAAGTAGACCGAGACGCCTATGCCCCAGATGGCGACGGCGCGGCGGCCGCCCGGGGGTGCCCCCTCTGAGGGAGGACCGCCCGGCAACGCGGCGGCCTTCATCGCTCCTCCCCCCGCGCCAGATGCGAGAACCAGCCGATGTGCCGGTGGACCATCCCGACGGCCTCCTCGGCGTCCCCCGAGCGCAGGGCCTGCAGGATCTCCTCGTGCTCGACGAGGGTCTTGGCGATCCGGTCGGGGTGGGAGTGCAGGACGGCCACGCCCATGCGCAGTTGCCGGTCGCGCAGTTGGTCGTACAGCCGCGACAGGATCTCGTTGCCGCCGCTGCGGACGATCTCCACGTGGAAGCACCGGTCGGTGACGGCGGCCCCGGCGAGGTCACCGGTGGCGGCCTGCGCCTTCTGCCGGGCGAGCAGTTCCTCCAGGCGCTCGATGAGTCCGGGGGGCGCGGGGACGGCCTTGCGCGCCGCGTACTCCTCCACGAGCATCCGCGTCTCCACCACGTCCTTGATCTCCTGTGCGGAGACCGGCAGGACCAGTGCGCCCTTCTTCGGGTAGAGCTTGATCAGCCCTTCGGCCTCCAGCCGCAGCAGCGCCTCCCGCACCGGGGTGCGCGAGACCCCCACGGCCTCGGCCAGTTCGCCCTCGGTGAGGAGGGTGCCGCCCTCGTAACGGCGGTCCAGGACGCCCTGTTTGACGTGGGTGTAGACGCGGTCGGCGGCGGGTGGCTGCTTGAGCGGGGCGGGTGGGGCGGAAGGCATGGCCACAGCATAGATACAACACGTACGCATGGCGGTCGGTGTCCACCATGCGGACCCGAAAAGGAATCCCTGGGTAAAGACGCGGCACCTGCCGCATCTGGTGCACAACCTTCTGTGTTAATTACGTGTCACACACGTGCGGCCCCACTTTCTTCCCCTTCCAACTCGGCCGCACTTTCGGGGCATTCGACGTAATCGGGGTATTTAAGTTGATAACCGCCACCAAGGGCCTCCGCGTGCGCAGAGCCGCAGCCGTCGCCGTCACGACCGGCGCCGTGCTCGTGACCGGAGCCCTCACCGCGGCTCCCGCGCAGGCCGTGACGGCGCCCTCCATCACCGCCAAGGGCGGGTACCTGATGAACAGCGCGACCGGCACGACGCTCTTCACCAAGGCCGCTGACACCAAGAGGCTCACCGCCTCCACCACGAAGATCATGACCGCGAAGGTCGTGCTGTCGCAGTCGAACCTGAACCTGGACACCAAGGTGACGATCAAGAAGGAGGTCAGCGATTACATGGTCCGCAAGGGCTACCCGTCGACGGCCCACCTGATCGTCGGCGACAAGGTGACCGTCCGTCAGCTGCTGTACGGGATGATGCTGCCCTCCGGCTGCGACGCCGCGATGGCCCTCGCCGACAAGTTCGGTTCCGGCACGACGGTCTCGGCCCGCACCAAGAGCTTCATCGGCAAGATGAACACCATGGCCAAGAGCCTGGGCATGACGAACACGAAGTTCGACTCCTTCGACGGCATAAGCAACGGCACCAACGCCTCGACGCCGCGCGACCTGACGAAGCTCGCCCGCAGCGTGATGAAGAGCTCCACGTTCAAGACCGTTGTGAAGACCAAGTCGTACACGGCCAAGACGATCACGAAGACCGGTGCCACCCGCACGATGGCGGCGTGGAAGAACACCAACGCACTGCTCGGCTGGAACGGCACGCTCGGCATCAAGACCGGCTCCGGCACCGAGGCCAAGTACTGCCTCGTCTTCGCCGCCACGATGAACGGCGAGCAGGTCATGGGCGCCGTGCTGACCGCCTCCTCGGAGGCCAACCGCACGGCGGACGTGAAGAAGCTGATCAACTACGGCTACGCCAGGATCAGCTGACACCCCGCGTCACACGCAAAGGGGCGGCCACTCGACAGTGGCCGCCCCTTTCGCTGTTGCCTGTGGCTCACGCCCAGGTGATCAGCCGCTTCGGCTGTTCCAGGATCGCCGCCACGTCCGCCAGCACCTTGGAGCCCAGCTCACCGTCCACCAGGCGGTGGTCGAAGCTGAGCGCCAGCGTCGTGACCTGACGCGGCTTCACCTTGCCCTTGTGGACCCACGGCTGGAGCTTGATCGCGCCGACCGCGAGGATCGCGGACTCGCCGGGGTTCAGGATCGGGGTGCCGGTGTCGACGCCGAAGACGCCGACGTTGGTGATGGTGACCGTGCCGCCCTGCATCGCGGCGGGGGTCGTCTTGCCGTCCCGTGCCGTCGACACCAGCTCGCCGAGCGCCTGGGCCAGTTGCGGGAGCGTCCTGGCGTGGGCGTCCTTGATGTTCGGGACGATCAGGCCGCGCGGAGTCGCCGCCGCGATGCCCAGGTTGACGTAGTGCTTCTGCACGATCTCCTGGTTCGCCTCGTCCCAGGACGCGTTGACCTCCGGATTGCGCTTGATCGCAACCAGCAGGGCCTTGGAGATCAGCAGCAGGGGGTTCACGCGCAGGCCCGCGAACTCCTTGTCCTGCTTGAGCTCCTCGACCAGCTTCATCGTGCGCGTCACGTCCACCGTCACGAACTCCGTGACATGCGGCGCCGTGAACGCCGACCCGACCATCGCCGCCGCCGTCGCCTTGCGGACGCCCTTGACCGGGATACGGGTCTCACGGGCCGTGTCGTACGTGGCCGCGGCCATCGGCGCCGGGGCGGCGACCGGGGCGGCGGCGGGGACGGCCTGGGGCACCGGCTCGGCGGCCGGCGCGGACGGGGCCGCCGCCGCGTGGACGTCCTCGCGCGTGATGATGCCGTCGGGGCCGGTCGGAGTCACCGTGGCCAGGTCGACGCCCAAGTCCTTCGCCAGCTTGCGCACCGGCGGCTTCGCCAGCGGTCGGTCGGACGTCACCGCCGGCGCCGGGCCGTGGCCGTTCAGCTCGGACTGCAGTGCCTGCGCCGGCGTCGAGGGCTCCTGGTGCGGGACGTCGGCTCCCTTCCGCGGGCGGCGCTTCGTCGAGGTCTGGGCCACGCCGTAGCCGACCAGGACCGGCTGGCGGCCGGACCCCTCCGGTTTGGGCTGCTCCTGAGCGGCTTCCGGCTGCGCGGCCGGGGCCTCCTCAGCGGCCGGTGCCGCCCCGCCCGCCAGGTCCACCGCGATGATCGCCGTACCGACGTCCACCGTGGTGCCCTCGGGGAAGTGCAGCTCTCGGACCACCCCGTCGTACGGGATGGGCAGCTCGACGGCCGCCTTGGCCGTCTCGACCTCGCACACCACCTGGCCGTCGGTGACCGTGTCGCCCGGCTGGACGTACCACTTGAGGATCTCGGCCTCGGTGAGTCCCTCGCCCACGTCGGGCATCTTGAACTCGCGCACGGACGTTTCCGTCATCGTCGTCACGACCCTCTCCTCAGTACGCCAGGGCACGGTCGACGGCGTCGAGCACCCGGTCCAGGCCCGGCAGGTACTCCTCCTCCAGACGCGCCGGCGGATACGGGGCGTGATAGCCGCCCACCCGCAGCACCGGGGCCTCCAGATGGTAGAAGCAGCGCTCCGTGATCCGGGCGGCGATCTCCGCGCCCGAGCCGAAGAACACCGGGGCCTCGTGGACCACCACAAGACGGCGGGTCTTCTCGACCGACGTCTGGATCGAGTCGAAGTCCAGAGGGGAGACCGAGCGCAGGTCCAGGACCTCCAGGTTCCGGCCCTCCTCGGCGGCCGCGGCGGCGACCTCCTGGCAGAGCTTCACCATCGGGCCGTACGCGGCCAGCGTGAGGTCCGTGCCCTCGCGGACGACCTTCGCCTTGTGCAGCGGACCCGGGATCGCCTCGGTGCTGACCTCGCCTTTGTCCCAGTAGCGACGCTTGGGCTCGAAGAAGATCACCGGGTCGTCGCTCTGGATGGCCTGCTGCATCATCCAGTACGCGTCCGACGCGTTGGACGGCGACACGATCTTCAGGCCCGCCACGTGCGCGAAGAGGGCTTCCGGCGACTCCGAGTGGTGCTCGACCGCACCGATGCCGCCGCCGTAGGGGATGCGGACGACGACCGGGAGCTTGACCTTGCCCAGCGAGCGCGCGTGCATCTTCGCGAGCTGGGTGACGATCTGGTCGTAGGCCGGGAAGACGAAGCCGTCGAACTGGATCTCCACCACGGGGCGGTAGCCGCGCAGGGCCAGGCCGATCGCGGTGCCGACGATGCCCGACTCGGCCAGCGGGGTGTCGATGACCCGGCTCTCGCCGAAGTCCTTCTGCAGGCCGTCGGTGACCCGGAAGACGCCGCCGAGCTTGCCGACGTCCTCGCCCATGATGAGGACCTTGGGGTCCGCGTCGAGCGCGTGCCGCAGCGATTCGTTGATCGCCTTGGCAAGAGCCATGCTCTTGACTGTCTCCGCTGCCATGTCAGGCCCCCTCTACGTCCGCGAACGACGCCTGGTAGGCGGCGAACTGGGCGCGCTCCTCGTCGACGAGCGCATGCCCGTCCGCGTACACGTTCTCGAAGATGGCGAAGTGGTCCGGGTCCGGCATGGCACGGACCGCCTCACGCACTCCCTTGCCCAACGCCTCGCTCTCGGTCTCCAGTTCCGCGAAGAATCCCTCGTCCGCGTGGTTTGAAGCCTCGAGGTACCGGCGAACGCGCAGGATCGGGTCCTTCGCCTCCCAGGCCTCACGCTCCTCGTCGGCCCGGTACTTCGTCGGGTCGTCCGAGGTGGTGTGGGCGCCCATGCGGTACGTGTAGGCCTCGACGAGCGTCGGTCCCTCACCGTTGCGGGCGCGCTCCAGCGCCCACTTCGTCACGGCCAGGCAGGCCAGGACGTCGTTGCCGTCGACACGGACGCCGGGGAAGCCGTAGCCCTGTGCGCGCTGGTAGAGCGGCACCCGGGTCTGCTTCTCGGTCGGCTCGGAGATCGCCCACTGGTTGTTCTGGCAGAAGAACACCACGGGGGCGTTGTAGACCGCGGAGAAGGTGAAGGACTCCGCGACGTCGCCCTGGCTGGAGGCGCCGTCGCCGAAGTACGCGATCACCGCGCTGTCGGCGCCGTCCTTGGCGATGCCCATCGCGTAGCCGGTCGCGTGCAGCGTCTGGGAACCGATGACGATCGTGTACAGCTGGAAGTTGTTGCTGTTCGGGTCCCAGCCGCCGTTGTTCACGCCGCGGAACATGCCCAGCAGGTTGGTCGGGTCGACCCCGCGGCACCAGGCGACACCGTGCTCGCGGTAGGTCGGGAAGACGTAGTCGTCCTCGCGGGTCGCGCGGCCGGAGCCGATCTGGGCGGCCTCCTGACCGAGCAGCGACGCCCACAGGCCCAGCTCGCCCTGGCGCTGCAGGGAGGTGGCCTCGGCGTCGAAGCGGCGGGTGAGCACCATGTCGCGGTAGAGGCCGCGGAGCTCTTCAGGGGTGATGCCGGCGACGTACTTGTCGTACTCGGCGTTCTTGACGCGCTTGCCCTCGGGCGTCAGCAACTGCACGAGCTCGGGGTCCGCGCTCGGCGATTTCCTTGCGGTTGTCTTGCCGGCCGTGCTCTTGGTACCGGCGCTGCGTCGCGGCTTGCGCGCGGCAGTGCTCTCCACGGTCACGTGTGCTCCTCCGTCGGTCCGGCTACCCGGGTTCGCCGGGCGCCAGTGCGGCTCACCTGAAGCCCTACGGACGCACAGGGTGGGTGCGGCTCATGGGGGACAGGCGTGACAGGTGCCCCGGCGAGCGCCCTGCAATAGGCACGTTACCCAGTGCTCCACATTTCTGTGAAACCCCTCCTGACCTGCGATTTTGCTTGGATTTCCAAGTAAATCGCGAAAGTCGGGAACAAGTCCTGGTCACAGCCTTGCAGGGGGCCGGAACAACGGCACGTTATATCGGTGACCCAGGTCACGGGAAGAGTCGCCGGACGTGAGATCGCAGCCGGGGGTGTCCTTGGAGTACCACCCGGTCGGCCGATATGCCCCGAAAACGCCACACGCGCGTGCAGCCCGTTGCCGGGCCGCACGCGCGTGTACAGGCGGTTTTGCGCCAGGAGGGCGCCAGGAAGGGATCAGCCCTCGACGCCGCCCGTCGGCGGTGTCGGCAGCGTGGGATCCTCCGTCGGCTCGTCCGTCGGCTCCGTGGTGGTCGGCTCGTCCGTCGGCTCCGTGGTGGTCGGCTCCTCGGTCGGCTCCTCCGTCGGCTCCTCCGTCGGCTCCTCGGTCGGCTCTTCCGTCGGCGTGTCCGACGGCGTGTAGTCCGGGTCGGTGCCCGTGCCGGAGCCGTCGTCCGTGACCTCGTCGGTCGGCTCGTCGGTCGGCTCGTCCGTCGGATCGTCGGTGGCCTTGTCCTCGTCGGTGGTCTGCGAGGTGGTCGGAGTCTCCTTGGTGTCTCCGCCGCCGCCACCACCGCCGCCGTTGTTCAGTGCCAGCGCGACACCCGCCGCGATGGCGATCACCGCGAGGACGGCGAGGATCCACAGCTTGCCGCGCCCGCTGCCCCTGTTCCCGCGCCCCTCGAAGCCGCCGTCGTCTCCGCCGCCGTACCCGGAGGGGATGATCGGCTGCGGGATCTGCGTCGTGCCGGAGCCGGAGTCGCCGGGGTGCCCCATGACGGTCGTGTTAGCGAAGCCCGCGGCCGGGGTGTTCCGGCCTTCGTGCATCGCCACCGGGCCGGTGTTCCAGGTGCCGGTGTGGCCGCCCTGGTCGTACAGCATCTGCAGGGCGTACTGGACGAGGCCGCGCATCTCCTCGGCCGTCTGGAAGCGGTCGTCCGGTTCCTTGGCGAGGGAGCGCATGACCAGGCCGTCGAGCTCCGGCGGCACGGCGTCGGAGGCCTCGGACGGCGGGGTCGGGATGTCCTGGACGTGCTGGTAGACCACCGACAGCGGCGTCTCGCCGGTGAACGGCGGGCGCAGCGCGAGGAGTTCGTAGAGCAGGCAGCCCGTCGCGTACAGGTCGGAGCGGTGGTCGACCGCCTTGCCGAGCGCCTGCTCGGGCGACAGGTACTGCGGGGTGCCCATGACCATGCCGGTCTGCGTCATCGTCGACTGCGCGCCGTGCAGGGCGCGGGCGATGCCGAAGTCCATCACCTTCACGGCGCCGTTGTGCGTGATGATGACGTTGGCCGGCTTGATGTCGCGGTGCACGATGCCGTGCTGGTGCGAGTAGGCGAGGGCCTCCAGGACACCGGAGACGATGATCAGGGCCTGCTCGGGGCCGGGCGCCTCGGCGTTGAGGAGGAGGTCGCGGATGGTGCGGCCCTCGACGATCTCCATCACGATGTACGGCACGCTGTGCGCGCCCACGACGTCCTCGCCGGAGTCGTACACGGCGACGATCGCATGGTGGTTGAGGCCGGCCACCGACTGGGCCTCGCGCGTGAAGCGGGCCTTGGAGACGGGGTCCTCGGCGAGGTCGGAGCGCAGCAGCTTGACCGCCACGGTGCGTCCGAGGCGTACGTCCTCGGCCGCGAACACCTCGGCCATGCCGCCCCGGCCGAGTCTGCGGGTCAGCCGATATCGGCCGTCCCCGACAAGTCCGCCATTACCCCACATTTCCGGCGCGTCTGACATACCGCCGCCAGCCGCCTCGGGGTCGGACGGGCCCTGAGCGCGCTGCTGCTGTGCCATCGGTCCTCGCCGTCGTTTCTGCCCGCGGTGCGCGCGGTGTTGTTACGGTCTCCGTCGGCCACGCTACAGGCTCGGCGCAAGCCGTCGGTCCGAGACGGTGGCCCCGGCCTGACGAAGACAGACCGGCCATCAAACCGTTACTCCGTCCCGTCGTGCAAATTCTGTGCGCCGGCCGTACAGCCCCTGTAACGCTTCCGCGACGCTGCCTTCGCGTACGGTCACGGAACGGGCACCGCGCTTGACCTGTCAGTGCCGTGGGGCAGACTTGGCCGGGAATACCACATTGGATCACTCGGGATCACTCGATCCACGGCAATCGCAGGCGCCCGAGAGGGTACGGGGGACGCAGAACATGAGCCAGGACGGCGCACAGGGCCAGAACGCGGGGCGGTCGCTGGCCGGCGGCCGCTATCAGCTGCGCGACCTGCTCGGCCAGGGCGGCATGGCCGCCGTGCATCTCGCCTACGACTCCGTGCTCGACCGGCAGGTCGCGGTCAAGACGCTGCACACCGAACTCGGCCGCGAACAGGCCTTCCGCGAGCGCTTCCGCCGCGAGGCCCAGGCCGTGGCGAAGCTCACGCACACCAACATCGTCTCGGTCTTCGACACCGGCGAGGACGAAGTCGACGGCATGACGACGCCGTACATCGTCATGGAGTACATCGAGGGCCGCCCCCTCAGCTCCGTCTTCGACGAGGACGTACGGCAGTTGGGCGCGATGCCCGCAGACAAGGCGCTGAAGATCACAGCGGATGTGCTCGCGGCGCTGGAGATCAGCCACGAGATGGGCCTGGTCCACCGGGACATCAAGCCGGGCAACGTGATGATGAACAAGCGCGGCGTGGTCAAGGTCATGGACTTCGGCATCGCGCGCGCCATGCAGTCCGGTGTGACGTCGATGACGCAGACCGGCATGGTGGTCGGCACCCCCCAGTACCTCTCGCCGGAACAGGCGCTGGGCCGGGGCGTGGACGCCCGCTCCGACCTCTACTCGGTCGGCATCATGCTGTTCCAACTGGTCACCGGGCGGCTTCCGTTCGACGCGGACTCACCGCTGGCGATCGCGTACGCGCACGTGCAGGAGGAGCCGGTCGCTCCGTCCTCGATCAACAGCGCCCTGCCGCCGGCCCTGGACGCGCTGGTGGCCCGCGCGCTGAAGAAGAACCCGAACGAGCGCTTCCCGAGCGCCGAGTCCATGCGCGACGAGTGCCTGCGCGTGGCCGCGTCCTTCCAGGCGGCCCCGCCCAGCATCGTGCCGGGCTCGCAGACGCAGAGCGGCCAGGGCGTCGGCGCCTCGGTGTTCCCGCCGGTCGGCGGCCAGACGCCCCCGCCCGCGGGCCACGTCCAGACGCCGTACCAGCAGACGCCGGCCCCGAACCCGTACGGCACCCCGCCGCCGTCGATGCCGTCGCCGGCGTACGGCTACCCGCAGCAGCAGGGCTTCCAGACGCCGCCACCGGCCTCGTACTCCCCGCAGCCGGGCCACCCGACCCCGGCGCCGTACACCATGTCGCCCCAGACGCGGCCCGCTTCGGGCGGCGGCAAGAGCAACCGGCCGATGATCATCGGCTCGATCATCGTGTCCGTCGTCGCGGTGGGCGGCCTGATCGCGGCCCTGACCCTGAAGGGCGGGGGCACCGAGGACGACGGGGGCGGGAGCGGCGGCAGCGGCGGCACGACCGCCTCGGAGTCGGCGACGAAGGCGCCGGGATACCGGGCGGGCGACAGCGCGAACACGGTCGAGACGACCGAGTGCACCGAGCCGCGGGAGTCGTACCTCGACCCCGACAAGGTGACGATGCCGGACATGACCTTCAAGTACTGGCCGTCGGTCGTCGAGTGCTTCAAGGCAGCAGGGTGGGACGTCGAGAAGGTCGACACCGACGAGAACACGTTCGGCGAGGGCACCGTCATGCGGCAGTCGCCGGAGAAGGGCACGGACTTCGACCCGGACGACCCGCCGGAGATGAAGTTCACGGTCTCGACGGGCAATCCGGAGTCGGACTGATCCCGTAACCGAAAGGGCCCGGCAGCATCGGCTGCCGGGCCCTTCGCGTACGCGGCGGGGGTGTCCTACGGGCCAGGTGTGTCCTACAGGTACGGTCCGCCCGAGCGGCCGCCCGGGTGCTGCTCGCCGTCCTCGGGGCCGCCGACGCCCGGCGGGAGGGCCCGGCGCATCTGCTCCAACTGGGCCCGCGCGGCCATCTGCTGGGCGAACAGCGTGGTCTGGATGCCGTGGAACAGGCCCTCCAGCCAGCCGACCAACTGGGCCTGCGCGATCCGCAGTTCCGCGTCGCTCGGTGTCGCCTCGTCCGTGAACGGCAGGGACAGCCGCTCCAGCTCCTCGACGAGTTCCGGGGCCAGGCCGTCCTCCAGCTCCTTCACGGAGCTGGCGTGGATCTCCTTGAGCCGGACGCGGCTCGCCTCGTCCAGCGGCGCCACGCGGACCTCTTCGAGCAGCTGCTTGATCATGCTTCCGATCCGCATGACCTTCGCCGGCTGCTCGACCATCTCCGTCACCGGAACCTCGCGGGAGTCCTCGTCGCCTCCGCCGCCGATGGCCATCCCGTCCTGGCCCACGACCAGGATCTGGGGGTTCTCCGACGACCGTTCGTTCCTCGGCATCTCCATGCCGCCATTCTCTCGCACCCGTACAGCTCATCATCGTGGTGCCCCCCGTGTGGGGTGATCCACCGTTTACAGGGCGGGAGATTCCGTCAGGCTCGGTTCGGTCGAGTGGCGGCCTCCGAAATGCCGGGTTTGCCAGGTCCTGTGAGGCTTGTGCCATGACTTCATGGCTGGGGGCGGTACGGGCGGGTCGGGCAGGGCGGGGGCGACCGCGGGAGCTGCGCGCCGCGGGAGTGCTGGGGGCGCTGGCGCTGGGGCTGATCCTGGGGCCGGGCGGGTCTGTGATGGCGTACGGCCTGGAGGGCGGGCGTGGCGCTGCCCCGTCCGGGGCTTCCTCCGATGCCAGGGCCGGGTCCAGGGGTTCCGCCGAGCCCGGAGCCGGGTCCAGGGCCTCCTCCGACTCCACGACCGGGTCCAGGGCCATCTCCCGCTCCACGGGCGAGTCCAGGGGCTCCTACAGCCCCGCAAGCACGCCCCGGCCCGGCCCGGCTGCCGCTTCCCGTGGCCCCTCCGGCTCCGCGGCGACGCCCCCGGCCTCCTCCGGGCCCTCGGGTTCCCCCGCAACGGCGTCCGAGGGCTCCGCCGGCTCCGACTCCGGGTCCGGGCCCCCTTCCGGTTCGCCCCCGGCGTCCGGGATCACCTCCGCCCCCGCCTCCCCCACGGTCTCCGGGAAATCCGGCAAGCACTGGGAGGTCGGGAGGTCGGACGGGGACATGAAGTCCGGGGCAACGCCCACCTCCACGGCCCACGGCCCCGGCGCCTTCCGCCCCAGGCCCTCCGACGGGCCGTCCCGGGCCGGGAGCCGGGCCGGTGAGGGGCGGGAGCGGCCCGGGCGGGAGAAGGGGCCGCTGGAGGACGACGAAGCGGTGACGGGGCGGGAGCGCGACCGCGACCGCGACCGCGAGGAGGAGGGTGACGGCTCGACGCGGCCGGAGTCGGAGGGCGAGGACGACGGGGGTACGGCGACGGAGAGCTCGGAGGCCGCCGGAGACGCCTCCGCCCCGGCGACCCACGCCGTACCCCGGCCCGTCACGCACGCCGAGGACCGCGCCGAACCCGTACTGCAGGTCCTGCCCCTCGGCGCCGGGCTCGTGCTCATCGGGCTCGGCCTGGGCCTCGCCTTCGTGGGTCTCAGGCTGCGGCGCGGCTAGCGGCCGACGGCCGGCGGCCGGCGGCTGGCAGGTGGCAGGTGGCCGCTCGGGGTGTCCTGGCCACCGTGCCCACCGTGGCCGGCCTACGGCACGACGAGGAGCACCTTGCCCACGTGCCCGCTCTCCTCCAGCACCCGGTGCGCCCCGGCCGCGTCGTTCATCGGCATCTCGCGGTCCACCACCGGCCGTACGTGCCCGGCGTCCAGCAGAGGCCACACGTGCTCGCGTACGGCCGCGACGATCGCCGCCTTCTCGCCCAGGGGACGGGCCCGCAGCGAGGTCGCGCTGACGGCAGCCCGTTTGGCCAGGAGCGCGCCGATGTTGAGCTCGCCCTTGACGCCGCCCTGCAGGCCGATGATGGCGAGGCGGCCGTTCACGGCGAGGGTCTGGACGTTGCGGTCGAGGTACTTGGCGCCCATGTTGTCGAGGATGACGTCGGCTCCGGCCCCGTCGGTGGCCTTCTTGACCTCGGCGACGAAGTCCTGATCCCGGTAGTTGACGAGGATGTCGGCGCCCAGCTCGGCACACCGGTCGAGCTTCTCCTTGCTGCCCGCCGTGACGGCGACCTTGGCGCCGACGGCCTTGGCCAGCTGGATGGCCATGGTGCCGATGCCGCTCGAACCGCCGTGCACGAGCAGGGTCTCGCCGGGGCGCAGATGGGAGACCATGAAGACGTTCGACCAGACCGTGCAGACCACCTCGGGCAGCGCGGCGGCCTGCGTGAGGCTCACGCCCTTGGGGACGGGCAGCAGCTGGCCCGCCGGTACGGCGACCTTCTCGGCGTAGCCGCCGCCCGCGAGCAGCGCGCACACCTCGTCGCCGACGGCCCAGCCGGAGACGCCGGGGCCGATCTCGGCGATCCGGCCGGAGCACTCCAGACCGGGGTAGGGGGAGGCGCCGGGCGGCGGGTTGTAGAAGCCCTGCCGCTGCAGGATGTCGGCACGGTTGACGGCCCCGGCCACCACCTCGACCAGCACCTCGCCCTCTCCGGCGACGGGATCGGGGACCTCGTCCCACACCAGCGCCTCGGGCCCACCAGGTTCGGGAATCGTGATCGCATGCATGGCACGGACGCTACTCCTCACCCCCCGCACCCCGGCCGCTACTCCCACCCAAGCCCTCCAGCCACCGTCCCGGTCTCCCACCCAAGCCCTCCGCCCGGGTCTGTCCTCCCGCCCGAGGCCCTCAGCCGGGTCCCTCCGATCCGCCCGAGGTCCGCGCCCCGCCCGCGGTACTCCCGCCCGAGCCCTCCAGCCCGCCGTCCCCATGCCCCCGGCGGAGCCCCCCTCGGTCCTTGGGCGGGTCATTCGAAAATCCCTGTGCGTCGCCGATGAGTTTGCGCGACCGTAAAGGTCTCCCCACGCGTAGCCCAAGAACGCGGAAGGACCACCCGGAAGGAACCCCGAAAGCATGAGCACGCAGACGACGTCCGGTCTCGCGATCGAGACCGCGGGCCTGGTGAAGACATTCGGTGAGACACGGGCCGTCGACGGCGTGGACCTCGCGGTTCCGGCCGGCACGGTCTACGGCGTCCTCGGCCCCAACGGCGCCGGAAAGACCACCACGGTGAAGATGCTCGCCACCCTCCTACGACCCGACGGCGGCGAGGCGCACGTCTTCGGCCACGACGTCGTCCGCGAGGCCGACGAGGTGCGCGGTCGCGTCAGCCTCACCGGCCAGTACGCCTCCGTGGACGAGGACCTCACCGGCACCGAGAACCTGGTCCTGCTGGGCCGGCTCCTCGGACACGGCAAGCAGGCCGCGCGGCAGCGCTCCGGGCAGCTCCTGGAGGCCTTCGGGCTGACGGAGGCGGCCGGGAAGCAGGTCAAGAACTACTCCGGCGGCATGCGGCGCCGTATCGACATCGCCGCCTCCATCCTCAACACCCCCGACCTGCTCTTCCTCGACGAGCCGACGACCGGCCTGGACCCGCGCAGCCGCAACCAGGTGTGGGACATCGTGCGCGCGGTCGTCGCCCAGGGCACCACCGTGCTGCTGACCACGCAGTACCTGGACGAGGCCGACCAGCTGGCCTCCCGGATCGCCGTGATCGACCGCGGCAAGGTGATCGCCGAGGGGACCAAGGGCGAGCTCAAGGCGTCCGTGGGCGCCGGTTCCGTCCATCTGCGGCTGCGCGACGCGGCGCAGCGTCCTGAGGCCGAGCGCATCCTGCGGCTGACCCTGGACGCGGACGTGCAACTGGAGCCCGATCCCGTGGCCCTCACCGCGCGCGTCGGCTCCGGGGCGGCCAATGGCCAGGGCGCGGCGGAGCAGGCCGCCCGCGCGCTCGCCGAGCTGGCCCGCACCGGCATCACCGTCGACAACTTCTCGCTGGGCCAGCCGAGCCTGGACGAGGTCTTCCTCGCCCTCACCGGACACGACACCCACGACGCACGCGACGCACGCGACAACGACGACCGGACGGACAAGGCCGACGGGGCCGGCAAGGACGACAAGGACGGGGTGGCGGCATGAGTACCGTGACGCAGACCGAGAACAAGGAACTCGCCCCCGTCAGCGCCGAGTCGCTCGCGGCGCTGCTCGTCGCGGGGGAGCGGCCGCCGCGGCCCAGCGCCCTCTCTGCCTCGATGACCTTCGGCTGGCGCGCGATCCTGAAGATCAAGCACGTGCCGGAGCAGCTCTTCGACGTCACGGCGTTCCCGATCATGATGGTGCTGATGTACACGTACCTGTTCGGGGGCGCCCTGGCCGGGTCCCCGAAGGAGTACATCCAGTTCCTGCTGCCGGGCATCCTGGTGATGTCGGTCGTGATGATCACGATGTACACGGGCGTCTCGGTGAACACCGACATCGAGAAGGGCGTCTTCGACCGGTTCCGTTCGCTGCCCATCTGGCGGCCGTCGACGATGGTCGGCTATCTGCTGGGCGACGCCCTGCGCTACACGATCGCGTCCGTGGTGATGCTCACCGTCGGCATGATCATCGGCTACCGCCCGGACGGCGGGGTGCTCGGTGTCCTCGCCGGGATCGCCCTGCTGGTCGCCTTCTCGTTCGCGTTCTCGTGGGTCTGGACGATGTTCGGGCTGTTGCTGCGCAGCGAGAAGTCGGTGATGGGCGTCAGCATGATGGTGCTGTTCCCGCTGACCTTCCTGTCGAACATCTTCGTCGACCCGAAGACCATGCCGGGCTGGCTCCAGGCCTTCGTCAACAACAGCCCGATCACTCATCTGGCCTCGGCTGTCCGCGAGTTGATGGCGGGCAACTGGCCGGCGGACGAGATCGCCTGGTCGGTGGGCTGGGCAGGCCTGTTCGTGCTGGTCTTCGGGCCGATCACGATGCGGTTGTACAACCGCAAGTAGCGCGTACAGCGCAAGTAGACGTACAGCCGCAAGTAGCCCGTACAACCAAGAAACGCGTACAGCCGCAAGCAGCACCGGACATGGAGCCCGTCCGAGACGTCAGACGGGCTTCATCCCCGGGGGCAGACGCCGGTCATCAGGTGCGACCTGACTGCCCGGCGTCGCCCTCACGATCGTGATGAGCCGGTCCGTCAACTCCAATGTCCCGACGGCCGGATCGTCGTATCCGAGCACCCGGTGCCCGCGCAGGACGCTCACCACCAAGTCGTCCATCTGGCGCGGGTTCTTGCCCACCTCGGCCTTTATGACCGGCCGTTCGACGATGTCGAGCCCGCTGCCCTGCTGGATCAGATCCTCCAGCACCATGCCGGCGGCGGGGCTGAGCACGGAGAGGCCGAGCAGCCGCCCGGCCGCGCTGGCGCTGGTGATGACCGCGTCGGCGCCGGACTGCTTGAGCAGCGGCGCGTTCTCCTCCTCACGCACCGCGGCCACGATCTTCGCCCCGCGATTCAGCTGCCGGGCCGTCAACGTCACCAGGACGGCGGTGTCGTCGCGCTGCGTGGCGATGATGATCTTCCGTGCCTTGTGCACCTCGGCCCGCTTCAGGACCTCGCTGCGCGTCGCGTCCCCCGTGACCCCGGCGTATCCGTCCGCGACCGCTGCCTCGATCACCTTGGAACTCGGGTCGACCACGATGACCTGGTCCTTGCTCAAGCCCGTGGCGCAGACGGTCTGGATCGCCGAACGGCCCTTCGTGCCGAAGCCGACGACGACGGTGTGGTCGCGCAAGGTGGACCTCCAGCGGTTCAGACGCCATTCCTCCCGGGTCCGTTCGGTGAGGACCTCGAGCGTGGTGCCGACCAGGATGATCAGGAACAGCACACGCATCGGCGTGATGACGAAGATATTGGTGAGCCGCGCGGCGTCACTGACCGGGGTGATGTCGCCGTATCCGGTGGTGGAGAGGCTGACAGTCGCGTAGTAGAAGGCGTCGAGAAGGTCTACGGAACCATCGGAGCTGTCGTTGTAGCCGTCGTGGTCGGCGTAGACGATCAAGGCAGCCACCACGAGCAGTGACAGGGCGATCGTGACCCGCTTGGCAACCTGCCGGAACGGATGCTCCACGATCTTCTTCGGGAGCTTCACGCGATAGGTGGCGACCCGCTCGTCCGCCTCGCGAGCTATGGCGTCCTGGCCCGGAAGTTTCACGTGAAACACACCTCGATACCGGCAGTGGCCCAGGGCAGGTCGAGCAGTTCGGTCTCCTGACCGGCACGGACACCGCCCGGTGGTACGACAGCGACGGCATCGGCCGCCGCCATGCCCCGCAGCATGGCAGGGCCGTGGTAGCGCAGTGGCACAGCATGGTCGCCGCGCAGCACGACAGGGATGAGCCGGGTGTCGTACGGATGCCCGTGCGCCGCCTCGCTCAGCGGCAGCGTGTAGGGCTCCGGGGCGGGGCGTGCCGCGAGCGTACGCAGCAGGGGTTCGGCGAGCGTGAGCAGGCCGGAGACGGCGGCGAGGGGGTTGCCGGGCAGGCCCACGAGGTGCTGGTTCTCCTTGAGGCGGGCCAGCAGCATGGGGTGTCCGGGGCGCACCTTGACGCTGTCGACCAGGAGCTCGGCGCCGATGCGGTGCAGGGTGGGGTGGACGTGGTCGACGGGGCCTGCCGCGGTGCCGCCGGTGGTGACGACGAGGTCCGCGTGGGAGCTGGTGAGCGCCTTGCGCAGGGCCTTGGCGTCGTCGCCGAGCCGGCGCACGGCGGTGACCTCTGCGCCGAGTGCGCGCAGCCACGGCGGCAGCATCGGGCCGAGGGCGTCGCGGATCAGCCCGTCGTGCGGGAGCCCTTCGGTGAGCAACTCGTCGCCGAGGACGAGCACTTCGACGCGGGGGCGGGGTACGGCGGTGACGGTGTCGTATCCGGCGGCGGCGGCCAGGCCGAGCACGGCCGGGGTCACGAGGGTGCCGACGGCCAGCAGATGGTCGCCCTTACGGCACTCCTGGCCGCGAGCGCGGATGTCCTGGCCGGGCTGGGTGTTGCGGGTGGCGTGCAGATGGCCCTGGGCGTCCGTGCGGCCGTGTTCGCTGCGCAGGACGGCGGTGGTGTCCGGGGGGATGCGGGCGCCGGTCGCGATACGGACGGCCTCGCCGTCGGTGAGCGGCTCGGGTTCGCCGTGCCCGGCCAGCACGCCCTCGTCCCGTACGTCCCAGGGACCGGGTCCCGCGATGGCCCAGCCGTCCATGGCCGTGGTGTCGAAGGAGGGCAGATCGGTGAGGGCGGTGAGGGGAGCGGCCAGGGCGAGCCCCAGGGCGGCGTCGAGAGGGACGGAGACGGGGGCACGGCCGGCGGCCCGGGTGCCGGACCGGGCGGCGCGGGCGGCGATGTCGCGGGCTTCGGGCCAGGGGGTGGCTTTGTGCTGGCCGTCCGGCTTGGGGGAGCCCGGGGTGGGGGAGCCCGGGGCGGGTGGGGTGGGTGCGGGCACGTGATCGCCCGGTGTGTGGTGGCCGTTGTCCTCGTTCACAAGGGCGAGCACCTCCTCGACGTCGAGGTCCTCGGCGTCCTCGTCCGCCTGGATGCCGCGGGGGGTCATCCGGCGTCCGGGCGGGTGTCCGGGGTGGCGTCGGGGGCCACGTCGGACTTGGCGGCGACCTCTTCGGCCCAGCGCAGGGCGAGGGCGGCGGCCTTGCGGGATGCCTCGGCGACCGCTTCGGGTCCGCCTTCGCCGTCCCTGGCCTGCGCTGCCGCGTACCCGACGAGGAAGGTGGTCAGCGGGGCCGCGGGCCGTGCCACGCCGTGGGCGGCGTCGCGGGCGAGGTCCAGCAGCACCTTGGTGTCGACGTCGAGGTCGACGCCCAGTTCGTCCTTGACTGCGGAAATCCATTCATCCAACACGTGCCCATGCTCCCTGATGCGTGCCCTGGCGGTGGCGATGTCGTCCCAGGTGTCGCAGTCGAAGGACGCGACGGGGCCGGGGACGCGGGTGAGACCGAGCGCGCCGGTCAGCCGGCGCAGAGGAAGGCCGGCGAGGCCGTCCGGCCCTTGGGCGAGCACGGCCAGCTCGCGGCGCAGCGCGGGCGCGCGGTACGCGGCGACGAGTGGCTGGTCGCGGCCGTCGGCGTCGGTGAGCAGCGCGCCGTCGGCGTCGCCGGTGCGCAGGGCGGCCAACAGCCGCCGTACCGTGCCCTCGTCGAGGAACGGCAGGTCGGCCGAGAGGACGACGACCTGCTCCGCGCCGGTGTGCCGGAGCCCGGCGTCGAGGGCGGCGACCGGGCCGCCCCCGGGCGGGTCCTCACGTGCCCAGGTCACCGGGCGCGCGGTAGGCCGGGGGTCGGCGACGACGACGGTGGTGTGTGCGTCGGCGCAGGCGGCGAGCACTCGGTCGAGCAGGGGACGCCCGCCGACCCGTACCCCGGGTTTGTCCACCCCGCCGAGCCGCCGCGCGGCACCGCCGGCAAGCACGACGGCGTCGTACGCGACGTCGTGAACAGCATCGGCGGCGCCTTGCGCGCCCGTCGGTTCGTACGCGGTCACCCCCCGAGTATGCGTGCCTTGGCGATCACAGGGAACGCAGGGGAAGCAGCCGAAACTCGGGGGGCCTCGTCACAGCGTGCGCAGCAGCACCGCCGGGTGTTCCACGCAGTCCGCCACATACCGCAGGAAGCCGCCCGCGGTGCCGCCGTCACAGACCCGGTGGTCGAAGGTGAGCGAGAGCTCGACGAGCTGCCGCACCGCCAGTTCACCCTCGTGCACCCAGGGCTTGGGGATGATGCGGCCGACGCCGAGCATCGCGGCCTCGGGGTGGTTGATGATCGGGGTGGAGCCGTCGACGCCGAACACACCGTAGTTGTTCAACGTGAAGGTGCCGCCGGTGAGTTCCGCCGGTGTGAGGGTGCCCGTGCGGCCCGCCTCGGTCAGCCTGGCGAACTCCGCCGTCAGTGACTCCGCGTCCCGCGCGTGCGCGTCCCGTACGACCGGGACGACGAGCCCGCGCTCGGTCTGCGCGGCGAACCCGAGGTGCACATGGTCGAACTGGACGACCTCCCTGGCCTCCATGTCGACCGTGGAGTTGAGCTCGGGGAACCGGGCCAGGGCGGCGGTGGTGATGCGGGCCAGCAGGGCGATCAGGGAGATCTTCGGTCCCCCTGCCGCGTTCATCGCGGCCCGCGCCCGCATGAGCTCAGTCGCGTCCGCGTCCACCCAGCAGGTCGCGTCCGGGATCTCCCGCCGGCTGCGGGAGAGCTTGTCGGCCACCGCACCGCGGACGCCCTTGAGGGGGGTGCGGATACCGGCGGGAGGGGCGGAGGAGCGGACGGGGGGCTGCGCGGTCGGGACGGCGGCGGAGGAAGCCGTGGCCGGTGCCGGGGCGGGTGTCACGCGGGTGTGCGGCTCGGCCGCCGGCGGTGCCGTGCGCCCGTGTGCCTGGGCGGCCCGCAGGGCGTACTCGACGTCGGCGCGCAGGATCAGCCCCTCCGGCCCGGAGCCGTGCAACTCCCTGAGGTCCAGGCCGTTCTCCCGGGCGAGGCGGCGGACCAGGGGCGAGATGACGGGCACAGGCCCCTCGCTCACCTCCCGCGCGGCCGCGGCGCCGTTGGCGGACACGGGTTCCACGGGTACGGCAGGTGCCGACTCCCCCGGGCGCACCCTCCTGCGTCGCGCCGGCGCCTCGGAGGTGCCGTAGCCGACCAGGACATTGCCGGAGCCCTTGTCCGAGGCCGCACCCGAGTCCCCGGCCGGGCCGTCGGAGGCGGGCGCGCCGACGGCCACCGTCAGCAGCGGCGCCCCCACGGGAAGCTCGGAGCCCTCCTCGCCGAAGCGGGCCGTGACCACCCCGGCGTAGGGGCAGGGGACGTCGACCATCGCCTTGGCCGTCTCGACCTCGACAACCGGCTGGTCGACGGCGACGACGTCACCGACCTCCACCAGCCAGCGGACGATCTCCGCCTCGGTGAGCCCCTCCCCGAGGTCGGGGAGCTTGAACTCCAACACCTGTGCCATCAGCTCTCGGCCTCCCACTGCAGACGCCCCACGGCGTCCAGGATCCGGTCCACGCCGGGCAGGTGGTGACGCTCCAGCATCGGCGGCGGGTAGGGGATGTCGAACCCGGCCACGCGCAGCACCGGCGCCTCCAGGTGGTGGAAGCAGCGCTCCGTGACCCGGGCCGCGATCTCCCCTCCCGGGCCGCCGAACCCGCCCGACTCGTGCACGACGACCGCTCGCCCGGTCCGTCGTACCGAGGCGCTGACCGTCTCGTCGTCGAACGGCACCAGTGAGCGCAGATCGACGACCTCCAGGTCCCACCCCTCCTCCCGGGCCGCCTCGGCGGCTTCGAGGCAGACGGGCACGGACGGTCCGTACGTGATGAGCGTGGCGCTCCGGCCGGAGCGCCGCACCACCGCGCGGCCAATCGGTTCAACGCTCTGCGGCTCGTCCGGGTTCCAGGTGTCCTTCGACCAGTACAGCCGCTTCGGCTCCAGGAAGACGACCGGGTCGTCGGAGGCGATGGCGGCGCGCAGCAGTCCGTAGGCGTCGGCGACGGTCGCGGGCGTGACGACATGGAGCCCCGGAGTCGCCATGTAGTACGCCTCGGACGAGTCGCTGTGGTGCTCGACGCCGCCGATGCCGCCGCCGTAGGGGACGCGGATGGTGATGGGGAGCGGCATCCTGCCGCGGGTGCGGTTGCGCGTGCGCGCCACATGCGAGATGAGCTGCTCGAACGCCGGATAGGCGAACGCGTCGAACTGCATCTCCACGACCGGGCGCAGTCCGTACATGGCCATGCCCACCGCGGTGCCCAGGATGCCCGCCTCGGCCAGCGGCGTGTCGGTGCAGCGGTCCTCGCCGAACTCCTTGGCGAGCCCGTCGGTGACCCGGAAGACACCGCCGAGGGTGCCGACGTCCTCACCCATGACGTGCACGGTGGGGTCGTCCGCCATGGCGTCGCGCAGCCCGCGCGTGAGGGCCTGCGCCATGGTGGCCGGCTTGGCGGCGACGGTGGTCATCGGTGCGACCCTTCCGACTCGGCTTCGAGCTCGGCCCTCAACTGGGCCTGCTGTTCCCGCAGTTGCTGGGTGGGCTCGGCGTACACGTGGCCGAACAGGTCCATCGGGTCGAGCGCCGGGTCCTGGTTCATGCGTTCGCGCAGGTCGGCGGCCATGGTTTCGGCGGCGTCCCGGGCGGCCTGCTTGCCGGCCTCGTCGAGCAGGCCGCGCTCGGTCAGCTCGTGCTCCAGGAGCGTGATCGGGTCGTGCCCGCGCCAGGTCTCGACCTCGGAGTCGCCGCGGTAGCGGGTCGCGTCGTCGGCGTTGGTGTGGGCGTCGATGCGGTAGGTGATCGCCTCGATCAGCGTGGGACCGCCGCCCGCGCGCGCATGCTGTACGGCGTCGCTCAGCACCTCGTGCACGGCGGCCGCGTCGTTGCCGTCGACCAGGCGGCCGGGCATGCCGTAGCCGACGGCCTTGTGGGCCAGCGACGGGGCCGCGGTCTGCTTGGCGAGCGGGACGGAGATCGCGAAGCCGTTGTTCTGGACGAGGAAGACGACCGGCGCCTGCCATACGGCGGCGAAGTTCAGCGCCTCGTGGAAGTCGCCCTCGCTGGTGCCGCCGTCGCCGACCATGGCGAGCGCGACCACGTCGTCGCCCTTGAGGCGGGCGGCGTGCGCGAGGCCGACGGCGTGCGGGAGCTGGGTGGCGAGCGGCGTGCACAGGGGGGCCACGCGGTGCTCGTACGGGTCGTAGCCGGTGTGCCAGTCGCCGCGCAGGAGGGTCAGCGCGGCGACGGGGTCCACGCCGCGTGCGACGGCGGCGAGGGTGTCGCGGTAGCTCGGGAAGAGCCAGTCGCGCTCCTGAAGCGCCAGCGCGGCGGCGACCTCGCAGGCCTCCTGGCCGGTGCTGGACGGGTAGACGGCGAGTCGGCCCTGCTTGGTCAGCGCGGTCGCCTGCACGTTGTACCGGCGGCCGCGGACCAGCGCGGCGTACAGCCGGCGCAGCAGGTCCGGGTCGGCCTTCGCGGCGGCCTCGGTGCCGAGGACGCGGTACGGCTCGGCGTCGGGCAGCAGCGGCGCGGGGTCCATGCGGGGCTGCCAGGCGGGCGGCGGCGATGGCCGGTACGCGCCTCGCTGCTCCATGACCGTCATGACGGCACCTCCTCGTGGGAGCGGCTACGGGAGGCGCAGCTCCAGTGACGCGCCTCACCTACCGATTGTTCGGTCGTCGGCACATTTTGGCTACAGGCGCCCTCAGGCTGTGGACAAACGGTTCTCCACAGCCTCCAATGAACGCAGTACGTCCACGGAGGGAAGGTGGGGGGACATGGCGCCTGAACAAATGGCCGAAAGCCCGGACGACGGCGCTCCCCTGCCACCCGCGCGCCCGCTCGACGCCATCGACGAGGACATCCTGCAGATGCTCCAGGCGGACGGCCGCGCGTCGATACGGTCGGTCGCCGAGCGGGTCCATGTCTCCCGCGCCAACGCCTACGCGCGCATCAACCGCCTCGTCGAGGACGGCGTCATCCGCGGTTTCGGCGCCCGCGTCAACCACGAACGCGCCGGTCACGGAACCTCGGCCTACATCACCCTCAAGATCGTCCAGAACACCTGGCGCACGGTCCGCGAGCAGCTCAGACAGCTGCCGGGCGCCTCACACATCGCCCTCGTCGGGGGCGATTTCGATGTCCTGCTGCTGGTCCACACCTCCGACAACAGGGCCCTGCGCGAACTGGTCCTCACCCGCCTCCAGGCGATCCCCGAGGTGCTCAGCACGCGCACGCTGCTGGTGTTCGAGGAGGAGGACCTGGAGCCGCAGGGCTGAGGGCCGAGTCGGACGGTCAGCCCGAGGCCATCGCCCTGGCCATCAGCATCGCGAACAGCAGCGGAAGGAGTCCCGGCCCATCGGGCGGCGTACTCACCCGCCCACGCGCGCGTACTCCGTAACGCAAGGTCGATGACCTCCCAGGTCAGCTCGCCCGGCGCAGTCCCCCGAAGACCAGCCGCGCCACCGTGTCGGCGACCTCGCGCTCGTTCATGCCGCGGCCGTCGGGGCGGTACCACTCGACGATCGAGTTGATCATGCCGAAGACGAGTCGCGTCGCCAGCCGGACCTCCACGTCGGCGCGCACCTCCCCGTCGGCGGCGGCCGCCTTCAGCAGGGCGGCGACCTGGTGGTCGAAGTCGCGGCGCCGTTCGAGGGCCCACCGCTCGGCGTCGGTGTTGCCGCGCACCCGCAGCAGCAGCGTCACGTACGGCAGCTCCGCTATGAGCACCTCGACCATGCGCCGGACGACGTATTCCAGCCGGTCGGCGGCGTGCCCCCCGCGCGCCTGCTCCTCGTCGAGGATCCCGAAGAGGCCGTCCAGCGCCCGGCTGACAGCCCGGCGCAGCAACTCCTCCTTGCCCGTGACGTGGTGGTAGATCGACGACTTGGAGATGCCGGCCGCGCGGGAGAGGTGCTCCATGGAGGTGCCGTCGTAGCCGCGCTCGTTGAAGACCTGCACGGCGACGGAGAGCAGCGTCTCCGGGGTGTACGTGTCGCGCTTGGCGGTGGTCATGAGGTGCTGCCCTCCCGCTTGTCGGAGGCGTACGCGTGGCGGTACAGCGCGAGGGACGGTGCGTAGCGCCCGGAGGGGTCGCGCAGGTGCAGGTCGTCGAGCAGGGCGTACGCCCAGTTGCGGCCGAGCCTGCGGCTCCACTCGAAGGGACCGAGCGGGTAGTTCACGCCGAGGCGCATCGCCGTGTCGATGTCCTCCTCGGTGGCCACTCCCTTGGCGACCGCGTCGTGCGCGAGGTCGACCACCCGGGCGACCGTGCGGGCGACGATCATGCCGGGGACGTCGCCGATGACGCTGACGTCCTTGCCGAGCGCCTGGAAGAGGCCGGTGGCCTCGGCGAGGGTCTGCGGCGAGGTGTCCTGGGAGGCGGACAGCGCGATCCGGGTGGCCCGGCGGTAGTCGACGGCGAGGTCGAAGTAGACGACGTCCCGGAACTCCACCGACGTCTGGCCGTCGGCGAGCGCGAGCTGGCCGCCGCCGGGCAGCACCAGGCGGCTGCCGTGGTCCTCGTCCTCCTCGCGGACCGGAATGCCCGCCTCGCGGATCAGCGTGAGCAGCTCGGAGGCGGGGCCCAGATCGCCCTCGATGACGACGTAGGCGGGCTGCCGGGCCTTCTCCGCGGTGTGCGGCTCGGCGGCCTCGGCAGCCGCGGCCTCATCGGAATAGTCGTACCAGCCGTGTCCGCTCTTGCGGCCGAGCCGGCCGGACTCGACCAGGCGCCGCTGGGCGAGCGAGGGCGTGAAGCGCGCGTCCTGGAAGAAGGACTGCCACACGGAGTGCGTGACGGATTCGTTGACGTCCTGCCCGATGAGGTCGGTCAGCTCGAACGCGCCCATCCTGAAGCCGCCGCACTCGCGCAGGACGGCGTCGATGGTGGCCGGATCCGCGCCCTGGGCCTCGTAGACCGCGAAGGCCTCGGCGTAGAAGGGCCGCGCGATGCGGTTGACGATGAAGCCGGGAGTGTCCGCGCAGGCGACCGGCGTCTTGCCCCACGCGCGAGCCGTCTCGTACGCGCGCGTGGCCGACGTGACGTCGGTGGCGAACCCGGAGACGACCTCGACCAGCGGCAGCAGCGGCGCGGGGTTGAAGAAGTGCAGGCCGACGAAGCGGCCGGGGTTGTCCAGAGCTCCGCCGATGGCCGTCACCGACAGGGACGAGGTGTTGGTGGCGAGCAGGCAGTCCTCGCCGACGACGCCCTCCAGCTCGCGGAAGAGCTCCTGTTTGACGTCGAGGCGCTCCAGGACGGCCTCGATCACCAGGGCGCAGTCCGCGAGCTCGGTGAGGGACTCGGCGGGCAGCAGTCGCGCGCGGGCCGCGTCCCGGTCGGCGCCGGTGAGGCGGTCCTTCTCGACGAGCCGGTCGAGGCGCGCGCCGATCGAGTCGGCGGCGTCCTGGGCGCGTCCCGGAGCAGCGTCGTACAGCCGTACGGGGTGGCCCGCCACCAACGCGACCTGGGCGATGCCCTGGCCCATGGTGCCGGTGCCGACGACGGCCACGGGGCTGCTGAGGTCGAGTGCTGTCATGAGCGCGATCCTCCCGCACGGGGTTTTCCACAGATGCGGCGGACCCCCTTGAACCGACCGATCGTTCGGTTACTCTAACTCTGACTGGCCTTTCCTGCCCATGTTTCTGCCCAGGTCATGAGCTCGACGGAGAGCTCTTGAAACGAGGAGTTGGTCCCGCATGGCCGCCGAACTGACCGCCCACGAGCTGATCGCCAAGCACCGGCCCACCCTCGACCAGGCGCTGGAAGCGATCCGCACACGTGCGTACTGGTCCCCGCACCCCGAGCACCCCAAGGCCTACGGCGAGAACGGCAGCCTGGACGCGGCGGCGGGCAAGGCCGCCTTCGACGCCCTCCTCGGCGGTCGCCTCGACCTCGGCCAGCCCGGCACCGACGGCTGGGTGGGCGGCGAGGCCTCTCCGTACGGCATCGACCTGGGCGTCGAGTACCCGCACGCGGACATCGACCAGCTGCTGCCCGCCATGAAGTCCGGCATGCGGGCGTGGCGCGACGCGGGCGCGGAGATGCGCGCGGTGGTCTGTCTGGAGATCCTCAAGCGGATCAGCGACCGCACGCACGAGTTCGCGCACGCGGTCATGCACACCTCCGGCCAGGCCTTCATGATGTCGTTCCAGGCCGGCGGCCCGCACGCTCAGGACCGCGGCATGGAGGCGGTGGCGTACGCGTACGTCGAGCAGGTCCGCACCCCCGACACGGCGGAGTGGACCAAGCCGCAGGGCAAGCGCGACCCGCTCGCCCTGAACAAGCAGTTCACGCCGGTCCCGCGCGGGATCGCGATGGTCATCGGCTGCAACACCTTCCCGACCTGGAACGGCTACCCGGGCCTGTTCGCCTCCCTCGCCACCGGCAACGCGGTCCTGGTGAAGCCCCACCCGCGCGCGGTCCTGCCGCTCGCGCTCACCGTGCAGGTCGCCCGGCAGGTGCTCGCCGAGGCGGGCTTCGACGCGAACCTGGTCGCGCTGGCCGCCGAGCGCCCCGGTGAGGGCATCGCCAAGACGCTGGCCACGCGCCCGGAGATCCGGATCATCGACTACACGGGCTCGACCGTGTTCGGCGACTGGCTGGAGGCCAACGCCCGCCAGGCGCAGGTCTACACGGAGAAGGCCGGCGTCAACACGGTGATCGTCGACTCGACGGACGACTACAAGGGCATGCTGTCCAACCTGGCCTTCTCGCTGTCCCTTTACAGCGGCCAGATGTGCACCACCCCGCAGAACCTGCTGATCCCCCGTGACGGCATCCGCACCGAGGAGGGCCCGCGGACCTTCGACGAGGTCGTCGCCGACCTCGCCCGCTCGGTCGACGGCCTCCTCGGCGACGACGCCCGCGCGAACGCGCTGCTCGGCGCGATCGTCAACCCCGACGTCAAGGCGCGCCTGGAGGCTGCCGCCGGCCTCGGCGAAGTCGCGCTCGCCTCCCGCGAGATCGCGAACCCGGAGTTCCCGGACGCGGTGGTCCGTACGCCGGTGATCGTGAAGCTGGACGGCGCCAAGCCGGACGACGAGGCCGCCTACATGAGCGAGTGCTTCGGCCCTGTCTCCTTCGCCGTCGCGGTCGACTCGGCCGCGGACGCGGTGGAGCTGCTGCGGCGGACCGTGCGCGAGAAGGGGGCGATGACGGTCGGTGCGTACACCACCGACGACGAGGTCGAGCAGGCCGTGCAGGAGGCGTGCCTGGAGGAGGCGGCCCAGCTGTCGCTGAACCTCACGGGCGGGGTGTACGTGAACCAGACGGCCGCGTTCTCGGACTTCCACGGGTCGGGCGGCAACCCGGCGGCCAACTCGGCACTGTGCGACGGAGCGTTCGTGGCGAACCGGTTCCGGGTCGTCGAGGTGCGCCGGGAGGCCTAAGCCCTGAAGGCGCCCCCGGTGAGACTCCAGTGGTACAGCGTCATCGCCACGCTCGTCGCAAGGTTGTAGCTGGAGACCTTGGGGCGCATCGGCAAGGCCACCAAATGGTCGGCACGCGCGCGTAGTTCGGCCGACAGGCCGGTGCGTTCGGAGCCGAAGGCGAGGACGGCGTCGTCCGGGAGCTTGCTGCCCCGGATGTCGTCGCCCTCGGGGTCCAGGGCGAACAGCGGTCCGGGCGGCAGCTCTTCGACGCCCAGCCGCTCCACGGCGGTCGCGAAGTGCAGCCCCGCTCCGCCGCGTACGACCGTCGGATGCCAGGGGTCGAGAGTGCCGGTGGTGACGACGCCGGTCGCGCCGAAGCCGGCGGCCAGACGGATCACAGCGCCTGCGTTGCCCAGGTTGCGCGGGTTGTCGAGGACCACGACGGGGGCGGTGCGCGGGGTGTGCGCCAGCTTCTCCAGGTTGGCGGCGCGAGGCGGCCGTACCGCGAGGGCGGCGACCCCGGTGGGGTGCGGACGCGGCACCAGCGAGGTGTACGTCGACTCCGGGACCTGTGTCAGGAGCGCGTCCAGGGCGTCCCGTACGTCGGGCGCCAGCTCGTCGGCCAGGGCCAGCGCCGCAGCCCGGTCGACGGCGACCGCGACCGGGACCTCGGCGCCGAAGCGCACGGCGTGCTTGAGGGCGTGGAAGCCGTCGAGCAGCACGGAGGTGCCGGCGAGCCGGTTCCAGGAGGTCACGGTCATGCCGTGAAGCCTACGTGCGCGTGCTCGGGGTTCTCCGGGGTGCGCGGCCCCGGCAGTTCCGTGGGCTCGTCACCGCGCCGGACCAGCCTCGACAGCCCGCCACGCGTGCGTGCCGCCCAGCCGCCCAGGCGGCGCAGGAACGATGTCGGCAGGAAGACCGCGTCGGCCGCGATCATCGCCAGGGAGAAGAACGGCAGCCCGAGAACGACCGCGATCACGGCGTGCTCGGTGATCATCGCGGCCAGCAGGACGTTCTTGACCCGCCGGTTGAACAGCGTGAACGGGAAGGCGACCTGCACGATGACCGTGCCGTAGGTGATGAGCATCACCATCGTGCCGCTGGAGGACAGCAGGTCGGCGAGGGCGGGCCACGGCGAGAAGTAGTCGAGGTGCAGCGGGTAGTGGACGGCGGTGCCGTCCTGCCAGCGGGAGCCCTGGATCTTGTACCAGCCGGCGGTCGCGTAGATCAGGCACGCCTCGGCCATGATCACCAGCAGGGCGCCGTTGTGGACGATGTTGCCGATGACGTCGAGCAGGATGCGGGGCTCGTCGGTCCGCGCGAGGCGGCGCACGATCCATCGGACGGCCAGTGCGAGCCAGACGCCCCACAGGATCAGCGGCACGGTCAGGTCGCCGTCGAGACGGCCCACCGCGGTCACGGCGACCAGCGCGACCCCGAGCACGCTCCACAGGAGCGGACCGATCCGGTCCGGCCCGACCCGCTCGCCACGCGCGCGTGCCTCGCCCGCACGCCTGGCCCGGCGCTCGTCCAGCGACCAGACCTGGCCGCAGCGCGTGAACACGAGGTAGACGCACATCAGGTGCAGGACGTTGTCGCCGCCGTCGCCCATGAAGATGGAGCGGTTCTGCAGCGAGAGCACGCCGACCATGAAGAGCACGGACATCGTGCGGGTGCGCCAGCCGAGCAGCAGCAGCACACCGGCCAGGACCGCGAGGGCGTAGACGCTCTCGAACCAGAACTCGCTGCTCGACCAGATCAGGGCCGTGAACGAGCCGTTCGTCCCGATCAGCTGCTGGGCCAGGTCGAAGTCCCAGGGGCCGTCGGGGCCGTACAGCTCCTGGCGGTGCGGGAACTCACGCAGCAGGAACAGCAGCCAGGTCGCCGTGAAGCCGATGCGGATCACGGCCGTCTGGTACGGGCCGAGGGCGGACTCGGTGACCCGGGCGATGCCGGCGGAGATCGCGAGGGAGAAGCGGTTCACCGGGCGCTCCCCTCTTGCGCGCCCGCGCTGTCGGTCGTGTCATCGGTGACCCGCCACCAGGGCAGCACCCGGTAGGCCGGCTTGTCGGAGACCTGCTCGTCGCTCCACTTGGGCGGGTGCACGTTGGTGGTGCGGGAGCGGACCTGGACGCGTTCGAGGACACCGCTCTCACCGGTCGCGTCCGCGCGGGCGAGGCGCAGCTCGACGATGCGCCGCAGATACGTCTCGGACAGGGCGCCGCGCAGGCCCACGGGGCGGTTCCCGGCGTCATGCGTGGCCACGAAGAAGTCCCAGGCCCGGCGCAGCTCGTTCTGCTGGGTGTGGCTGGGCAGCAGATTGCCGTCGATGGCCCGGCCGTCCTGGGCGGACAGGTCGTACCAGCCGGTCGTGCGGCGCCCGCCGTCGGCCGTGCCGACCTGGGCGCGGACCTGCACCGCGATGTTCTGCTGCAGCGGGTTGGGGGCGAACAGCTTCCAGTTCTGTTCGAACTCCGGGTATATCCAGTCGTCTATCGCCTTGCCGTGCTGTTTGGTGACCGTGTTCGGCGGGGCGACGTGCAGAAAGACCATGCCTATGTGGACACAGACGGCGATCGCCACGACCGCGAGGGCGAGGGCGGCACCGATCTGGTAGCGCAGGGAGAGGGCGGCCACGCCGGTGCGGGGCTCGGCGGCCGGCAGGACGGCAGACGGCTCGACGGCGGACGGGGCAGCGGCGTCCCGCGGCTCCTCGTCCGGCCCGTGCCGGGCGGCCGAGCCTGCGTCGTACGCGTCCATGTAGCCCCGTTTCCCGATTCCGGTCCGTCTTCCTTCAGCCCTCGGCGCTCGCACCGGAACGGTACTCAGGCCCACCCGCCGGGCAAAGCCCCAGCCGGGCCGACGTCGACCACACCTTACGGGGGTCCTCCACGGCTGTAAGGGGCCCTGCGTGGGTCCTCCACAGAGCATTCCCTTCTCCTAGAACCTGTTCTATCTTGACGCTCCGTCAGATCGCCGTGGGTGTGGACGTGTGGAAGGGCAGGGACCGTGGACTTCACCTTCACCGAGGAGCAGCAGGCGGCGGCCGAGGCGGCGCGCGGGGTGTTCGCCGGGGTCGCGCCGGACTCCGTGCCCTCGCCCGCGCTCACGCCGGGTGCCGTCGCCGACGACTTCGACCGCCCGCTGTGGGGCCGGCTCGCGGACGCCGACCTGCTGAGCCTGCTGCTCGCCGAGGAGTACGGCGGAGCCGGCCTCGACGCCGTCGCGCTCTGCCTGGTGCTGCGCGAGTCGGCGAAGGTACTGGCACGGGTGCCGCTGCTGGAGAGCAGCGCGGCGACGGCGGCCGTCCAGGCGTACGGCGGCCCCGAGCTGAAGGCCGAGCTGCTCGCGCGGGCGGGGCGCGGGGAGGCCGTGCTCACGGTCGCCGCGCACGGCCGCACCGGCCACGACCCGGCCGAGCTCGCGGTGACCGCCCGGCAGGACGGCTCCGGCTCCGGGTGGGTGCTGGACGGGGTGCAGACGGCGGTGCCCTGGGCGTACGACGCCGATCTCGTCGTCGTACCGGCCCGTACGGCCGCCGACCGGACCGTCCTCGCGCTGGTCCCGCGCGAGGCGCAGGGGGTCGCGCTCGCCGAGCAGTTCTCGACCAGCGGGGAACGGCTGGGAGAGCTGCGACTGGACTCGGTGGAGCTGGCGGCACGGGACGTCATCGACGCCGAGGGGGCGTGGGAGTGGCTGCGCGAACTGCTGGCCACAGGGACCTGTGCGCTGGCGCTCGGGCTGGGTGAGCGCGTGCTGGGGATGACCTCGGAGTACGCCGGCAAGCGGGAGCAGTTCGGGCATCCGATCGCCACGTTCCAGGCGGTCGCCGTGCAGTCCGCCGACCGCTACATCGACCTGCGCGCGATGGAGGCCACGCTGTGGCAGGCCGCGTGGCGGATCGCCTCGGGGGCGCCGGGAGCGCTGCCCGCCTCCGGAGACGTTGCCGTGGCCAAGATCTGGGCCTCGGAGGGCGTACGCCGGGTCGTGCAGACGGCCCAGCATCTGCACGGCGGCTTCGGCGCCGACGTCGACTATCCGCTGCACCGGTACCACGCCTGGGCCAAGCATCTTGAACTGGCGCTCGGCCCGGCGGCGGCACACGAGGAGGCGCTGGGGGATCTGCTGGCGGCGCATCCGCTGGGCTGACCTGCGGATACGGGGTGCCCTGGGGGACATACAGTCCCCACGGTCCCTACAGGACGAAGCCCGGCTGGCCCTCGTCGTTCACCACGGGGCGTCCCACCGCCGCCCACACCTGCATGCCGCCGTCGACGTTCACGGCGTCGATGCCCTGCTGGACGAGGTACATCGCGACCTGCGCCGAGCGACCGCCGGAGCGGCAGATCACATGGACGCGGCCGTCCTGCGGGGCGGCCTCGGTCAGCTCGCCGTAGCGGGCCACGAAGTCGCTGATGGGGATGTGCAGGGCCTTCTCGGCGTGACCCGCCTGCCACTCGTCGTCCTCACGGACGTCCAGCAGGAAGTCGTCGTCCTTGAGGTCGGTGACCTCGACTGTCGGCACGCCAGATCCGAAATGCATGAGTCCGACGCTACCGGACGGGCGCGGGTGCCCGACGGGGCTCCCAGGAGGAGGCCCCTCGCAGGCCCCTTGTGGGCGATTTCCGGCCCCTAGTCGAGCAGCGCCGTCAGTTCCGCTTCCCGCGCCTCGACCTGGGCCAGGAGCTGGTCGGCGATCTCTTCGAGGAGACGGTCGGGGTCGTCCGGGGCCAGGCGGAGCATCGCCCCGATCGCGCTCTCCTCCAGCTCGCTCGCGACCAGGGCCAGCATCTCCTTGCGCTGGGCGAGCCACTCGAGTCGGGCGTAGAGCTCCTCGGCCGGGGTCGGGCCCTGCTCCTTCGGCACCGGTCCCGCGGCCCACTCCTCGGCGAGCTCCCGCAGCAGCACCTCGTCGCCACGGGCGTAAGCCGCGTTGACGCGGGTGATGAACTCCTCGCGCCTCGAACGCTCGGCCGCCTCCTGGGCGAGGTCCGGGTGGGCCCTGCGGGCCAGCTCGCGGTAGAGCTTGCGGGCCTCGTCGCTCGGGCGCACCCGCTGCGGGGGCCGCACCGGCTGGTCCGTCAGCATCGCCGCGGCCTCCGGGAACAGCCCCTCGCCGTCCATCCAGCCGTGGAACAGCTCCTCCACGCCGGGCATCGGCAGCACCCTGGCGCGTGCCTCGTCGGCCTTGCGGATGTCCTCGGGGTCGCCGGTGCGGGCGGCGGTGGCCTCGGCGATCCGGGCGTCCAGCTCGTCGAGGCGGGCGTACATCGGGCCGAGCTTCTGGTGGTGCAGCCGGGAGAAGTTCTCCACCTCGACGCGGAAGGTCTCCACCGCGATCTCGTACTCGATCAACGCCTGCTCGGCGGCCCGCACGGCCCGCTCCAGCCGCGCCTCGGGCCGCTCCGCCCCGTCCTCGGCCGGCACCTGTGCCTCACCACCCTGCTCAACTCCGCCGGCGGGCACCTCGGCACCGCCCGACGTCCCCGCACCAGCGGGCTCGGCCTGGGACTGTTCAGCTTCCGGCGTCGTCACCCGACCAGCGTAGGCCACGTGTGCCCGGCCCTTCGTGCCCCGCGACTCCGCGCCGACGGCCAGGGCGCTCCGCCCCTGAGCCCAACGTGCCCTGCAGCTACGAACCGCCACGCCCGCCGGCCTGGCCCCGCGCCCCGCGGCTACGGACGTCCGCCCATTGGGCCTGGCCCCGGGCCCTGGGTTTCCGCTCCGGCGGCTGCGGATCCTCGCGCCGGCCGCCCGGACCTTCACCCGGTAGGACAGGACCCTCGCTCTGTCCCGCTCGGGCCGGCGTTGAGTGGGGCGGCTGAGCCCGAGAGGCCTGGACGTTCGGCCCGGCGGACGGTGCTGCTCCCCGGTCCTACCCGCCCGCCCTTATACGTAGCAACAGCCGACGGTCACCCACCCCGCCACGAAAGCTCCTCCGCAAGCTGGGCCGGCCGGCCCAGACAGGCGGTCGGGCCGATCACGCCGACCGCCTCGCCCGGGGGCCAATCCGCGCCGAGGGTGACGTACCTCACCGAGCCCTCCCCGCGAATCAGCCGCCGCCCCTCACACTCCCGTCTCCGCCGCGATCCGCCCCGCCCGCACCGCCGACACCAGTGCAGTGTGATCCGCCTCCGTGCGGTCGGCGTACGTGACGGCGAATGCGGCGATCGCCTCGTCCAGTTCCTCGTTCTTGCCGCAGTAGCCGGCGATCAGGCGGGGGTCGGCGCTGTGGGAGTGGGCGCGGGCCAGTAGGGCCCCGGTCATGCGGGCGTAGTCGTCTATCTGGTCGGCAGCCAGCGCGGCCGGGTCGACGCTGCCCTTGCGGTTACGGAACTGACGCACCTGGAAGGGCCGTCCCTCGACCGTCGTCCAGCCCAGCAAAATGTCGCTGACCACCTGCATCCGCTTCTGTCCGAGCACCACGCGCCGCCCTTCGTGCTCCGGCTCCGGCACCTCGAAGCCGGCTGTCACCAGGTGCGGGACGAGGGCCGAGGGGCGGACCTCCTTCACCTGAAGGACCAGCGACTCGCCCCGGTGGTCCAGGAGCAGGACGACGTACGAGCGTGTGCCCACGCTGCCCGTGCCCACCACGCGGAACGCCACGTCGTGCACCGCGTGCCGGGAGAGCAGGGGGTGGCGGTCCTCGGAGAGCGTGCTGAGGTAGCTCTCCAGCGACGACGCGACCGCCGCCGCCGCCGCGTCCGGAACCCGGCGCAGCACCGGAGGGGCGTCGACGAACCGGCGGCCTCCGTGCCCGGTCGGCTCCGTCGACTTCGCGGCGAAGCGCCCGCTGGTGTTGCCCCGCGCCTTCTCCGCGACCCGCTCCAGCGTGCCGATCAGGTCATGGGCGTCGGTGTGGGAGACCAGTTCCTCGTTCGCGATCGCGTTCCACGCGTCCAGCACCGGGAGCTTGGCCAGCAGGCGCATGGTGCGCCGGTAGGCACCCACCGTGTCGTTCGCCGCCTTGCGGCACGCGTCCTCATCCGCGCCCGCCTCCCGGCCCGCGAGCACGAGCGAGGTGGCGAGACGCTTGAGGTCCCACTCCCAGGGGCCGTACAGCGTCTCGTCGAAGTCGTTCAGATCGATGACCAGGCCGCCACGCGCGTCGCCGTACAGGCCGAAGTTCGCCGCGTGCGCGTCACCGCAGATCTGGGCGCGGATTCGAGTCATGGGGGTGCGGGCGAGGTCGTACGCCATGAGTCCCGCCGAGCCGCGCAGGAACGCGAAGGGCGTCGCCGCCATCCGGCCGACCCTTATCGGCGTGAGTTCGGGGAGCCGGCCGAGGTTGGACTCCTCGACTGCGGCCACGGCGTCGGGCCGGGCGGCGTCGAGGTCGAGAACCGCGTGGTCACCGCGCGGAACCCGCTTGCGCAGTGCCTTGCCGTCCTCCTTGGGCGATCCGCCGCCGGGCCACTCGGCGAAGCCGCGCACACGGGGCAGCCGAGGCGCCGCGGACCCCGACGACGCCTCCGAAGCCACCTGCGACGCAGCCTCCGCACCGACCTCGGTCATACCGACCGCCTCCCCCGCTCACGCACGAACATCAACTCCTGCCGACGTTACAGCCGGTGGCCGAAACGCGTCAGACCCTGTGGACAACTCCACGGTTGTGGAAAACGCCGCCCGACGTGATGCCGCGCCACCGGGGCGAGAGTGCCGCGATCCGCCTCGGAAGTTCTCCGCCCCTCCGCCTCAGCAGCTCTCGGACCCCACTCCGTCAGCCAAGTACTCCTGCGCCCACAGACCCAGCGCGGTGAGCGCGGGCTCCAGCGCGGCGCCCGCCTCCGTCAGCCGGTACACCACCCGCAGCGGCGGCCCCTCATACACCTCGCGCACCACCAGTCCCGCTGCGGCGAGTTCGGTCAGCCGGTCGGAGAGCATGCGCTCGCTGATGCCGGGAATCGCCCGGCGCAGGGCGACGAAGTACGCGGGCCCCGCGGTCAGAACGGACACGATCGGGCCGGTCCAGCGCTTTCCGAGGAGCTGGAAGACGCGGGTGATGCCCTCGTCGACCCGTTTGCACGCCGATACGTCGTGACTCTGCTCACCCGCCATGCCCTTCAGGGTACTGCCCTGCGGTACGGGGATGAAAAAAAGTAAGTGACTGTGTTATTCATAGTCGAGTACGAATCCTCAGTAACTGCGGGAAGGTGCATCCAGCCCGCTGCCCTGCTTCTCCGGAGACCTCCATGGCAACGCTTCTGCACATCGACTCCTCGGTCTTCCCGACCGACGCCTCCTCCTCCCGCGCCGTCACCGACGCCTTCCGCCGCACCTGGCAGGAACAGCACCCCGAGGGCACGGTGATCCACCGCGACCTGGCCTTGAACCCCGTCCCGCACATCTCCGCCCACGCCCACACCGCCGGCTTCGCCGATCCGGCCACGCACACCCCCGAGCAGGCCGCCGCCTTCGCCGAGCGCGTGACGCTGATCGAGGAACTGGAGGGTGCGGACGCCGTCCTGATCGGCGCCCCGATGTACAACCTGACGATTCCGTCGACGCTCAAGGCCTGGCTGGACCAGGTGGTCCTGTTCGGCCGTACCGCGGGCGACGCCCAGTCGGTCAAGGGCACCCCGGTCACCGTCGTGGCCAGCCGCGGCGGCGCGTACGGGCCGGGCACTCCGCGCGAGGGTTACGAGTACGTGCAGAACTACCTGTCGGCAGTCCTGGCCGACTTCCTCGGCGCCGACCTCGAGTTCATCGTTCCGGAGCTCACGATGGCCCCGGCCAACCCGGCGATGGCCGAGCTGGTCCCCCTCTTCGAGGCCTCCCGCGAGCGTGCCCTCGACGAGGCCGCCGCGAAGGCGAAGCAGCTGGCCCAGCGGCTCGCGGCGTAGCGACGTCGCGGGCTGCCGCAGGGCTGCCGCACTGCAGCCACGTGCGCGTGGGAGACCCGCTCCGGCGAACGGGGCCCTACGCGCGCGTGGCGTTGCGCAGCCTCAGGGAGCCACTACGACGCCCGACCCGCCGGCGAAGGCACGTCTCGCGACGCCTCATGGGTCACGGTCACGGGGGCATGGGTCACGGGTCTACGGGTCATGCGGCACGGGGAATCGCCGACACGCTGCACCGAAGCGACCGAACCACCGGTCGTGGCCCACGGCCCCTCTCCCGCCTAGTCCTGCCGTGAGGGGCGCGCTCCGGCCCTGTATCCCCGCCCCTCGAAGGCTCTCTGCCCGAAATCCCGCCCCGCAAAGGGCGGTCGAGATCGGCCACCCGTGCGGCAACCTGCCGCGGCGACCTACGGGCGAGCTCCGGACTCCGGCGACGAAGGACGACGAAGGAGGAGGGACTCGGGTGGCATCGGCGGAATCCTGGAGAAGGTGATCTCCAACCTCGCGCCGAGACGGCACCAGCCACCTCGGCCGAACGTCCACCGTTCGAAGCCCTCGCAGCCCTCGCAGCCCTCGCAGCGAGCCCCTCAGCCGGAAGACCGACCGGGCGCCCCGGCCTCCGACCGGGGCCCCGCCCGACCGAAGGACCTAGCGGCGACCGCGGTCACCGACCGCGCACACCCCACCGGCACAATCACGGCATGCATCTGACCTCTGTCGTCCTCGTCGCCCTCATGGCGCTGCTGCACGTCTACATCCTGGTCCTGGAGATGTTCCTGTGGCAGCGCGGCCCGGGCCGCCGCTTCTCCGGCTTCGACGCCGAGTTGGCGCGCACCACCGCGCCGCTGGCGGCCAACCAGGGTCTCTACAACGGATTCCTCGCCGCGGGGCTGGTCTGGGGCCTGATCGCCGACGATCCGACCGGATACCGCGTCCAGATCTTCTTCCTGTCCTGCATCGTCGTCGCGGGCGTCTACGGCGCGGCCACCGCCAACCGCCGCATCCTCTTCGCCCAGGCCCTCCCCGCAGCAGTGACCCTCGCCACGGTTCTCGCAGCCGGCTGAGGACAGCGCCGTGGCTTGAGAGCTTCATCACAGGTCACGGCCGCCGAGGAGGCGTACCGATGCCGTGAGGTCACACCGTGTCGAATGCAACACCGCACAACGAGAAGAGGCGGCATCGTGATTACGATGCCGCCTCTTCGACGGTGCGCGAGGGGGGAGTTGAACCCCCACGCCCTTGCGGGCACTGGAACCTGAATCCAGCGCGTCTGCCTATTCCGCCACCCGCGCATTGGGTGTGTCCTCGGGCTCTTCCCTTGCGGTCCGGCGCCTTCCGACACGCAGAACATTAGCACGCCGTCCAGGGTGGATTCACATCCCTTATCCCCAGGCAGCCGCCGTGCAGCGGGCATGCGCAGGCCGTGCGGATGCCCTGCGGCGGCCGTACAGTCGCCCACCAGCACGGTCGGGACGGCCCGCCCCGGACCGGGCCGAGAAGGGGTGCCCCGCGCTCCGTATCAACGAGAACCTGTTCACGTATCAACCTCGTACCGGTAACGCGCATCTCCCCAGGAGCCGGTCGGGGTCCACAGTCAGGTGCGGGACACTGGTCTCCGGCCGCCTCTACGATCCATGGCAAGACTGTGTCCGTGAGGCGTTCGAAGGGGAGCTCCACAGGGAACTTCGAGGGCGTCGACACCTGTCGACCGGGCCGACAGGGGGAACCAGCCGATTCACCGGCGCGTGGATACGATCAGTAAGCAGTACCAGGTAAGGCAGTGCCCGCCCGGCGGGAAAAAGGACGAAGCAGGCAACGGAGGAGGTGCCCCATGGGAGTCCTGAAGAAGTTCGAGCAGCGTCTCGAAGGTCTGGTCAACGGCACCTTCGCCAAGGTGTTCAAGTCCGAGGTCCAGCCCGTGGAGATCGCGGGAGCGCTCCAGCGCGAGTGCGACAACAACGCGACCATCTGGAACCGCGACCGCACGGTCGTCCCCAATGACTTCATCGTGGAGCTCAGCGCCCCGGACCACGAGCGTCTGAGCCCATACTCCGGCCAGCTCGGCGACGAGCTCGCCGGCATGGTCCGCGACTACGCCAAGCAGCAGCGCTACACCTTCATGGGCCCGATCAAGGTCCACCTGGAGAAGGCCGAAGACCTCGACACCGGCCTGTACCGCGTACGCAGCCGCACGCTCGCCGGCTCCGCCGACCAGCAGGGCGGCCAGCCCGCCCCGGCACCCGTCGCCCCGGCCGGGCGGCCCGGTGCCAGCGGTGGCGCCCAGGGCGGCTACGGCTACCCGCCGGCCGCCGCACCCGCGGGCGCCCCGCCCATGCCGGCCGCGCCGCCGCCCGGCGGCCGCCCCGGCGGCTACGGCTACCCGCAGCCCGCGGGCGGCCAGCGACCCCCCGCCGCGCCCGCGGCCGGCGGTCGCACCCGCTACTGGATCGAGATCAACGGCACCCGCCATCAGATCTCCCGCGCGACGCTGGTGCTGGGCCGCAGCACCGACGCCGACGTGCGGATCGACGACCCCGGCGTCTCCCGCCGGCACTGTGAGATCCGGACCGGAACGCCCTCGACGATCGCGGATCTCGGGTCCACCAACGGCATCGTGGTGGACGGGCAGCACACCACCCGCGCTACGCTCCGCGACGGCTCGCGGATCGTCGTGGGCAGCACCACCATCATTTACCGGCAAGCCGAAGGGTGAAGCGGGGGCAATGTCAGAGCTGACCCTCACGGTCATGCGGCTGGGTTTCCTGGCCGTCCTGTGGCTGTTCGTGATCGTGGCCGTGCAGGTCATCCGCAGCGACCTGTTCGGTACGCGCGTCACACAGCGCGGATCGCGTCGCGAGGCCGCACGGCCGCAGCAGGCCGCACGGCAGGCGGCGACCCCGCCGCAGCAGCGCGGCCAGCAGGGCGGCGGCGGCCGCCAGCGCCGTAACGCCCCCTCCAAGCTGGTCGTGTCCGAAGGCACCCTCACCGGCACCACCGTCGCGCTCCAGGGCCAGACCATCACCCTGGGCCGAGCGCACGACAGCACGATCGTGCTGGACGACGACTACGCCTCCAGCCGGCATGCCAGGATCTACCCGGACCGCGACGGCCAGTGGATCGTCGAGGACCTGGGCTCCACCAACGGCACGTACCTCGACCGAACGCGGCTCACGACCCCGACACCGATTCCGCTGGGCGCGCCGATCCGCATCGGCAAGACCGTCATCGAGCTGCGGAAGTAGTACGACAATGAGCGAGCGGAGCGAGCACGCAGTGGCGGCCCCCACCAGGGGCCCCGGCGCGCTCCCGACCGGAGGGTGGGCACCGTGCGGATGTACCCGGAGCCGACGGGCGAGGTGCGCATGAGTCTGTCACTGCGCTTCGCCGCCGGATCGCACAAAGGCATGATCCGGGAGGGCAACGAGGACTCCGGATACGCCGGACCCCGCCTGCTCGCCATCGCCGACGGCATGGGCGGCGCCGCCGCGGGCGAGGTCGCCTCCTCCGAGGCGATCTCCACCATCGTCGCCCTCGACGACGACGTCCCCGGCTCCGACATCCTCACCTCGCTCGGTACGGCCGTGCAGCGCGCCAACGACCAGCTGCGCGGGATGGTCGACGAGGACCCGCAGCTGGAGGGCATGGGCACCACGCTCACGGCCCTGCTGTGGACCGGACAGCGCCTCGGCCTCGTCCACGTCGGCGACTCGCGCGCGTACCTGCTCCGCGACGGCGTGCTGACGCAGATCACGCAGGACCACACCTGGGTGCAGCGCCTCGTCGACGAGGGCCGCATCACCGAGGAAGAAGCGACCACGCATCCGCAGCGGTCCCTCCTCATGCGCGCGCTGGGCAGCGGCGACCACGTCGAGCCCGACCTCTCCATCCGTGAAGTCCGCGCCGGCGACCGGTACCTGATCTGCTCCGACGGCCTCTCCGGCGTGGTGTCCCACCAGACCCTGGAGGACACCCTCGCCAGCTACCAGGGCCCCCAGGAGACCGTCCAGGAGCTCATCCAGCTGGCGCTGCGCGGCGGCGGCCCCGACAACATCACCGTGATCATCGCCGACGTCCTCGACCTGGACACCGGCGACACCCTGGCCGGGCAGCTGTCCGACACTCCGGTCGTGGTCGGCGCGGTCGCCGAGAACCAGCAGCACCACCTGCACGACAACGGCATCATGCAGACCCCCGCCGGCCGCGCCTCCGGGCTCGGCCGTCAGGTGCCCGGCCAGGGCGGTGGAGGCGGCGAGTTCGGCCCGCCCGGCTCCGGCGACACCACCGGCTACGTACCTGCGGGCGGCTTCGGCGACTACACCGACGACGACTTCGTCAAGCCCCGCAAGGGCCGTACGTGGCTGAAGAGATCCTTCTACTCGGCCCTCGCCCTCGCCGTCATCGGCGGCGGTCTGTACGGCGGCTGGCGCTGGACGCAGACCCAGTACTACGTCGGCACCAACGAGGAACACGTCGCCCTGTATCGCGGGATCAGCCAGGACCTGGCCTGGGTCTCGCTCTCGAAGGTGGAGAAGGATCACCCCGAGATCGAACTCAAGTACCTGCCGCCGTACCAGCAGAAGCTCGTCGAGGGGACCATCACCGAGGGCGGCCTCAAGGACGCCCAGGCGAAGATCGACGAGCTGGCGCTGCAGGCCTCCGCGTGCAAGAAGCGGTCCGAGCAGCAGGCCGCGCAGAGCGAGCAGAACTCCAAGACGGGCGAGGGCGAGGCCGGAGGCACCACGGGAACCACCCGTACCTCCCTTACGTCCAAGGCGACACCGACGCCGAATCCGTCGGCGTCCACCAAGTCCCCGCCCCCGTCCACCTCCACCTCCCCGACACCGACTGCGACGCCAAACCCCGGCCCCACTCTCTCGGAGGAAGAGCAGAAGGTCGTCTCGAACTGCGGTACGCAGTAGGCAAGCCGTGAGAGGCCCCGTCACACGATGAGCAGTACTTCGAACTCGCCGACGCATCACACGTCCACGATCGGCGCGATCGGCGCGCCGAGCAGGCGCAACACCGAGCTCGCGTTGCTGGTGTTCGCGGTTGCCATTCCGGTGTTCGCCTATGCCAACGTGGGGCTGGCGATCAATGACCAGGTACCGGCCGGTCTTCTGAGCTACGGAATCGGCCTCGGCCTGCTGGCCGGCATCGGCCATCTCGCCGTACGGAAGTTCGCGCCTTACGCCGACCCCCTGATGCTGCCGCTGGCCACGCTGCTGAACGGCATCGGCCTGGTAGTGATCTGGCGTCTGGACCAGTCGGAGAAACTCCAGCAGAGCAAGACCTTCGTCGAGGCGGCACCGCGCCAGTTGCTGTACTCCGCGATGGGCGTCGCGCTGCTGGTGGCCGTGCTGATCTTCCTCAAGGACCACCGGGTCCTGCAGCGCTACACGTACATCTCCATGGCCGCCGCGCTGTTCCTGCTCCTCCTGCCGCTCGTACCAGGGCTCGGCGCGGACGTGTACGGCGCCAAGATCTGGATCAAGATCCCCGGTCTCGGCACGCTCCAACCCGGCGAGTTCGCGAAAATCATTCTCGCTGTCTTCTTCGCCGGCTATCTCATGGTCAAGAGAGACGCCCTGGCCCTGGCCAGCCGCCGCTTCATGGGCTTGTATCTGCCGCGCGGCCGCGACCTCGGTCCGATCCTCGTCGTCTGGGTGATCTCGATCCTCATCCTGGTCTTCGAGACCGACCTCGGTACGTCGCTGCTGTTCTTCGGAATGTTCGTCATCATGCTGTACGTCGCCACCGAGCGGACCAGCTGGATCGTCTTCGGTCTGCTGATGTCCGCGGTCGGCGCCGTCGGTGTGGCGAGCTTCGAGCCGCACATCCAGACGCGTGTGCAGGCCTGGCTCGACCCGGCGCGCGAGTTCGCGCTCTCCCGCTCCGGCGTCCAGGACGGCATCGTCCACTCCGAGCAGGCCATGCAGGCCCTATGGGCGTTCGGTTCCGGTGGCACCCTCGGCACCGGCCTCGGCCAGGGCAACTCCGACCTCATCGGCTTCGCCGCCAACTCCGACTTCATCCTCGCCACCTTCGGCGAGGAGCTGGGTCTGGCCGGCGTCATGGCGATCCTGCTGGTCTACGGGCTGATCGTCGAGCGCGGTGTGCGCACGGCACTCGCGGCCCGCGACCCGTTCGGCAAGCTGCTGGCCGTCGGCCTGTCCGGCGCCTTCGCCCTCCAGGTCTTCGTCGTGGCCGGCGGTGTGATGGGCCTCATCCCGCTGACCGGTATGACGCTGCCGTTCGTGGCGTACGGCGGTTCCTCCGTCATCGCCAACTGGGCTCTGATCGGCATCCTGCTGCGCATCAGCGACACCGCACGCCGCCCGGCGCCCGCCCCCGCGCCCAATCCCGACGCCGAGATGACCCAGGTGGTCCGTCCGTGAACAAGCCCCTACGCCGGATCGCGATCTTCTGCGGACTTCTGGTCCTGGCGCTTCTCATCCGCGACAACTGGATCCAGTACGTCCAGGCCGACGAGCTCAGGACCGACAAGAACAACCGCCGCGTCGTCATCGAGCGCTACGGCACACCCCGCGGCGACATAATCGTCGACGGCAAGGCCATCACCGGCTCGGACGAGACCTCGGGCAGCGACTTCAAGTTCAAGCGCACCTATACGAACGGCCCCATGTGGGCGCCCGTCACCGGATACGCCTCGCAGGCTTTCGGTGCCACCCAGCTGGAGTCCATCGAGGACGGCATCCTCACCGGCAACGACGACCGGCTGTTCTTCCGCAACACCCTCGACATGCTCACGGGCAAGGAGAAGGAGGGTGGAAACGTCGTCACCACCCTCAGCGGCGCCGCGCAGAAGGCCGCGTACAACGGTCTGAAGAAACAGGGCGCCAAGGGCGCCGTCGCGGCCATCGAGCCGTCGACCGGCAAGATCCTGGCGCTGGCCTCCTACCCGTCGTACGACCCCTCGTCCTTCGCCGGCAACTCCACGACGACCGACACCGACGCGTGGCAGAAGCTCCAGAAGAAGAACAACCCGGACGACCCGATGCTCAACCGGGCGCTGCGCGAGGTCTACCCGCCGGGCTCGACCTTCAAGGTCGTCACCGCCGCCGCGGCCCTGGAGCACGGCCTGTACACGGACGCCGACGAGAAGACGAAGTCGCCGGACCCGTGGGTCATGGAGGGCACCACCACCAAGCTGCCGAACGAGGGCAACATCCCCTGCAAGGACGCGACCCTGAGGGTCGCCCTGCAGTACTCCTGCAACACCGTCTTCGGCAAGGTCGGCTCGGACCTCGGCAACGACAAGATGCTGGAGACGGCCAAGAAGTTCGGCTTCACCGAGGAGCAGTTCACGCCGGTCCGCACCAGCGCGTCGATCTTCTCCGACAACATGAACCCCTCGCAGACGGCACTGTCCTCCATCGGCCAGTTCAACACCGCCACCACCCCGCTGCAGATGGCCATGGTCGCCTCGGCCGTCGCCAACGACGGCACGCTGATGAAGCCGTACATGGTCGACGAGATCCAGACCAACAATCTCGACCCGCTCGAGAAGACCGACCCCGAGGAGATGAGCAAGCCGCTCTCCCCGGCGAACGCTCAGATCCTGCAGTCGATGATGGAGACGGTCGTCCAGGACGGCACCGGTAAGAAGGCGCAGATCGAGGGCTTCAAGGTCGGCGGCAAGACCGGTACCGCCCAGCACGGTGTGGACAACAGCGAGAACCCCTACGCGTGGTTCATCTCCTACGCCAAGCTCAGCGACAACAGCTCGCCGGTGGCCGTGGCCGTGGTGATCGAGGACGAGAAGGCGGTCCGCGACGACATCTCCGGCGGCGGTCTCGCGGCCCCCATCGCCAAGAGCGTGATGGAGGCGGTCATCGACAGCAAGAAGTGACCCCGCTCACGTCCCCTTCACATCGGTGCACGTTGCGATACCGGTCCTGTATCGGGTTACGGGCTTGGCCAGGTCACACAAGATGAGCCGGGTACGGTATGCCCGGACGGCACACCTCCGCACCCACAAGGGTGACGGCGGGACCGACGGAGAGGGCTGGTAGGTAGCTATGGAAGAGCCGCGTCGCCTCGGCGGCCGGTACGAGCTGGGCCAGGTGCTCGGCCGTGGTGGCATGGCGGAGGTATACCTCGCGCATGACACCCGGCTCGGCCGCACCGTGGCGGTGAAGACGCTGCGCGCGGACCTGGCGCGCGATCCGTCTTTCCAGGCCCGGTTCCGCCGGGAGGCCCAGTCGGCCGCCTCGCTCAACCATCCCGCGATCGTGGCGGTCTACGACACGGGCGAGGACTACATCGACAACGTGTCGATCCCGTACATCGTCATGGAGTACGTCGACGGTTCCACGCTTCGTGAGTTGCTTCACAGCGGCCGCAAGCTGCTGCCGGAGCGCGCCATGGAGATGACCATCGGCATCCTCCAGGGCCTGGAGTACGCGCACCGCAACGGCATCGTCCACCGCGACATCAAGCCGGCGAACGTCATGCTGACGCGCAACGGCCAGGTCAAGGTGATGGACTTCGGCATCGCCCGCGCCATGGGCGACTCCGGCATGACGATGACGCAGACCGCGGCCGTGATCGGCACCGCCCAGTACCTCTCGCCGGAGCAGGCGAAGGGCGAGCAGGTGGACGCCCGCTCGGACCTGTACTCCACCGGCTGCCTGCTGTACGAGCTCCTCACGGTGCGGCCCCCCTTCGTAGGCGACTCCCCGGTCGCGGTCGCGTACCAGCACGTACGGGAAGAGCCGCAGGCGCCCTCGGTCTTCGACCCGGAGATCACGCCCGAGATGGACGCGATCGTCCTGAAGGCGCTGACGAAGGACCCGAACTACCGCTACCAGTCGGCCGACGAGATGCGCGCCGACATCGAGGCATGCCTCGACGGCCAGCCGGTCGCCGCCACGGCGGCCATGGGCTCGGTGGGCTACGGCGGCTACCCGGACGACCAGCCGACCACGGCCTTGCGCTCCGCCGACGGCGGCGCCACGACGATGCTGCCGCCCATGAACCCGGACGACGGCGGCTACGGCTACGACGACCGCCCGGACCGACGCCGCCAGCAGAAGAAGTCCAACACCTCGACGATCCTGCTGGTCGTCGCGGCTGTGCTGGTCCTCGTGGGCGCGGTCCTGATCGGCCGGTGGGTGTTCAGCGGCGACGGCGTCGGGAACAGCACGGTGGCCGTGCCCAACCTGGTCAACCAGTCCCAGAAGGACGCCGAGAGTTTGCTGACGAACAGCGACCTCAAGGTGGGCGAGGTCACGAAGAAGCCGTGCGAGACCCAGCCCGCGGGCAAGATCTGCGATCAGAACCCCGACCCCAAGACCACTGTCGACAAGAACTCCTCGGTCGATCTGGTGGTGTCGACGGGTGCGCCGAAGGTCACGGTGCCGAGCGTGATCGGGCTGGATCTGGACGAAGCGAAGACCAAGCTCGAAGGCGACGACTACCAGTTGGTGGTCAAGACGAAGTTCCGAGAGTCCTCGGATGAGGCAAACAATGTCCTCGATCAGGACCCGGTGAAGGGCGAGGAAGTCGAGAAGGGCTCGACGATCACCCTCACCGTCGCCAAGGAGGAGGAGAAGTCCACCGTCCCGGACGTCCTCGGCAAGACCTGTGACGAGGCCAAGGCGCAGATGACGGCCAACAACCTGGTCGGCACCTGCACCGAGGTGGAGACCCAGGACCCGAACCAGGTCGGCAAGGTCATCGCAACCTCGCCGGAGGCTGGCAGCGACGCCAACAAGAACTCCACCGTGACCATCCAGATCGGCAAGGCAGCCGAGCAGGAGCAGGTGGCCGTGCCGACCGTGACCCAGCTGTCCCTCAAGGACGCCAAGAAGGCGCTCCAGGACGCGGGTCTGGCCGTGGGCAACATCCAGGGTGCCCAGGACGACAACGCCATCGTCTTCACCCAAGACCCCCAGCCGAACACCCAGGTCGCCAAGGGCACAGCGGTCAACCTGGTCGCCGTGCCCGGCCAGGGCGGCAACAACGGCGGCGGCGACAACGGCGGGATCTTCGGCGGCGTGACGGGAACGTCGGCCCGCACGGAGGACTGACCCCCGGTATCAAAGGCTGAGCCCCGGTGCCCCGAACAGGGCACCGGGGCTCAGTCATATCCATCCCGGTCCGGCAACGAACAGCCGAAGGGGGCTGCCGCTAACGCAGCTCCTCCGGCACCGTCCGCTCCGCATCCACCTTCTCCACCCGCTCCAACTCCCCCCACACCACATACCGGTACCGGCTCGTGTACACCGGCGTGCACGTCGTCAGCGTGATGTAGTGCCCCGCCTTCGTCTTGCCCGATTCCTTCGGGATGGCGGAGAGGACCTTGACGTTGTACTTCGAGGTCTCGGGGAGGACGGCGTAGACCTTGTAGACGTACCAGTCACCCTTCGTCTCGAAGACGATCGGGTCGCCCTTCTTGATCTTGTGGATGTTGTGGAACTCCGCGCCATGGCCGTCGCGATGGGCGGCGACGGAGAAGTTGCCCTTCTTGCCCGAGGTCGGCAGCGTCGCCTTGACGGGGTCGGTGTAGTAGCCGGCGACGCCGTCGTTGAGGATCTTCGACGTCGTGCCCTTCTCGACCAGGATGTCGTCGCCGCTCATCGTCGGCACGTGCAGGAAGCCGATGCCGTTCTTGGAGTCGAACTCGGCGGGACGGCCGGAGTCCTCGTCCTCGTGGGCCCAGATGTCACGGACCTTGTCGGCCTGTTTGTCCGCCGCGCGGTCGGCGACGACGTTCGTCCACCACAGGGAGTAGGCGACGAACAGGCCCAGCACCAGGCCCGCCGTGATCAGGAGTTCGCCGAAGACGCTGACCGCCGTCGCGATCCGGCCCCTGCCGCGGCGGCGTGCCGGGGGGCGCGGTGCTGCGGGGGCGGCCGTCTGCTCTTCGGTGCCGTCGGTGGTCGCTGCCACTTTTTCATCTGCCTTTAACTGACGAGCGCATCCGGCTTGCCCTTGCTGCGCGGCCGTTCCTCGACCATCTTGCCCCAGACGATCATCCGGTACTTGCTGGTGAACTCCGGCGTACACGTGGTGAGTGTGATGTAGCGGCCCGGCCCGGTGAAGCCCGACCCCGGTGGAACCGGTTCCAGCACGCTCACGTTGCTCGGCGACGTCACCGGCAGGATCGACGCCATCTTGTAGACGTAGTACTTGTCCTGCGTCTCCACGACCATCTCGTCGCCCTGTGCGAGCCGGTTGATGTACCGGAACGGTTCACCATGGGTGTTGCGGTGCCCGGCGAGCGCGAAGTTGCCGGTCTTGGCATCCGGCATCGCCGTCTTCAGCTTGCCCTCGGCGTAGTGGCCGACCATGCCCCGGTCGAGCACCTTCTTGTTGCTGATGCCCTCGGCGATCGGGACGACGACGTCCAGCTTCGGGATGTGCAGGATGGCGAAGCCCTGCCCCGGCTGGAAGGTCCCCGGGTTGCGCTTGCCGCTCGCCCAGTCGTTCTGGAGGCTGCTGGCTTCCTTGTCCGCCTGGGCGTGCGCCCGGACGTTCGTCCACCACAGCTGGTAGCTCACGAACAGCAGCATCAGCACGCCGGTGGTGATGAACACCTCGCCGATCGCCCGGCTGGCGAGGACGCCCGGGCTGGGCTTGCGTGCCCTTGCCTGTCTGCGGGCCTCCAGGCGCGAGAGGGGGGCCTGAGAGGATTCCGAGCCCGTCTGGGCGGACTCCGACGCCGCGTGGGAGCCGCCGTGCCGCCCATGACGCCGCTTGGCGGCCTTTCTGCGGGCCGCACGGCCGCCTGTCGGGGTTCCTGTGGCGGAAGCTGCGGAAGAGGCGGCAGAAGCCGCTACGCGGCCGGCGAGGGGCGGCGGATCCGGTACCCGCAGGGCCACCGTCTCGTCGTCCGCGGGCGGTATGTACGGCTCTGCATACGGTTCTTCGTACGGCTGCCGGGCCGCAGCGGCCCCCTCGGCGCCGTACCCCTCGGTGCCGGGGTGCTGCGTGCCGTACCCGTCGGTGCCGTAGGTGTATCCGCCGCCGTAGCCGTCGGCGCCGTACGCCTCGGCGCCCGGCCCGTGCGCCTGACCCTGAGTGACGTGGTCCTCCCCGCCGTACCGCTCCCCGAGCGCACCCGACGCCCCGTACGGCTGCTGCCCGTACGAGGTGCCCTGGTCGCCGACACCGCCGTAGGAGTCCGTGAAGGACTCCCCGTACGAGGCGCCGGACTCGCGCTCGGGGCGCAGCGCGGTCACGCCGTGGCCCTGCCCACCACCGGGGCGAGCCCCGTCGACCTCGCCACCGCGCCCTGGTCGCCGCACTCCACCAGCCAGTTGGCCAGCATCCGGTGCCCGTGCTCGGTCAGCACGGACTCGGGGTGGAACTGCACGCCCTCGACCGGAAGTTCACGATGACGCAGGCCCATGATGATGCCGTCGTGCGTGCGCGCGGTGACCTCGAGGTCGGCCGGCACCGTCTCGGGCTCGGCGGCCAGCGAGTGGTAGCGGGTCGCGGTGAAGGGCGTCGGCAGGCCCGCGAAGACGCCCTGGCCCTCGTGCTCGACCAGCGAGGTCTTGCCGTGCAGCAGCTCGGGCGCTCGGTCGACGACACCGCCGTACGCCACCTGCATCGACTGCATGCCGAGACAGACGCCGAAGACGGGCACCCCGGTCGAGGCGCAGTGGCGCACCATCTCGATGCAGACCCCGGCCTCCTCGGGAGTGCCCGGGCCCGGCGACAGCAGGACACCGTCGAAGCCGTCCTGCGCGTGTGCCGTCGACACCTCGTCGTTACGCAGGACCTCGCACTCGGCGCCCAGCTGGTAGAGGTACTGGACCAGGTTGAAGACGAAGCTGTCGTAGTTGTCCACGACGAGAATGCGCGCGCTCACTGGTTGTCCACCGTCACATCGTTGAAGGGCAGGAGCGGTTCGGCCCACGGGAAGACGTAGTTGAACAGGACGTAGACCACGGCCACGACCAGAGCGAGCGAGAGCAGCGCCCTCACCCACGCGTTCCCCGGCAGATGCCGCCAGATCCAGCCGTACATGCCGTCCCTTCCGTCGCACCACGGCACCAGACTCACGCCGTACAGCCACCAGACTAACGGCGCAACGCCTCCGGTTTCCCGGCCTCCACAGGCTGGGTGGAGTCGAGATGGGCCCACACGATCAGCCGGTGACTGTGACCCCACTCGGGATCGCACGTGGTCAGGGTCAGATACCGGCCTTCACGCGTGTACCCCGACTTACGGGGCACAGGGTCAATCACCTCAATGTCGGTGGGCACGGTTTTGTAAGGGCCTTTGTCGATCCGGTACGTGAACCAGGTCGTACCGTCCGTCAGCACCACCGCATCGCCGGCCCGCAGCCTCGGGAAGTCCTTGAAGGGGTCGCCGTACGTGCGCCGATGGCCGGCGACCGAGAAGTTGCCCTTCTGACCGAGCTGGGCGGTGCGCGCGTAGTGGCCGAGGCCCTTCTTGAGGGTCTTGGTGGCGGTGCCTTCGAGTACCGGCTTGTTCCACGTGAAACCAAGGCGCGGGATGTACATGATCGCGAAGGGCTTGTCCGCGGTGTACGGGGCGGGCTTCGGCGGACTCGTGGTCGCGCCCGGAGTCGTATCGGCGCCCGGACCTGCCGGACCGCCGGGGGCCGCGGCCGTCGGGCGTACCGCCCCTTGCGCCCACTGGTCCTGTAACTGACTGATCTGGTCGTCCATGACGTTGTCGGCCTTCACGCCGGTCCAGAACAGTACATAGATGACGAAGAGGACGATCACGGTGCCGACTGTGATGCACAGTTCGCTGACGGTCCTGACGACGACACGCACCGGCAGCTCCAGAGAGGGGCTCACTCACTCCACGGGCTTGGCGTACTGCAGATCCACTGTGCCCGAGTAACCCGGCAGAGTCACCGTCCCGTCCTCGGTGACTTTCCAGCCGAGGCCGTAGACATTGACGTACACCATGTAGTTCTGGATCGCCGTCGAGGCCGCGAGCGCCTGCTGCATCTTCTCCGGATCACCGACCGCCGTGATCTTGTACGGCGGTGAGTAGACCCGGCCCTGGAGGATCAGGGTGTTGCCGACGCAGCGGACCGCGCTGGTGGAGATCAGCCGCTGGTCCATGACCTTGATGCCCTTGGCGCCGCTCTGCCACAGCGCGTTCACCACGGCCTGGAGGTCCTGCTGGTGAATGACCAGGTAGTCGGGCTGCGGCTCGGGATAACCGGGGAGCTTGGCAGTGGCGTCCGGCGGGGCGTCGTTGAGCGTGACCGAGATCGCCTCGCCCGTCAGCTTCTGCGTGCCCGCGTTCTGCTCCAACGCGGCCAGCTTGTCGTCCTCGGCCTTGGTGCTGCCGTCGTCGCGCTCGGCCAGGCCTTCCACATCGTCCTGCAGAGCCGCGTTGGACTCGCCCAGCTCGCCGTTCTTGTGGCTGCGCTCGTGGATCAGGTCCGAGAGCTTCAGCAGCGAGGCGTCCGTGCGGATATTGGTGCCCTTGGCCGTGTCGAAGCTGGTGAAGAAAATGAGCCCGGCGAGAGCGAAAACGGCCGCGGTCAGCACCCGCACCGGCCGGAATCGGCCGCGTACAGGGCTGGATCCAGCCCCGGGGGAGTCGGCAGAATTGCTCAACGTACCCTTATCTCCTTCGGCGCCGCGGAAGCACTACGCTAACGGACGCCCGGGGGAGCAATCAGAGTCCCCTTGTACGCTGCCCCGAGCCAGCCACAGTTCCCTGCGCGGCCACGCAGCGCATCGACAGGAGAGACCCTCGTGCCGAAGTCACGTATCCGCAAGAAGGCCGACTACACGCCGCCGCCGTCGAAGCAGACGACCGCGATCAAGCTGAACAGCCGCGCCTGGGTCGCGCCCGTGATGCTGGCCATGTTCCTCATCGGCCTCGCCTGGATCGTCGTCTTCTATGTGACCGACGGTTCGCTGCCCCTCGATGCGCTGGGCAACTGGAACATCGTCGTGGGCTTCGGCTTCATCGCCGCCGGCTTCGGTGTCTCCACTCAGTGGAAGTAGCGGTCGAGGCGGCAGCCTCGGCGGCAGCCCCAGCGGCGGACGACGAGACAGTCGACGTGGCAGTCGACATGGCGGCCACTTCACGGTGAACAGAGTTCTGCCCAGGACTATCCGCTGAGTTATCCACAGCCTTGCAGCAATTTCCACAAGCTGACTGGGGAAAAGACGACGATCTGTGGATAACCCATCGGGGGTTGACGCCGGTATGACAGCCACACCGGTCACCTGAAGAGCTCTCGAACGCACGTACGCCCCCTGTCTGACCTGCGGAAACGTAGGGCTTGGACAGGGGGCGAAGCTGTTCCCACACCGTGCGCACAAGATCCACCACACGCTGTGGACAACAGCGCCGCTCACGTGGATAACGCCGTGGCTCAGGTGAGCTGGAGCGTTCTCAGCACGGTCATCAGCACCACCGCGGCCAGGACCAGCGCACATGTGCCGTACTGCACCAGCGCCCGGCGCTCGCGTGGGGCGTGGACCATGGCGTAGCCGATGACGACGCCGGCGACGAGGCCGCCGATGTGGGCCTGCCAGGCGATGTTGCTCCACCCGAAGGTGAAGATCAGGTTGATCACCAGCAGGGCGATGATCGGCCGCATGTCGTACTGGAGTCGCCGCATCAGGATGGCGGTGGCGCCGAAGAGGCCGAAGATGGCGCCGGACGCACCGAGCGAGGCCGTGGTCGGGCCGGCCAACAGGTAGGTGAGGGCGCTGCCCGCGAGGCCCGAGCAGAAGTAGAGCGCGATGTAGCGGGCACGGCCGAGGGCGGCTTCCAGGGGGCCGCCCAGCCACCACAGGCTCAGCATGTTGAAGGCGAAGTGCCAGATGGCCTCATGCGCGAACATCGAGGTCACCAGGCGGTACCACTGGCCTTCGGCGACGCCCTCGGTGGGGTTGAAGGGGGCGGGGGGCCAGGCGCCGATGAGGACGAGGTCGTTCAGGAGCGCGGTGCTGGTCTGTACAGCGATGAAGACGGCGAGGTTGATCCCGATGAGGATCTTGGTGAGCAGGCGCGGGTCGGCCGCGATGGTGCCGCCTGCGATGGTGCGGGGGCGGGCGGCGTCAGGGGCGTGTCCGGTGCCGGAGCCGCCGCGGACGCAGTCGGGGCACTGGAAGCCGACGGAGGCGCTGACCATGCATTCCGGGCAGATGGGGCGCTCGCAGCGGGTGCAGCGGATGCCGGTCTCGCGGTCCGGGTGGCGGTAGCAGACGGGCAGGCTCTGCGCGTCCTGCGGGCTGCCTGCCGGCTGGTCCATGAGGGTCCCCTAGGTCGTCGTACGCGATGCACGTCCTCATACATCGCCCCGCTCATCCTTACGGACGAGCGGGGCGATTGGTTCCCTGCGGGAGGTGTCGGACCCGGCCTCAGCGGGTCTCGACGACGACCGACTCGATGACGACGTCGTTGAGCGGGCGGTCGGTGCGGGGGTTGGTCTGGACGCTCGCGATGGCGTCGACGACCTTCTGGCTGGCCGGGTCGACGACCTCGCCGAAGATGGTGTGCTTGCGGTTCAGCCAGGTCGTCGGGGAGACCGTGACGAAGAACTGCGAGCCGTTGGTGCCCGGTCCGGCGTTGGCCATCGCCAGCAGGTACGGCCTGTCGAAGGAGAGGTCCGGGTGGAACTCGTCCTGGAACTGGTAGCCGGGGCCACCGGTGCCATTGCCCAGGGGGTCACCGCCCTGGATCATGAAGCCGCTGATGACCCGGTGGAAGACCGTGCCGTCGTAGAGCTTGGCCGCGGACTTCTCACCAGTGGTGGGGTTCGTCCACTCCCGCTCGCCCTTGGCGAGTTCGACGAAGTTCTTGACCGTGATCGGCGCGTGATTCGGGAGGAGCCGGACCTCGATGTCGCCTTGGTTGGTCTTCAGGGTGGCGTAGAGCTGCTCGGCCACGATCTGCCTTCCGTTGTCTTCCTGTGACCCCACGATCCTCGCACGTACGGCGACATCCGTCCCCCAGCGCTCGTTCACCGGTACGCAACCGGGCGGATTGCTTGCAGAAAACCCGACGAGTCGGTCCGTGGCGGGGGCGCGACGCGGAGAACCGTGGCATTGTCGACGACAAGCCACCGTTGCCCCGCATTGGTCCGTTATCGCACTTGATCAAGCTTATGGGCACCCATATGCCCGCCCTCACATGCCGGGCAGCGTTCTGACAGGCATGATCCGTAAAAGTGTGGAAAGTCGAATTACCGTACGCCACCGTGGAGGAGGAACCCGTGACCCGCATCGACAGCGTGCGCGCCGCGACCGGCTCGGCGAAGGACAGCGTGCTGCACGCCGCGGAAGTGGTGGCGCCCTACGCCGACACCGCCAAGGACAGGGCCACGCACTACGCGCACGAGGCACGCGTACGGCTCGCGCCGAAGGTGACGCAGGCCACCGAGCAGGCCCGCGCCCAGGCCCGGCTTCAGTACGGCGTGTATGTCGCGCCGCGCTTGGAGCAGGCCCTTGCCCATGTGCCGCCGGGCGTCGACAACGCCGCGCATGAAGCCGCCGTCCGTACCCGTAAGGCTGCCCGTCAGGCCGCCGACTACTCCCGGCCGAGGCTTGAGCAGGCAGTGGCCGCGGCCGGGCCCGTCAGGGACGAGGCCACCGCGCGCGGCTTGGCCGCCGTTGCCGCGCTGCGCGGCCAGGTCTCGCCGAAGGAGATCGAGAAGCTCGTCCGCAGGCATGAGCGGCGCGCCAGGGCCGGCCGTGCCATGAAGGTGCTGGCGGTGCTCGGCGCCCTCGCTGGCGGAGCTTTCGCCGCGTGGAAGTGGTGGGACAAGCAGGCCAACCCGGACTGGCTGGTCGAGCCTCCCGCCGCGACCGAGGTCCCCGAGTCGAACCGTCTCACTTCGGTGGACGGCAGTGGTGCCCTCGATCCCGAGGTCGAGGCGAAGGAAGCCGAGGAGGAGGCCGCCCGCCGCGACGACGGCCGGTAGGGCGAGGGTCGGTGAGACGAGGACCGGTGAGGTGAAGGCCGGCTACGGCCGGGATATTGAACTGCGCTGTGGGGCGGGAGACTTGAGGGCCTCCAGCCCAACGGCGATGTTTCACGTGAAACGCCGGTCACGTCCGCCGGCGCGACGGTAGGGGGGCGAGCCTGCGGCCACGCCGCACGGTGTCCTGCGCCACCGGTTCCGGTGTGGCCAGGGCGCGTATTCGGTCGGCGAAGTCGGGGTCCGGCAACGGAAGGTCCAGGTCGTCGTCGACGTAGGCAACGGCGGCGGGGATGTAGTGCAGGACGGCGTTGACGGGGTCGGGGACGGGTGAGCAGTCGGGTTTGAGCGCGCGCAGGACGCGGAGGGTAGTGCTGATCTCGTCCTGGGGTTCCGGACCGGATTCCTCGATGCGGATGGCGGCATCCACCCCGACGGTGGCCTCGCCGTGCGGGTCGTCCATCTCAGGCCGGACGCTGCGGGCGTACCGCGCGTGCTGCGTCTGCCACCAGTCGGCGACGCCGGGTTCGCCCAGGGCGCGGTGGTGCAGATAGAGGCAGTAGCTGGCAGCGGAGTCACCGGCGCCCGCGGCGTACTGCCACCAGAAGCGTGCCGACTCCTCCCGCGCACAGAGCTGAAGCATGCAGCCGAGGACACGGGCTCCCGGAGGTTGGGGAAGCGCTCGGGCGAGGAACTCCTCAAGATCAGCGAGAGCGTCGGTGTGGGTGATGACCGTCTCGCAGAGGGTCTGAAGATCGTCGGCGGCGGAGCGCTCGTCGGCCGGTGGAGCCTGGCCTTGCGCGATCGGCGGGACCTGGCCGGCGGTGCCGTCTGCCGGGCTCGGGTCGATTGGGTTCAGGAAGGAGGCGGCACGCGCGGACAGGCGTACGGCAGCCGCCTCTATGGCTGCCTGGCCGTAGGGCGGCCGGAGAAGGCGGGCCCGGCCGAGCAGCTCGTCAAGGGGCGATGTCATCGGCATTCCCTCCGTCAACCTGCCCTCCGTCGGCCTGCCCTTCGCCGGCCTGTCCTTCTTGGGCCTGCCCTTCCGCGCCCGTACAGGGCTCGGCATCCGTACGGGATTCCGCGAGGCTCTTCTTCACGCCATACGCGTGCTGGAGGCGCCGTTTGGCGTGGCGGACCGTGGAGCGAACGCCGGCCGGGGTGATACCGAGAGCGGCGGCTATCTCGACCGCGCTGTAGCCGAGCCCGAAGTGCAGGAGAACCACGTCCATCTGACGCGGCGGCAGCTGGCCGATCTCCGCGTAGAGGTTGAGGCTTTCCTCGAGTTGGCTGATGGGGTCCACGGCCCGGTTCAACGCCACGGTCTCGAAGGCCTCGCCGATGAGGGCCGGGCGGCGGTCGCGGGTGCGGGAGTGGTCGATGGTGCTGTTCTTGAGCACGCGCCAGGCGTACGCGGCGGGGTTCTCCTTGGAGAGCACGGTGCTCCACGCCTTCAACAGCTGCTCGAAAGCGGCGTCGACCGCTTCCTCGGCGTCGTGCCAGTTACCCAGCCTGGACTTGGCCCAATTGACATACAGCGGCCGGTACATCTGGTGGAAGGCCTCGAAGTCCAGCGGCAGTTTCTTCATGCGCGGGGCGCGAGGGGCTTGGCTCGGCAGGTCCTGATTCACGACGCCTGCCCCTCGTGGTGTGAGTCCTTGGCGCCCTCGGGGAGGTCGCGCCTCATCTCGCTGATGCCCGCCCGTACTCCGGCCGCGGCCAGCCGACGCAACAGAACGACCGCGTCACGGCCGAACACCCGTAGGGCGAGCGCCGCCAGGATCACCTCACCGGCAATGTCCATCGTCACTGTGCTGTTGTGCCTTCCTGATGCAAGGCGAGGCCGCTCAGCACCCCCGGTGGGCCTCGGGACGGCGCGTGTTTACGCCCTCCGCCCACGATGACGTTTGCAACGGCCCGTGTGTGCAAGTCCCGCACAGATTTTCTTAACGGAGCGCAGCCCTCTGATTACGCCATCACGTTCACGCCAGCTCACACGCGGCCTCCCCGCCCGAGCCCGCCACCCTGGCGCCACGTCCGCCACCTGCGCACCGACCTCGCGGGATCCACTGATCCGACACATTTGCGCAAACGTCTGCAACGACCTCAGAGCCCGCCACGTGACACACGTCACTCAGGGCTTCGCGCCCGTAGGAGGTCGCAGGGCATACAAAAACCGGCCAGAGGCGACGAGGCATCTGACCGGTCCGGAGTGTGGAGCCTAGGGGAGTCGAACCCCTGACATCTGCCATGCAAAGACAGCGCTCTACCAACTGAGCTAAGGCCCCGGAAGGGGAGCAACCAACCGGAAGAACCACGTACCGGCGGGCGCCGCAGACCAGAGTACCGGGTCGCCCCCCGTATCTCGCAAAAAGATTGGGGGTCCCGATGAACGACCACTCTCCGTAAGATGCTCGGCGTGGTTCGCGACAGCGAACCGCGGTTTTGGGGAAGCGATGGGGAGACGCAATGGACGCCGCACAGCAGGAAGCCACCGCAAGAGCGCGGGATCTGCAGCGGAACTGGTACGGGGAGCCGCTGGGGACGCTCTTCCGTAAGCTCATCGACGATCTTGGTCTCAACCAGGCTCGTCTTGCGGGGGTACTGGGACTGTCCGCACCGATGCTGTCGCAGCTGATGAGCGGCCAGCGGGCGAAGATCGGCAATCCCGCAGTGGTCCAGCGGGTGCAGCTGCTGCAGGACCTGGCGGGGCAGGTCGCGGACGGCAGCGTGAGCGCGGCGGAGGCCACCGAGCGCATGGAAGAGATCAAGAAGTCGCAGGGGGGTTCGGTGCTGAGCAACACGACGCAGACGACGAGCAGTTCGGGCGCGCCCACGGTCAAGCGGGTGGTCCGTGAGATCCAGTCTCTGCTGCGCTCGGTGGCGGCAGCCGGAGACATCATCGACGCCGCCGACACCCTCGCCCCCACCCACCCGGAACTGGCAGAGTTCCTCCGGGTGTACGGCGCCGGCCGCACGTCCGACGCGGTCACGCACTACCAGTCCCACCAGAACTGACCCTGAGGCCCGGTCGCCGAAGGGGGTTCGGCAACCGGGCCGACGGCCCACGTCCTGAGCGGGCACGGGGGCGCGGCGGGAGTGTCCCTCGCCGTGGCTGGGCGAGAAGGGGAGTCAGCGAGGGGGAGTCGTATCGCTCGTCGAGGGGGAAGCAGGGGGGTAGTCGAAGGGGGAGGAGCGACGCACAGCCATGGGTGAGGTCTTCGCCGGCCGGTACGAACTGGTCGACCCGATCGGACGCGGAGGCGTCGGCGCCGTCTGGCGTGCCTGGGACCACCGCCGCCGCCGGTATGTGGCCGCCAAGGTGCTGCAGCAGAGCGACGCGCACTCGCTGCTGCGGTTCGTCCGCGAACAGGCCCTCCGGATCGATCACCCCCATGTGCTCGCGCCCGCCAGCTGGGCTGCCGACGACGACAAGGTCCTGTTCACCATGGACCTGGTGGCCGGCGGTTCGCTGGTCCATCTCATCGGGGACTACGGCCCCTTGCCGCCCCCCTTCGTCTGCACACTCCTGGACCAGCTCCTCGCGGGGCTGGCCGCGGTGCACGCGGAGGGCGTCGTCCACCGCGACATCAAGCCCGCCAACCTGCTCCTCGAAGCAACCGGCACCGCCCGCCCGCGCCTGCGTCTGTCCGACTTCGGTATCGCCATGCGTCTCGGTGAGCCACGCCTGACCGAGACCAACCTTGTGGTGGGGACTCCCGGTTATCTCGCGCCCGAGCAACTCATGGGCTCGGAACCGGACTTCCCCGCCGACCTGTTCGCCGTAGGGCTGGTCGCCCTGTATCTACTGGAGGGCGCCAAGCCTGACGTCAAGGCGCTCGTCCAGTACTTCACCGCGCATGGAACTCCCGGTGCGCCCAAGGGCATTCCCGAACCGCTGTGGCAGGTCGTGGCCTCGCTGCTGCAGCCGGATCCGCACGCGCGGTTCCGCACGGCAACAGGGGCGCGCAAGGCCCTCGCCTCGGCCGCCGAACTGCTGCCGGAGCCCGGCCCTGACGACGAGCTCATCGAGATCTTCGACCAAATCGGGCCGCTGCCACCGGGGTTCGGTCCGGACGGGCCGTTCAAACGGGCACCTGGCGTCGAGGAGAGCACGGGGAGCACGGGGAGCCCGCTCCAGGTCGGCGCGGACGCGACCCCGGGCTCTGCAGGGACCGCGAACACCGGCTCCGTGTCCGCGCCTTCCGGCACCGGGTCGATGGCGAGCGGCACCGGATACGCAGCCACTGGCACCGGTACCGGCACCGGATTGGGCGCCGCCCGGAGCGATCCGCGCCAAGGCGTGGCGGGACCGACCCCACCTTCGGCTTCGGCTTCCGCCTCGACTTCGGCCTCCGCTTCGGACGTCACACCGTCCCAGGCCCGGCCCGCACCGCACGCCGCCCCCCACCTGGGCCCCCAATCGTCGGCCGCCTTCCCGGGCGCCCAGCAGCCGTCCACCCCATCGCAGCCCAGCGACTGGAGCGACGGAGACAGGGACAGGCAGGACGGGCGCCTCACCATGTCGGACACCGGTAGCTTCCACCTGCCACCCCCTCAGGCCACGTCCTCCTCGCTCCGGACTCACACGCCCCCGCCACAGCCGCACCCGGCACAGGGCCACGGTCAGGCACAGGGTCAGGGCCAGAGCCTGAGTCAGGGACAGGAGGAGTCCGGCCAGGCCCGCGGCCGGCGAGAGAGCGGCCAAGCACCACACGGGGCGCAGCATCACGCGCCCCACGTCTCCCCCTACGACACCACCCATGTCCTGTCCTCCCCCCACCCGCACACACCGCAGTACCCGTCTCAGCCCCCGACGCCGGTGCAACCCCAACGCGTCGATGCCTCTACTGCTTCGTACACCGCTCAGAGCCCGCAGGTTCCACCTTCGGCGCCCCCAGTTCCGCAGCCGCACCGCCGTGGCGGCCACCGCGCCGGCCGCCGTGCAGCCCACGGCATCGCGCGCCGCCCCGGTCCGCCTGCCAAGGTGGCGATCCCGCTCCTGCTGCTGGCTCTGGCCTGTTACGCCGTGGGTTTCTGGGCGCTGACGCGCGTCTGAGGCTGCTCAGGCCGCTGAGAGCGGCTGAGGCGGCTGAGGCGGCTGAGGCGGCTGAGGCGGCTGAGGCACCAAAGGACGCCGACCGTCCCCCGGCCCCACTGGGCTTCACACGCCCTAGACCCACCCAATAGGCAGCGAACCTACAAGCCCGCCCCGCGCACCCGTCCGACGGGCCCCCGCCCCTACAGAGCCCCGACCCTCCTCCGAGCCACCACCATCCACACCCCCAGCACCCCCAGCACCACCGTCCCCGCCCCGATCCCGCTCACCGCGAGCACGGCCATCGCAGCGTCACCGTCGCCCGCGGCCCCGCTTTCCGCAGCGGCCTCCGGGTCGCCTGCCCCGACCTGAAAGAGGCCGGGCGGCTCGGACTCCCCTGCATAGCCGGGACCTGACTCCGCCGAACCCCCCACCCGCACCCGCAGCGTCAGCGGGAGCGGCTCGTCGCCGTACTTCTCGGCCACCTCGGCGGCGAGGTGCACCACGAGGTAGTAGGAGCCGGCGAACCGCATGCCGTTGAGCCGCTTGGGCACGGCGTACCGGTTCTCGTACGCGACCGGCGGCAGGGGATCGATCTCGGCGGCCTTCTGACTGCCGTCGTAGTTGGTGTTCGTGTCGTCGACGAGGCCGCGTGCCGGGTTGTAGAGCGAGAGGTTGAGGGCACCGACCGCGGTGCCGCCGCCGGCCGAGCTGCCCAGTTCGGCAGTGGCGTACAGCTGGCGTCCCCAGGTCAGCGGCACCTTGTAGAAGAACGTCCGGCCGGGCTCGATGTCGGCGCTCCAGACCCCCTCACCGACGGACGCCGCCGAGGCGAAGCCGGAGCCGCCCTCGCGGCGCACACCCTCGCCGGTGAGCGGGGCGGGTGAGGCGGAGTCCCACGCCTCAGGGGCACTCGTCGCGCCGGACTGCTCCAGGGACGGCTCGGAGGCGGTGAAGAGCTCCAGGTCCCAGGGGTCCGGCGCGGAACTCGCCGTACCGACGCGCTCGACGACCACGTAGTAGGTGCCCGCGGTCTCGCAACGAGGACGGTTGGCGGAGATCTCACGTGCCGCCCACGCCGCGAGGGGCCGTGGGCTGTGGACGGTGCCGAAGCGCTCGGAGTCGAAGGAGCAGGAGCCGCCGTCGGCGTCCTGCATGGAGACCCTGATGCCGTCGTTCGCGGAGACGGTGCTGCCGACGGCGGGGATCGCGGTCGCGGAGACGTAGGTGTCAGAGGTGGCGTCGAGGTCGAGGCGGTAGTAGAGCTTCCCGTCGCTCGGCAGGGAGCTCTTGTACGTCGCTCCGGGTGTGAGGCGTGCGGCATCCGCAGTGCCTGTCGCGCCCGCGACGGACCGGGCGTCCGGCGCGAAGGCGTACGGGCTGGGCGTGCCGGCCGCGAGAGCGGCCCCGCCCGGCAGTGCGGCAGTCGTACACAGCAGCAGGGCCCCTACGACGGTCACACGCGCGCGTGCCGACGAGTGATCGCGCCGCGTTCTCGCAACGCGCCGCACCCCCGCATCCCGCCGCACCCCCGCGCGGCGCCACCACGCCGTACGCCGCCGCCTCATCACGCGCCACCCCTCGCCGCCGCCGGACCATGGACTCGCCCATCCTGCCCAGCCCGGCCGCTCGGCACCCCCGCAATCCGTACGGCTGTCCGAAACGCCCGGCTCTAAGGCCTCCCGGCCACTCCCGCAACCCGAGCACACAAAACCCCGACCGCAACGGCGGCCGGGGTCTGTTCAGATTCCGAAGTGGTGGCTCACGAACCCGTGGGCACGGAGTCAGTCGCCTCCGTCCACAGATCCTGCTCGGCGCGATCCGCCTGGATCTGGCGGTACACGAGGAGCCCGCCGATGGCGGCCAGTGCGACCAGGAGAAGCTTCTTCACCGCGCGACCTCGTCTTTCCTTGACGTAGGGGACCTCTGGCGCCCGACTATACACACCGACCGATACCGATCGGTGACCTGCGTCAGGGCTCAACTGCCCTCCGAAACAGCGCAGTAGAAGCGGATCACGTCGCTCCGATCGGAGGGTGATCACATCCCAACAGACGGTGACTTCACTCCCGTTCCTCCGACTTTCAGCGCTCTTCCCATCTCTTGCGCCCATTCGAGTGGTGTTCATCTGAAGATCGACGCGTCATGGGCGTCGGTCCATGACTTCTCGGCCCCCATACACATCATGAGGAAAGTACGCAAATCGCCCAACCCGAAAGTGAGGGGCCATGACCAGGAACAAGGTCATGAACCTGTGGACCGCCATCGTCACCGCCTTCCTGGCGCTCTGCACGGCGCTCGGATTCGTCACGTCGACCTCCGCCGCGGCCGTACCGCACACCGAGACGTCACGCAAGAGCGGCAGCGACGACAGTGACCGCAGCGCGGAGCTGACAGTGCCTGCGATGCCAAACTGGGCCTGGTCCTACGCCAGAGCACTGCCCCCCACGATGAAGCAACGCATCCGGGCCGAGGCCCACGGCAAGACCCCCAGCTGCCGGCACCGACCGCTCACAGAAACCGAAGCGGAAGCGGCAGGCCCACCCTCGGCCCCCCGGGAGTGCGTCCACGCCGGCTCCCCGGCACAACCCCTCGTGCCACACCAGCGTTGAACCGACGGCCCAACCTGAGCCGTCACCCCCTGTCCCAATCTGCACCACCGCGTAAGCGCCACGGCGTGCTCACCCCTCATCGACGATGTGCCGGAGATAGGCCCATGGATCGTTGAGATAGCGCCGCCAGTGGTCGACGAGCTCCAGATCCCGCCAGCCGGCGGGACGCATTCCGTGGTCACCCACCTCGATGATCTCGGCGCCAGGCAGCGCCGTCAGCACAGGTGAGTGCGTCGCGCAGATGATCTGTGCGCCGGAACGCCCCAGTTCATGCAGCAGACCCACGAGTTGAAGACAAGAAGCGAAGGACAGCGCAGCCTCGGGCTCGTCCATGACGTACAGCCCCGGCTCCTGAAACCGCTCGCGGAAGGCCATCAGAAAGCCCTCGCCGTGGCTCATCTCGTCCGCGGCCCCGGACAGCCTTCCCGTCTTCTGCTCCCGGTCCAGCGCGTCCAGCGCCGTCTCCGCCCGCAGGAAAAAGCCCCTGCGGCGCGTACGAGGCCCCTGGAGCATGCGCCGACCGGCAGGCGTCGCCTCGAACCGTATCCGGCTGCCCAGCGCCGACGGCTCACGCCAGCTCGCGTACTTGTATCCCGCGGACCCGCCCCAGGAGTCCAGGCCGAAGCCCTCCGCCAGCGCCTCGACGAGGGTCGACTTGCCCGAGCCGTTCTCCCCCACCAGGAAGGTGACCGGTGCGGTGAACTTCAGGCCGCCCTCCAGCAGCTGCCGCACGCAGGGCACCGACCAGGGCCACTGGCCGCCTTCCCTCAGCTCGCCCTCGGCAACATGCGCGTATGCCCGTTCGACGATCATGCAGCCAGGCTCTCATCCGGCACTGACAATCGGGCGCGCCCGATTGTCCGCCGACGACGACAAAGACCCCCAACCGGACTGGCTGGGGGTCTTTTCGCTGGTGGGGCTAACAGGATTTGAACCTGTGGCCTCATCCTTATCAGGGATGCGCTCTAACCAACTGAGCTATAGCCCCGCCGCGCTCTGCGGGAGTGTGTCCCGCGCGCTGACTCCTGAAGATTAGCGCACGACGTGGGCAGTCCCAAAATCGGTTGTCGGGGGACCGTCAGGAGACGTTTGAAGCCGCCCTCGGGCGGCAACGGTCACTCGTCCTCCGCGAGCGTCAGCTCGACGCCGCCCACGAATCCGGCGGAGAGGTTGTAGATGAACGCGCCGAGGGTCGCCAGCGCCGTCGCGAGGACGACGTCGATGACCGCGATGATCGACGTGAACATCAGGACGTGCGGCAGCGACAGGAAGGCCTGCAGGTCGAAGCCGTTCGACTCGTTCGAGCCGGTGGCCTCGGAGATGGTGCCGCCGACCGTCGAGAAGACGCCCATCGCGTCCATGACCATCCAGAGCACCGCGGACGCGACGATCGTGCAGATGCCCAGCGCGATGGAGAGCAGGAAGCTGACCTTCATCACCGACCACGGGTCGGCCTTGGCCACGCGCAGGCGCGCCTTGCGGGTGCGGGGCGTCGTACGGGCCCCGGTGCGCGGCCGGCGTACCGCGCTCTCCGGAGCGGGCGTCTGGTAGGCCTGCGGCGGGTGGTAGGGCCCGGCGGACTGCTGCGGCTGGCGTTCCCCGGGCAGCGGCGACGGGGACGGCGCGGAGGCCGCCTGCTGCGCCCTGGAGGGCTGCGGCTGGGGCTGAGCGCCCGGAGCAGCCGAGCCCGCGCCCGCCGCGTACTGCTGCTGGGTCTGCGAGCCTCGGCTGTCCGTCACAGGTCCCCCCTGGGTTCCAGGTGCGTCGGGCGAGGGCGAGCCCTTCGCGGGCGACTTGATCGCCTTCAGCTGGGTGGTGTGCGGGTCGTTCGCAGGCGCGGCGGAGCCACGGCCGCCGCCCGTATCCGAACCGGCCGTAGAACCGGTCGAGGTACCGGACGATCCGGCGCCCGTGGCTCCGCTCACGATGACTCTCTCCTCGTGCTACTCGGCCGAGGGCGTTTCACCCTCGTCCGTGCCGGTGGTCGCGGCACCTTCGGCGATGTCGTCGACGACGATGTCGCCGTCGACCTCCTCCGCCTCGCGTCCCGCCTCGGCGTTACGTGCGATACCGACGACGGCATCGCGCTTGCCCAGGTTGATCAGTTGGACGCCCATGGTGTCACGGCCCGTCTCCCTGACCCCGCTGACTCGCGTACGAATCACACCGCCGCCCAGCGTGATGGCGAGGATCTCGTCGGCCTCCTCGACCACCAGCGCACCGACGAGCGAGCCGCGATCCTCGACGATCTTGGCGGCCTTGATGCCGAGGCCGCCGCGACCCTGGACGCGGTACTCGTCGACGGGAGTCCGCTTCGCGTACCCGCCGTCGGTGGCAGTGAACACGAACGTACCGGGTCGAACAACATTCATCGAGAGGAGCTCGTCTCCCTCGCGGAAGCTCATGCCCTTGACACCCGAGGTGGCGCGGCCCATGGGGCGCAGTGACTCGTCGGTCGCGGTGAACCTGATCGACTGTGCCTTCTTGCTGATCAGAAGCAGATCGTCGTCGGCCGATACGAGTTCGGCACCGATCAGTTCGTCGTCGGAACCGTCTGCCGTTTCCCGGAGGTTGATCGCGATGACACCACCGGAACGCGGCGAATCGTAATCCTTCAGAGGCGTCTTCTTCACCAGACCCCCCTTCGTGGCGAGCACCAGGTACGGCACCGCCTCGTAGTCGCGGATCGCGAGGATCTCGGCGATCGCCTCGTCCGGCTGGAAGGCCAGGAGGTTCGCGACGTGCTGCCCGCGCGCGTCACGGCCGGCATCGGGGAGCTCGTACGCCTTGGCCCGGTAGACGCGGCCCTTGTTGGTGAAGAACAGCAGCCAGTGGTGGGTCGTCGAGACGAAAAAGTGGTCGACGATGTCGTCTTCCTTGAGCTTCGTGCCCCGTACGCCCTTGCCGCCGCGCTTCTGCGCCCGGTAGTCGTCCGTCTTCGTGCGCTTGACGTAGCCGCCGCGCGAGACGGTGACCACGATGTCCTCTTCGGCGATGAGGTCCTCGATGGACATGTCACCGTCGTAGGGGACCAGCATGGTCTTGCGGTCGTCGCCGTACTTCTCGACGATCGCGGCGAGTTCCTCGCTGACGATGCCGCGCTGGCGGACCGGCGAGGCCAGGATCGCGTTGTACTCGGTGATCTTCGCCTGGAGCTCGTCGTGCTCCTGGACGATCTTCTGGCGCTCCAGGGCGGCCAGTCGGCGCAGCTGCATCTCGAGGATGGCGTTGGCCTGGATCTCGTCGATCTCCAGGAGCTCCATCAGGCCCGTGCGCGCGATGTCGACGGTGTCGCTGCGCCGGATCAGCGCGATGACCTCGTCGATGGCGTCCAGGGCCTTCAGCAGGCCGCGCAGGATGTGCGCCCGCTCCTCGGCCTTGCGCAGGCGGAACTTCGTACGACGGACGATGACCTCGATCTGGTGCGTCACCCAGTGGCGGATGAACGCGTCCAGGGAGAGCGTGCGCGGGACGCCGTCGACGAGGGCCAGCATGTTGGCGCCGAAGTTCGTCTGCAGGTCCGTGTGCTTGTAGAGGTTGTTGAGTACGACCTTGGCGACCGCGTCCCTCTTGAGCACGATGACGAGACGCTGACCGGTACGGGAGCTGGTCTCGTCCCGGACGTCCGCGATGCCGCCGATCTTGCCGTCCTTGACCAGGTCGGCAATCTTCTGGGCGAGATTGTCGGGGTTGGTCTGATAAGGCAGTTCCGTGACCACCAGGCACTGGCGGTTCTGGATCTCCTCGACCTCGACGACCGCGCGCATGGTGATCGAGCCGCGGCCGGTCCGGTACGCCTCTTCGATGCCCTTGCGGCCGACCACGAGGGCGCCGGTCGGGAAGTCCGGGCCCTTGATGCGCTCGACGAGAGCGTCCAGGAGCTCCTCGTGCGACGCCTCCGGGTTCTCCAGGTACCACTGGGCGCCGGACGCGACCTCGCGCAGGTTGTGCGGCGGGATGTTGGTCGCCATGCCGACCGCGATACCGGCCGAGCCGTTGATCAGCAGGTTCGGGAAGCGGGCGGGGAGGACGGTCGGCTCCTGGGAGCGGCCGTCGTAGTTGTCCGTGAAGTCGACGGTCTCCTCGTCGATGTCGCGGACCATCTCCATCGACAGCGGCGCCATCTTGCACTCGGTGTAGCGCATGGCCGCAGCCGGGTCGTTGCCCGGAGAGCCGAAGTTGCCGTTGGAGTCCACCAGCGGCATCCGCATCGACCACGGCTGCGCGAGGCGGACCAGGGCGTCGTAGATCGAGGAGTCGCCGTGAGGGTGGTAGTTACCCATGACGTCGCCGACCACGCGCGCGCACTTGTAGAAGCCGCGCTCGGGGCGGTAGCCGCCGTCGTACATGGCGTACAGGACGCGTCGGTGGACGGGCTTGAGGCCGTCCCGGACGTCCGGCAGCGCACGCGAGACGATGACGGACATCGCGTAGTCGAGGTACGAACGCTGCATCTCCGTCTCGAGCCCGACGGGCTCGACGCGCAGGGCCAGGCCGTCGTCCTCAGGCGTGACGGGAGTGTTCTCGTCGGTCATTGCTGGTGAAGATCCTTCCTGGTTCGGTCAGCTGAGACCGACTCAGATGTCGAGGAAGCGGACGTCCTTGGCATTGCGCTGGATGAACTGGCGACGGGCCTCGACGTCCTCGCCCATGAGGACCGAGAACAGGTCGTCGGCCTGGGCGGCGTCGTCGAGGGTGACCTGGCCGAGGACGCGGTGCTCCTGGTCCATGGTCGTGATGCGCAGTTCCTCGGCGTTCATCTCGCCGAGGCCCTTGAAGCGCTGGATCGAGTCCTCGCGGACGCGCTTGCCACGCTGACGGCCCATTTCAAGCAGCGCGTCGCGCTCACGGTCGGAGTACGCGTACTCGACCTCGTCCCGGCCCCACTTGATCTTGTACAGCGGGGGACGGGACAGGAACACGTGCCCGGCCTCGACCAGCGGCCGCATGAAGCGGAACAGGAAGGTCAGCAGCAGGGTGTTGATGTGCTGGCCGTCGACGTCGGCGTCCGCCATCAGGATGATCTTGTGATAGCGCAGCTTCTCGATGTCGAAGTCCTCGTGGACTCCGGTACCGAAGGCCGAGATCAGCGCCTGGATCTCCTGGTTCTGCAGGATCTTGTCGATCCGGGCCTTCTCGACGTTGAGGATCTTGCCTCGGATCGGGAGGATCGCCTGGTACTCCGGGTTGCGGCCGGACTTGGCCGAGCCGCCGGCGGAGTCACCCTCGACGATGAAGATCTCGCACTTGATGGGGTCGTTCGACTGGCAGTCGGAGAGCTTGCCCGGCAGGGACGCGGTCTCCAGCAGGCCCTTGCGACGCGTCAGGTCACGGGCCTTGCGGGCCGCCACGCGCGCGGTGGCCGCCTGGATGCCCTTGCGGATGATGTCCGCGGCCTCGACCGGATTGCGGTCCAGCCAGTCGTTGAGGTGCTCGTAGACGACCTTCTGCACGAAGGTCTTCACCTCGGTGTTGCCCAGCTTGGTCTTCGTCTGGCCCTCGAACTGCGGCTCGCTCAGCTTCACCGAGATGATCGCGGTCAGACCCTCGCGGATGTCGTCGCCCGTGAGGTTGTCGTCCTTCTCACGAAGCAGCTTCTTGTCACGCGCGTACTTGTTGATCAGCGAGGTCAGCGCCGCGCGGAAGCCCTCTTCGTGCGTGCCGCCCTCGTGCGTGTGGATGATGTTGGCGAAGGAGTAGACACCCTCGGTGTAGCCACCGTTCCACTGCATGGCGATCTCGAGGGACAGGTGCTTGTCCTTGTCCTCGGCCTCCAGGTCGATCACGGTGGGGTGCACCACTTCTCCCTTGCGGGAGTTGAGGTACTTCACGAAGTCGACGATGCCGCCCTCGTAGTGGTACGAGACGTGCTTGACCTCGTGCTTCTCGTCCTCGCCCGCCTCGTCCGCACCGGCGGTGGCCTTCGCCGACTCACGCTCGTCGGTGAGGTTGATGCGCAGGCCCTTGTTGAGGAACGCCATCTCCTGGAAGCGCCGCGACAGCGTCTCGAAGGAGTACTCAGTGGTCTCGAAGATGTCCGGGTCGGCCCAGAAGGTGACCGAGGTGCCGTGCTCGTCCGTCTCCTCGTGCTGGGCAAGCGGGGCCGTCGGGACGCCCAACTTGTAGTCCTGCGTCCAGCGGTGGCCGTCGGTCTTGATCTCGACGGAGACCTTGGTCGACAGGGCGTTCACGACGGAGACGCCCACGCCGTGCAGACCGCCGGAGACCGCGTAGCCGCCGCCACCGAACTTTCCGCCCGCGTGCAGGACCGTCAGGACGACCTCGACGGCCGGCTTGCCCTCGGAGGGCACGATGCCGACCGGGATGCCTCGGCCGTTGTCGACGACGCGCACACCGCCGTCGGCCAGGATCGTCACGTCGATCGTGTCCGCGTGACCGGCCAGCGCCTCGTCGACGGAGTTGTCGACGACCTCCTGCACGAGGTGGTGCAGGCCGCGCTCGCCGGTCGAACCGATGTACATACCGGGTCGCTTGCGGACCGCGTCCAGACCCTCGAGGACGGTGATGGCGCTGGCGTCGTACGAGGCGGTGACCTCGCCGTTCGACGAGGTGACCGCGCCGTTGGCGCCGGCGTCGGTGGACGGGATGTTCTCGTTGGGGTTGCCGGAATCGGCCACGAAGCGCCCTTTCTGGCACAGCACGAGCCAGGCTCGTCGGCGGGTTGCCGGAGCGGCTGCGGCATGTTGCGTTGGTAAGCCTTGATCAGCGTTGCTCAGCTTTTCCCGGACGGTCCCCACGAGTGGGGCGGGATTGGGCTCCAGTCTACCGGTAGCGCCGACTGTGATGGGGGTTTGCCGGTACCTGAGTCCGCATGTGCCGCCCTGAACCCGGCTCGGCCGACTCCCGATATGCGGATGGGGTCTCCAAGAGGCTCACGGAGCCACTCAGCGCTTCCGGCCGTCAACCCTTGGCTACTTCGGAGTCAGGTCGCGATTCGCAACCGCGTGCGGTTGCACGAGGAGGAGGTCGCCGGCAGCGCTTCGCGACCGCCGATGACTGCTGATGTGATGTCGGTCACCTGTGGCCGACGGGGCTGTGGAGACGGCTGTGACGGCGGCTCGGGAAGCCTCTTCGCGCGCGGCCCCGCCGGTCCGATCACCCGTAGGTGTCGCCGGGCCCCGTACTGCCAGGAGCGCGCAGCGGACCGTAACGGCGGGCCGGGCCGCCAGGTCCCTGCACCTTGATCTGCCGCACCGCGCCATGCCCGAGGTCCTCGTTGAGGCGGGCGACCAGCGTCGGCGCGAGCAGCCGCAGGTTCGTCGCCCAGGCCGTCGAGTCGCAGCGCACGATCAGGGTCCGCTCGTCCTCGTCGTACTTCTCGGGCACGCAGTGCTTGGCGACGTCCCCGCCGACGATCTGCGGCCAGCGGCCCATCACCCCGCCCACCGCGGCCGGGGCCTCCCAGCCCCGCTCGGTGATCAAGCGGTTAATGGCGGAGCCGAGCGCCATGGGGTCGCGGCCGTCTGCCCGTGCGCCGGAGCGCAGGCCGCCGCGCCGCGCCTGCTTCTTCTGCTGCGCCGCGTCGCCACGCGCGCGTGCCTGCTCCTTGGCCGCCCTGAGCGCCACGCGCGCGAGGTCGACGCCGGAGGGTTCGGGGGTCTTCCTGGGGGAGCTCTCGTTGTCGCTCGCGGACGGGTTCTCGCTCATACGCGCTCCACCATCCCCTCGGACACCGTGTACCGCGCCCCCGCCAGCACGTGCGGTACGTCGTCGTCGACGGCGGCGGTCACCAGGACCTGCTCGCCGGGCGCGACCAGCTCGGCCAGGCGCTCACGGCGCCGGCTGTCCAGCTCGGCGAACACGTCGTCCAGGACCAGCACCGGCTCGTTGCCCTCCGCCCGCAGCAGGTCGTACGACGCCAGGCGCAGCGCCAGCGCGTAGGACCAGGACTCGCCGTGCGAGGCGTATCCCTTGGCGGGCAGCTGACCGAGTTTGAGAAGCAAATCGTCCCGATGCGGGCCTACGAGGGTGACGCCGCGCTCGATCTCCTGCTTGCGTGCCTCTTCCAGCGCCGCCATCAGCTGCTCGAAGAGGTCCTCGCGCGTGTGCGCCTCGCCGGGAGCGGACGGCTTGTAGTCGAGCGCGATGGGGCCGCCGCCGGGGGCCAGTTGCTCGTACGCCTTGTCGGCCAGCGGCTGGATCGTCGCGATCAGGTCCAGGCGCTGGGCGAGCAACTCGGCGCCCGCGCGGGCGAGATGCTGGTCCCAGACGTCGAGGGTCGACAGGTCCATGGAACGGCCACCGTGCCGACGGGCTAGCGCGGCCGACTTCAGGAGCGTGTTGCGCTGCTTGAGGACCCGCTCGTAGTCGGAGCGGACGCCGGCCATGCGCGGGGAGCGGGCGGTGATCAGCTCGTCGAGAAAACGGCGCCGCTCGCCGGGGTCTCCCTTGACCAGGGCCAGGTCCTCCGGGGCGAACAGGACGGTCCGTACGATGCCGAGCACGTCACGGGGTCTGACCTGCGAGGACCTGTTGATCCGGGCCCGGTTCGCCTTGCCGGGGTTCAGCTCCAGCTCGATCAGCTGCTGCCGCTCGCCCTGCCGCACCTGCGCCCGGATGACCGCCCGGTCGGCGCCCATGCGCACGAGGGGGGCGTCGGAGGCGACCCGATGGCTGCCGAGGGTGGCGAGATAGCCGACAGCCTCGACGAGGTTGGTCTTGCCCTGGCCGTTGGGTCCGACGAAGGCGGTGACACCCGGGTCGAGCGGAACTTCGACCCGGGCGTACGAGCGGAAGTCGGCCAGCGACAGATGCGTGACGTGCATGGTCGTTCGCCGACCTCCCCCAACATGTGGTTCGCCTGTCCCCAGTTGTGGACAACCGGGTCACTCCTGAGGGTGCCAGGGTGCCATCCCCAGGGTGTGGATTAATTTCTCTGGTCTCCGCCGGGCACTTCCGCCCCGACGGTCACTTCTGCTCCACCGGTCACTTCGTCTCGACCGCGTGGCCGCCGAACTGGTTCCGCAGCGCCGCGATCATCTTCATCTGCGGGGAGTCGTCCTGGCGGGACGCGAACCGCGCGAACAGCGACGCGGTGATCGCCGGCAGCGGCACCGCGTGGTCGATGGCTGCTTCCACAGTCCAGCGTCCCTCGCCGGAGTCCTGTGCATAACCCCTGAGCTTGTCCAGGTGCTCGTCCTCGTCGAGGGCGTTCACCGCGAGGTCCAGCAGCCAGGAACGGATCACCGTGCCCTCCTGCCAGGAGCGGAAGATCTCCCGGACGTCGGTCACGGAGTCGACCTTCTCCAGCAGCTCCCAGCCCTCGGCATAGGCCTGCATCATCGCGTACTCGATCCCGTTGTGGACCATCTTCGCGAAGTGCCCCGCGCCGACCTTGCCGGCGTGTACGGCGCCGCGGTCGCCCTCCGGCTTGAGGGCGTCGAATATGGGCTGCACCTTGGCGACGTTCTCCGCGTCGCCGCCGTACATCAGCGCGTAGCCGTTCTGCAGGCCCCAGACGCCGCCGGAGACGCCGCAGTCGACGAATCCGATGCCCTTGGCCGCCAGCTCCTCGGCGTGCCGCTCGTCGTCCGTCCAGCGCGAGTTCCCGCCGTCCACCACGACGTCACCGGGCTCCAGCAGCTCGGCGAGCTCGTCGATGGTCGACTGGGTCGGGGCACCTGCCGGGACCATCACCCAGATCACGCGCGGCCCGGGGAGCTTGCCCACAAGCTCTTCCAGGCTGTGGGCATCCGCGAGGTCCGGGTTGCGGTCGTATCCGACGACGGTGTGGCCTGCGCGGCGGATCCGCTCGCGCATGTTGCCGCCCATCTTGCCGAGGCCGACGAGACCGAGCTCCATCAGTTGTTCCTTAGGTTGCTGTGGCGTGTGGGGCACCTTCGTACCCGCGTACGAGCCTAAACCCGGACGCACGCGCACATCCGTGGGCATAGGCGCTCATACGTACGCCCTCACCTGCGGCTTCGTCCGACAGGTCGTCCCCAGGCCCGGTGATCGTGATCCACCGGTGCTGGGGACGCTGTGGACAACCGCGGCGCCGACCTCGGCAGCCGCTCAGCCGCTCAGCCGCACCGGCATGATCAGGTACTTGTAGGCCTCGTCCGCCTCGGCGTCCAGCGCCGGCTTGCCGCTGAGCAGCGCGGGCTTCGTGGACGTCGTGAAGGACAGCTGGGCGACCGGGGAGTCGATGGCGCTCAGGCCGTCCAGCAGGAAGGTCGGGTTGAAGGCGATCGACACGTCGTCGCCCTCCAGCTGGGCGTCGACCCTTTCCACAGCCTGTGCGTCGTCGCTGGAACCGGCCTCCAGGATGAGCACGCCCTGCTCGAAGCTGAGCCGCACCGGGGTGTTGCGCTCGGCGACCAGGGCCACGCGCTTGACGGCCTCCACGAAGGGGGCGGTCTCGATCACGGCGACGCTGTTGAACTCCGTCGGGAACAGCGAGCGGTACTTGGGAAGGTCGCCCTCCAGGAGACGCGTCGTCGTCCGGCGGCCGGCGCCCTCGAAACCGATCAGGCCCTCGCCGGCGCCCGAGCCGGACAGAGCCAGGATGACGCTGTCGCCGCTCGTGAGCGCCTTGGCGGTGTCCAGGAGCGTCTTTGCGGGCACCAGGGCGACCGCGGACGCCTCCGGGTTCTCCGGCTTCCACAGGAACTCGCGGACCGCGAAGCGGTAGCGGTCGGTGGAGGCCAGCGTGACGGTGTCGCCCTCGATCTCGATGCGCACACCGGTGAGGACGGGCAGCGTGTCGTCGCGGCCGGCGGCGATGGCCACCTGGGCGGCGGCGGAGGCGAAGACCTCACCGGGGACGGTGCCGGTGGCGGTCGGCATCTGCGGCAGCGCCGGGTACTCCTCCACAGGCAGGGTGTGGAGTGTGAACCGCGAGGAGCCGCAGACCACGGTCGCCCGTACACCGTCTGTGGAAATCTCCACCGGTCGGTTGGGGAGAGCGCGGCAGATGTCGGCCAGCAGGCGGCCGGAGACCAGGACCGTGCCCTCCTCCTCGACCTCGGCCTCGACGCTCACCCGCGCGGAGACCTCGTAGTCGAAGCTGGACAGGCTCAGCTGGCCGTCCTCGGCCTTGAGGAGGAGGCCTGCGAGGACAGGCGCCGGCGGACGGGCCGGGAGGCTGCGTGCCGCCCAGGCCACTGCCTCCGCGAGTACGTCGCGTTCCACCCGGATCTTCACTGTTGCCGCCTCCTGCTGTTGCCGGCGCTTCTCGGCCTGCCTGGCTTCGTCGTCTGTCTCGGTGTCGTCGGCCCCAGTGAGGGGAAGGACACCGGGAACAGTCTGACGCACCCCACTGACAGTAGGTGCCTCTCGGGGTCAAGTCGTGACGAGGGGCAGCCGGGAGCCGGACAGCAAGTTGTGCACAGGACCCACTTCGAAACGGATTCCCAGCTCTCTCTAGTTGGGAGTAGTAGTAGGGCCTGTGGAAACCGTGGATAACCGTGTTTTCCCAGCTCAGAGCCAAGATTTTGTCCACGGGCCCTGTGGGCGACGGCAGTGGACAACCAGGCGTATCTGTGGAGAACGGAAAGTTCTGCACACCCCATGCACAGCCTGAGGCGACTTCTCCCCAGCGCCGTCCCCAGCTTTACCCACCTTTCCCACAGGCCAACCCGGCACCTTCGTGTGACGCCTTTCACTCGCGCCGGTGAGAAGGCGCGTCGCGTTGCCGAACAGTGGACAGTGATGTGGAGAAGCTGGGGATCGCTGGGGACAACTGGCCCCAGCCTGTGGGTTGCCGGTGGACAACTTGATGCACAGCCTGTGGATCGTTTCGCTGTCCACAGTCTGTGGAGATCGTTCGTCCACGAATCCACAGGCACTTGACCTGGCTTGATGGTCTTTCAACAGAGGCCTCTGTGGACACAGTCTGGACAACTTCCCAGTCCCCAGGATGTGGACGGGAGAAAGTCACCGAATCTGTGGAGAGTGGCCGTAACGCGGCAAGTATTCGAACAGCCGACAACCACGACATGACGAAGGGCGCCCCCGGTGTCTTCCACCGGGGGCGCCCTTCGTGCGTGCAGCTGGGTCCGTCAGCCGTTCTTGATGCGGTTCGTGAGCTCGGTGACCTGGTTGTAGATGGCGCGTCGCTCGGCCATCAGATTGCGGATCTTGCGGTCGGCGTGCATCACCGTGGTGTGGTCGCGGCCGCCGAACAGCGCGCCGATCTTCGGCAGCGACAGGTCGGTCAGCTCACGGCACAGGTACATGGCGATCTGCCGGGCCGTGACCAGCTGGCGGCCCCGGGAGCTGCCGCACAGGTCCTCGACGGTGAGACCGAAGTAGTCGGCCGTGGCGCTCATGATGGCCGTCGAGGTGATCTCCGGCGTCGCGCCGTCACCGCCCGGGATCAGGTCCTTGAGGACGATCTCCGTCAGCCCCAGATCGACCGGCTGCTTGTTGAGCGAGGCGAACGCCGTCACCCGGATCAGCGCGCCCTCCAGCTCGCGGATGTTGCGCGAGATGCGGGAGGCGATGAACTCCAGGACCTCCGGCGGGGCGTTGAGCTGCTCCTGCACCGCCTTCTTGCGCAGGATCGCGATACGTGTCTCCAGCTCGGGCGGCTGGACGTCGGTGATCAGGCCCCACTCGAAACGGTTCCGCAGCCGGTCCTCCAGCGTGACCAGCTGCTTCGGCGGCCGGTCGCTGGACAATACGATCTGCTTGTTGGCGTTGTGGAGCGTGTTGAACGTGTGGAAGAACTCCTCCTGCGTCGACTCCTTGTCCGCGAGGAACTGGATGTCGTCGACGAGCAGGATGTCCATCTCGCGGTAGCGCTTGCGGAAGCTGTCGCCCTTGCCGTCGCGGATGGAGTTGATGAACTCGTTGGTGAACTCCTCCGAGCTCACGTACCGCACGCGCGTGCCGGAGTACAGGCTCCGCGCGTAGTGCCCGATCGCGTGCAGCAGGTGCGTCTTGCCGAGCCCCGACTCCCCGTAGATGAAGAGGGGGTTGTACGCCTTCGCCGGTGCCTCGGCGACGGCGACCGCGGCCGCGTGCGCGAAGCGGTTGGAGGCGCCGATGACGAACGTGTCGAAGAGGTACTTCGGGTTCAGGCGCGCGGTCGGCTCACCGGGCCCGGGCGCCGGCGCGGGCTGCGCGGCCAGCGGTCCGGGGGCGCCGGTGGTCGGCAGGTTCGCGCCGACGGGGCCGCCGCGGTGCACATGGCCGGAGCCGGAGGGCGGCTCGGGCCGGTCGCGGCGGCCGTCGAGGCCCCGGCGGGCGTCCAGGTCGCGCCGGGCGTCGCGGTCGTAGTCGGCGCGCGGCTGGTCGTAGTCGGGGCGGTGCCCGTCGTACGACGACCGCTCCATCGGCTGCGGGCGGTAGTCCTGGGCGGGCGGGCCGTAGGAGTCCTGTTGGTACGAGTCCTGGCCGTAGGAGTCCTGCGGCGGCGACGCGTACGGGTCCCGCTCCGGGAAGCCGAGCCGCTGCTGCTGCCAGCCGTAGTCGTCCTGGCTCGGGCGCGGCCAGCTGCCGGGGCCGGGCTCGGGGCGCTGGTACTCGCTCGGGTAGGCCGGGCGCGCGGAGGGCAGTTGGTCGCCGGGTCGCTGGTCGTCGGCGCGGTGGCGGCCGTAGCCCTCGTACGGGGGGAGTTCGGGCTCCTCGTAACGCGGCTGGGGCGGGGCAGGGAGCGCCGGCGGGGCCGGGGGCTCGCCGGCGGAGTCGTCGACGGTGATCGCGATGCGGATCGGACGACCGCACTCGCGGCTCAGAGTCTCGCTGACGATGGGGGCCAGGCGGCCCTCCAGTACGCCTTTCGCAAATTCGTTCGGTACGGCGAGCAGAGCGGTGTCGGCGACCAGCGCGAGCGGCTGGCAGCGTCGGATCCAGTGCTCGTCCTTCACCTCGACACCCTGACCGCGACCTTCACCGAGGAGTTGCTCGAGTACTCGTGGCCACACTGCGGCAAGATCGGCAGGTACGTCAGCCACAGGGCACGCTCTCTCATGGGTCCCACGAACGTGTGATTGTGGGACGGGTCGGGATTCAAACCGGGCGGAGCCCGAATCAAGGGGACAAGGGAACGAATCGGAGTTCAGTCACGGTAGTCAGGGCGGCGGGTGCGGTTCAAGTTGTTGTCCCCAGGCTGTGGATAGTGTCTCCCCATGACCTCTGGTTTGACCGGATGGCGTAGCCGCGCGTACCGTAACCAGGTCGAGTTGTCGATGGCTGCTGCCGCCTGCCTCCGATGGGCCAGATCGCGTCAAGGTGATCGGTAAGCGGTGCACTCGGGCGTTAACGCGAGCTACTCGTGGGCGCACGGTGACAGCCAAGACGGCACCCGCAAACCCCGATTTATTTCTGGAGCCCCCGAGTGAGCAAGCGCACCTTCCAGCCGAACAACCGTCGTCGTGCCAAGACCCACGGCTTCCGTCTGCGGATGCGCACCCGTGCCGGCCGCGCGATTCTGGCGAACCGCCGCAGCAAGGGTCGCGCCAGCCTGTCCGCCTGATCCCGATCAGGTCATGACGTCGTGCTGCCTACCGAGCATCGGCTGAGGCGGCGCGAGGACTTCGCGACCGCGGTACGACGAGGACGCCGGGCTGGACGCCCGACTCTCGTCGTCCACCTTCGTAGCGGTGCCACGGACCCGCACGCGCCTGGGGAGAGCGCTCCCCCGACGCGTGCGGGTTTCGTCGTGAGCAAGGCAGTGGGTGGCGCGGTCGTGCGGAACAAGGTGAAGCGCAGGCTTCGCCATCTGATGCGCGACCGAGTCGACCAGCTGCCCCCCGGTAGCCTGGTAGTCGTACGAGCGCTGCCCGGTGCGGGTGACGCCGACCATGCACAGCTGGCCCAAGACCTGGACGCCGCTCTGCAGCGGCTGCTGGGAGGGGGCGCGCGATGAAGTACCCACTGCTGGCCCTGATCAAGCTGTACCAGTGGACGATCAGTCCACTGCTGGGGCCGGTCTGCAAGTACTACCCGTCGTGCTCTCACTACGGCTACACCGCCATCGACCGGCACGGTGCGATCAAGGGCACCGCGCTCACCGCCTGGCGCATCCTGCGGTGCAATCCGTGGTCGCTGGGCGGTGTGGACCATGTCCCGCCGCGCAAGCGCCCGCGGTGGCACGAGCTGCTGCGTAACGCGTGGCGCGCACGCAAGGGCGGGCCCTCCGCCGCCGAAACGGCCACCGAGGACAATGTTCCTTCGAGCCCGGCCGCAGAGACCCCGTCCCATGCCCAAGGAGCATGATTAGTGGACACGATTGCCAGCTTCTTCAGCTTCATCACGACACCTGTCTCCTGGGTCATCGTCCAGTTCCACACGGTGTACGGCGCCATTTTCGGCCCTGACACCGGGTGGGCCTGGGGCCTTTCCATCGTGTCCCTGGTGATTCTGATCCGTATCTGCCTGATCCCGCTCTTTGTGAAGCAGATCAAGGCGACCCGGGCCATGCAGACGCTGCAGCCCGAGATGAAGAAGATCCAAGAGCGTTACAAGAACGACAAACAGCGTCAGTCCGAAGAGATGATGAAGCTGTACAAGGAGACGGGCACCAACCCGCTCTCCTCGTGCCTTCCCATCCTGGCGCAGTCGCCGTTCTTCTTCGCCCTGTACCACGTGCTCAACAGCATCGCGAACAACGACACCATTGGTGTCATCAACGAGAGCCTGCTGCAGAGCGCGCAGAAGGCGCACATCTTCGGTGCTCCGCTGGCCGCGAAGTTCACCGACAGCAGCTCGGACGTCGCGGCGCTCGACGCCACTCTGACCACGGTCCGTATCGTCACCGCGGTCATGATCGTCCTGATGTCGGCGTCGCAGTTCTACACGCAGCGCCAGCTGATGACGAAGAACGTCGACACCACGGTGAAGACGCCGTTCATGCAGCAGCAGAAGATGCTGATGTACATCTTCCCGGTCATGTTCGCCGTCTTCGGCATCAACTTCCCGGTCGGTGTCCTCGTCTACTGGCTGACCACCAACGTGTGGACCATGGGCCAGCAGATGTACGTCATCCGCAACAACCCGACCCCGGGTTCCAAGGCTCAGGCCGCGTACCTGGAGCGTCTGGCCAAGCACGTCACGCAGCACGGCAAGACCCGTGGTCGCGGTGAGCGCGCCATCGTCAAGGCCATCGTCGCCAAGGGCCGCGACCGCAACGAGTTCGAGCGCAAGTTCATCAACGGCCTGAGCAAGGCGGGTCTGGCGGCGCAGGCCGACGGCACCGTGCTGAAGGGCGAGAGCGCTGTCGCCACAGTGGCCGAGGACGGTACGCCGACCACCGGTGCTGCCCCCAAGCGGCAGCAGCCGAAGCGGCAGAGCAAGTCCCAGCGTCAGACCGGTGCTGCCAAGCAGGCGGGTGAGCCGACGTCGCTGGAGAAGTCCGACGAGCCCGAGGACGACAAGCCCGCTGTTGCCAAGAAGACCGCGCAGAAGTCCGGCAGCGGTGGCGGCCGTAGCAAGGCCCAGTCCGGGCAGCGCAAGGGCGGTCCGCAGCGCCCCAAGTCCCCGACCAAGAAGTAAGAAGGAGCCCATCCCGTGACGGAAGGCACCACCTCCGCTGCTGCCGAGGGTGCAGACACCCTGTCCCGCCTGGAGCAGGAGGGCGAGATCGCGGCGGACTACCTCGAGGGTCTGCTCGACATCGCCGATCTCGACGGCGACATCGACATGGACGTCGAGGCCGACCGCGCCGCTGTATCGATCATCAGCGACTCGGGCGGCCGAGACCTGCAGAAGCTGGTCGGGCGTGACGGCGAGGTGCTGGAGGCACTGCAGGAGCTCACGCGTCTGGCCGTGCACCGGGAGACCGGGGACCGCAGCCGGCTGATGCTGGACGTCGCGGGCTACCGGGCCCAGAAGCGTGCCGAGCTCTCCGAGCTGGGTGCCAAGGCCGCCGCCGAGGTCAGGAGCTCGGGCGAGCCCGTGAAGCTGAAGCCGATGTCGCCGTTCGAGCGCAAGGTCGTGCACGACGCGGTCAAGTCCGCGGGCCTGCGCAGCGAGTCCGAGGGCGAGGAACCGCAGCGGTTCGTCGTTGTGCTTCCCGCCTGATCGGTTCCCCTACGTTCCCCGGCCCCGTCTGCGCGCAGGCGGGGCCGAACTTTGTCAGCCTGAATAGTTGTGGTGGTTCTGGTGCCGGCGCTTTCTGCGTCGGCGCGAACGGAAGGACGGTCCCCCGTGACGGAGGCAGCGGAGCTTCCCCCTGTGCCCGAGCAGGCACGTGAGGTGTTCGGCGATCGCTACGGTGATGCGGTCCGCTATGCCGAACTGCTCGCCGAAGCGGGTGTGCAGCGCGGCCTGATCGGCCCACGAGAGGTGCCTCGCCTGTGGGAGCGGCATCTCCTGAACTGCGCAGTGCTCTCCGAGGTCGTCCCGGAGGGCGTGATGGTGTGCGACGTCGGCTCGGGCGCGGGCCTGCCCGGCATCCCTCTGGCGCTGGTCCGGGAAGACCTGAAGATCACGTTGCTGGAACCCCTGTTGCGACGGACGAACTTCCTGACGGAGGTCGTGGAGCTGCTCGGGCTGGACCACGTGACGGTGGTTCGTGGCCGTGCCGAGGAGGTCATGGGGAAGATGCCGCCGGTGCATGTGGTGACCGCGCGTGCGGTGGCACCGCTGGACCGCCTGGCGACCTGGGGCATTCCGCTGCTGCGGCCATACGGCGAGATGCTCGCCCTCAAGGGCGACACCGCCGAGGAAGAGCTGAAGAGCGCTGCGACCGCCCTGAGCAAGCTCGGCGCCGTGGAGACGTCGATCCTGCATGTCGGTGAGGGCGTCGTGGATCCCCTGTCGACGGTCGTCCGGGTGGAGGTCGGGGAGAGCCCGGGCGGTGTGCGCTTCGCTGCCAAGCGAGCGAAGGCGGCCAGGACGGGACGCGCTCGCCGACGCCGCTGATCCGTCCTGACGACGAGACGTACTCCACACAAGCTGGCAAACCTACCCATGCCGGAGTGTCGCGACAGTTCGGCCTCGGCGGCTGTGCATCGTGTTTCACGTGAAACGTCGCTCACTGCTTCACGGCATCATCAGCCGCAGCCGCGCTGCCGAACCTCGAGACAGAAAGCCCCTCGGCTCTCTCGGAGAAGGTGATTCTGACGACACTCCGTCCCCCCTGGGGGGCACGGAGTTGTCCACAGAGGTGGATTTCTCCACAGAACAACAGGCCTCACTGGTTCACGACCCCGAAGACATGGGAGGCTCTGTTCATTGCGAGCCTGAAGTCGAGGAGAGTGAATCCTTGCGGTCCGACGCCAACATCGCGGGACCGATGACCGATCCGGTCCCCGGTCCCCGTACCGAGTCGATGGGGGAGGATGTTTCACGTGAAACACCGCCCCCGATGGACGACACTCCCATCGGTCGTGCTGCCCAACTGGCAGTGGAAGCTCTAGGCCGCGCCGGCGAGGGCCTCCCACGGCCCGAGCAGACCCGCGTCATGGTGGTCGCCAACCAGAAGGGGGGCGTAGGCAAGACGACGACGACCGTCAACCTTGCCGCGTCGCTGGCTCTGCATGGTGGCCGTGTGCTGGTCATCGATCTCGACCCGCAGGGCAATGCCTCCACCGCCCTGGGGATCGACCATCACGCCGAAGTTCCTTCGATCTATGACGTGTTGGTCGAGAGCAAGCCGCTGTCGGAGGTCGTCCAGCCGGTCCCGGATGTCGAGGGTCTCTTCTGTGCCCCGGCCACGATCGATCTCGCCGGTGCGGAGATCGAGCTGGTCTCCTTGGTGGCACGCGAAAGCCGACTGCAGCGGGCGATCCAGGCTTACGAGCAGCCGCTGGACTACATCCTCATCGACTGCCCACCCTCGCTGGGCCTGTTGACGGTCAACGCGCTGGTCGCTGGGCAGGAGGTCCTGATCCCGATCCAGTGCGAGTACTACGCGCTGGAGGGTCTCGGCCAGCTGCTGCGCAACGTCGACCTGGTGCGGGGGCACCTCAACCCCGCTCTGCACGTCTCGACGATCCTGCTCACCATGTACGACGGCCGGACGCGGCTCGCGTCCCAGGTCGCGGACGAGGTGCGCAGCCACTTCGGCGACGAGGTGCTGCGGACGAGCATTCCCCGCTCGGTCCGTATCTCCGAGGCGCCGAGCTACGGGCAAACCGTGCTGACCTACGATCCAGGATCGAGCGGTGCCTTGTCCTATCTTGAGGCGGCAAGAGAAATCGCGCTGAAGGGCGTTGGCGTCAGTTACGACCCGACGAATGCCCACTTCGGCGCCCAGAACAACCCGAGCATGGCGGAGGGGATCCAGTGAGCGAGCGACGGAGGGGTTTGGGTCGTGGTCTCGGCGCACTGATCCCTGCTGCACCGACGGAGAAGACGGTGCCCCCGGCAGCGATGGGGGGCGCTTCCGCGTCCCCGGCTGCTGTACCGGTGCTGAGCGAGCGTGGCGTGGCCGCGGCCAAGGTGGCCACGCTGCCGCCTGTTTCACATGAAACCGAGGAGCCTTCGCTCAACGGTGCCGTGGAGAACCCCGCGTCTCCCATGGGCGCCCACTTCGCGGAGATCCCCCTCGACGAGATCACGCCGAACCCGCGGCAGCCGCGTGAGGTCTTCGACGAGGACGCACTGCAGGAACTCGTCACCTCCATCCAGGAGGTCGGCCTCCTCCAGCCGATCGTCGTACGGCAGATCGGCCCCGCACGGTACGAGCTCATCATGGGTGAGCGTCGCTGGCGGGCCTGCCGTGAGGCCGGCCTCGAGGCGATCCCGGCGATCGTGCGGGCGACGGACGACGAGAAGCTGCTCCTGGATGCCCTCCTGGAGAACCTGCACCGTGCTCAGCTGAACCCGATCGAAGAAGCGGCCGCCTACGATCAGCTGCTGAAGGACTTCAACTGCACGCACGACCAGCTGGCGGACCGCATCGGCCGTTCCCGCCCGCAGGTCTCCAACACTCTGCGTCTGTTGAAGCTCTCGCCCAAGGTCCAGAACCGGGTGGCGGCCGGTGTGCTCTCCGCCGGCCATGCGCGGGCGCTTCTCTCTGTGGATGACTCCGAGGAGCAGGAGCGGCTGGCCTACCGGGTGGTCGCTGAAGGTCTCTCGGTCCGGTCCGTCGAAGAGATCGTGACTCTGATGGGCTCCCGCCCGCAGAAGGTCCAGCGCTCCAGGGGGCCGCGGGCCGGCTCCGTGCCCTCCCCGGCGCTGTCCGACCTCGCGACCCGGCTCTCGGACCGCTTCGAGACACGGGTGAAGGTCGAACTGGGTCAGAAGAAGGGCAAGATCACTGTCGAGTTCGCCTCGCCGGAGGACCTTGAGCGAATCCTCAACACGTTTGCTCCGGGTGAGAAGCTCGCCCTCCAGAAGAGTCTTCTGGAAGGCGATGCGGAGGAAGACGAGGTCTGAGGCCCTGCGGGGCTGGCTTCCTACCCAGCGTGCCCATGCGGGCCGTGTCCGGTGTGTACCGGAACACGGCCCGCACTTTGCTTTCTGGCGGTATCGATGGAATCGCATCGTCGATACGATGCGTTCGGGTATGGCGCATCCACCTGGCAGACCTCTAAGGGGAGGGCGGGGTCCATGCGAATGGTGAGCCGCACCGGATTGGTGAGCGCGGGTCTTGGGCTGGGCGCGGTCGGCGGATTCGTCGGCAGCCTGCTCAGGGAACGGAGCGCCCTGACAGCCGCTCGCGATGCAGCGGGCGAAGGAAGCGAGGAACAGCCTTCATGGGGCGACGGCTCGTACCGCTCACGCTGGACAACCTTCCGGACCTTCCCAAGCGCTGCCGCGCTTGTGTCTTCTGGGAGTTGGACCCGGTCAGCGGTGAAGCCGCGGTAAGAGCCGGTACTCCGACTCTGGAGAAGGAAGCCTGGATCTCAGCCGTCCTGCTGGACTGGGGCTCCTGCGGTCGTGTCGTCTACGTCGACGACGTACCGGTGGGCTTCGTGCTCTATGCGCCTCCGGCTTACGTCCCGCGCTCGACTGCGTTCCCCACGAGTCCCGTGTCGCCTGATGCCGTGCAGTTGATGACGGCGTTCATCATGCCCGGGTACCAGGGGCAGGGGCTGGGCCGAGTGATGGTCCAGACAGTCGCCAAGGATCTGTTGCGACGGGGCTTCAAGGCCATTGAGGCCTTCGGCGACGCGCGTTGGAAAGAGCCGGCGTGTGTGCTGCCGGCAGATCATCTCCTGGCCGTGGGCTTCAAGACCGTGCGCCCGCACCCCACCTCTCCACGTCTGCGGCTGGAACTGCGGACGACGCTGTCCTGGAAGGAAGACGTGGAGATGGCGATCGACCGGCTACTGGGGGCCGTGCAGAAGGAACCCGTACTGCGGCCTCTCTGACCGCTGCTCTGACTCCTCTCAAAGCAAATGGGCCAACCCGAGGGGGTTGGCCCATTCGTGTTTCACGTGAAACATCACTCGGCGATGAAGTCCTCAAGGTCGCGGATGATCGCGGCCTTCGGCTTCGCGCCGACGATGGTCTTGGCGACCTCGCCGTTGTGGTAGACGTTCAGCGTCGGGATGGACATGACGCCGTACTTGGCGGCCGTACCCGGGTTCTCGTCGATGTTGAGCTTGACGATCTCGATCTTGTCGCCGTGCTCGGCGGCGATGGCCTCGAGGGACGGCGCGATCTGGCGGCACGGACCGCACCATGCGGCCCAGAAGTCCACCAGGACGGGCTTCTCGCTCTTGAGGACGTCCTGCTCGAAGGAGTCGTCGGTCACGTTCTTCAGGGTGCCGGCCACGGCGGGCTCCTTAACTGTGGTGCGTGGGGTGGGTGGGGGTCAGACAGCGGTCTTCTCGGGCTCGGCCTGCTCCTCGTCCGAGAGGGCGGCGAGGAAGCGCTCGGCGTCCAGGGCGGCGGAACAGCCGGTACCGGCCGCGGTGATCGCCTGACGGTAGGTGTGGTCGACGACGTCGCCGGCGCCGAAGACACCGGTCAGGTTGGTGCGGGTGGAGGGGGCCTCGACCTTGAGGTAGCCCTCCTCGTCCAGCTCCAGCTGGCCCTTGAACAGCTCGGTGCGCGGGTCGTGGCCGATCGCGATGAACAGGCCGGTGACCGCCAGGTCCGACAGCTCGCCGGTCTTGAGGTTGCGCAGCTTCAGGCCGGAGAGCTTCTGCTCGCCCCGAACCTCGGCCACCTCGCTGTCCCAGACGAACTTGATCTTCGGGTCGGCGAAGGCACGGTCCTGCATCGCCTTCGAGGCGCGCAGGGTGTCGCGACGGTGGACGATCGTCACGGACTTGGCGAAGCGGGAGAGGAAGGTGGCCTCCTCCATCGCGGTGTCGCCGCCGCCGATCACGGCAATGTCCTGGTCCTTGAAGAAGAAGCCGTCGCAGGTCGCACACCAGGAGACGCCACGGCCGGAGAGGGCGTCCTCGTTCGGCAGACCGAGCTTGCGGTGCTGCGAGCCGGTGGCGATGATGACGGCCTTCGCCCGGTGGACGGTGCCCGCGGTGTCGGTGACGGTCTTGATCTCACCGCTCAGGTCGACGTTGACGATGTCATCCGGGATGAGCTCGGCTCCGAAGCGCTCTGCCTGGCCGCGCATGTTGTCCATGAGCTCGGGGCCCATGATGCCGTCCTGGAAGCCCGGGAAGTTCTCGACCTCGGTCGTGTTCATGAGCGCACCGCCAGCGGTGACGGCTCCCTCGAACACGAGCGGCTTCAGCGACGCGCGCGCGGTGTAGAGCGCCGCCGTGTAACCGGCGGGCCCGGAGCCGATGATGATCACGTTACGGACATCGCTCACGGCTTGATTCCTCGTCTCTGGACTGCGTCGAAGGGCCGGGGGGAGCCCCTTTCAGGACTCTCACCCCACCCAACGGATCCTAAGGGGCGCGCATTCCCGCTGTGTCCGGGCACACGGTGACGCCACAGAGTAGGGGTTGGGTGGGCCTGACGGAGACGAGCTGCCGGGGTCTCAGGAACGCGGGTAGGAGTCCTTCAGGAGAACCTTGGCCGTAGTCAACGACGGCTGCTTCACACAGGTCGAGTCCACGACGTAGACGGTGACCCGGCTGGCGTCGGAGGCGTCCGGCATCACGACGAGGAGAGCGTCCTTGCCCTGGTAGACGCCTTCCTCAGCGGCAAGCGCCGCGTCGTCGCGATTGATGCCCTTCCTGACGCAGTCGGGCACCGTGATCTCACGCAGGATCTTGGGGCTCTGGGTGTCGGGCCCGCCTTCCATGCCCAGGCTGCGGTCGGGACCGCGGGAGCTACCTGGAGAGCTCTCGCTCTTGGCGAGGAGATCGGTGACCTGCTTCTCCAGCTTCGCTGCGGAGAAGGTGTCGGCGGTGGTCTGCCCGCCATCAGCCGATGGACCGGCCCCTCCGCCACCCATCAGTGAGGTGAGCAGCACGGAGCCGAGTCCGAGAGCGGCAGCTGTGAAGGCGGCACCGAGGACGGCCACCCTGCGGCGCCCGGGCTTCTTGCGGTCCTTGCGGCCGGGACCGGTGGTCGAGGAGCGGGCATGCCCTGCCGGACGATGCGCCGCTGCCGATGTTTCACGTGAAACATGTGCGCCGTCGTCCCCACCGGAGACCGCAGCGCGGCTATCCCCAGCGAGCGTCGGTGCCTCGACGCCATCGGGCGCCGTCGCGTTCAGCAGCGCCTCAGCGGCGAGAGCAGCGTCGATCCGGCCGGCGACATCGGCGGGCATTCGCGCCGGGCCGGGCAGGGTGCCGAGCAGCTCCCGGATCTCCTCAAGCGAGGCGTGGACGTCCGCGCATAGTTCGCACTGGTCGAGATGACTCCGTACCTCGGTGGTCCTGGCCGGAGGGAGCACGCCCTCGGTGAGGTCGGAGAGCTCGGTGACGTCCGGGTGCCCGGCCGTGTCCGTCGTGGATGTCACGCTCGCCCACCTCCGCCCTTCACTGCTGCTGAATCACTCGGCCCGCTATCACGCGGATCCTTGGCTTGCGCCGTGTCATGAGGACCCGCTGCCGGTGGGACGGATGCCCCCTCCGTCCGGTTCCGCCTCTCGCCGGAGTCCTTGCCGCCGCGCGCGCTTTCCGGTCGTAGATGCGTGACGAGAGGCAGGAGTCTGGCTCTGCCGCGCGCACATCGGCTCTTTACCGTGCCGGTCGGCACATCGAGGACCCGGGCAGCCTCCGCGACGGGGTATCCCTGCATGTCCACCAGGACGAGTGCCGCGCGCTGGTCGGGCGGCAGTGTGCCGAGAGCCTCCAGCAACTGGCGATGCAGATCGTTGCGCTCCGCCGGCGCGGATGCCTCCTCGTGAGGCTCCAGCAACTGCTCCAGGCGCTCGGTGTCGTCGACGGGGGAGGTCTTCCGCGAGGCAGCCTTGCGGGCGCGGTCCAGGCAGGCGTTCACGGTGATCCGGTGCAGCCACGTCGTGACGGCCGACTGGCCTCTGAAGGTGTGGGCGGCCCGGTAGGCGGACACGAGGGCGTCCTGGACGGCGTCAGCGGCCTCCTCGCGGTCTCCGAGCGTCCGCAGCGCCACCGCCCAGAGCCGGTCGCGGTGACGCCGCACGAGCTCACCGAAGGCATCGGGGTCGCCCTTCACATGGAGGTCCAGGAGATCCTGGTCGCTCACCTCGCGGTGTGCGGTGCCCTCTGCCATCGGACCCCCTCCCCTGGACGTGGTGAGCTCTAGCCGGTGAACTTCAGGTCGGTGATGGCCTGCTTGTACCCGGAGCCGCTGTACTGGTCACGGTCCGCATGAGGCATGGCGGTGAGCCACACGAGAACGTACTGGGTCTTCACCGACTTGGTGACCTTCACCGTCGCACTGGTGCCGTTTGTCGTGACGGTGCCGATCTTTTCCATCGAGTCCAGCGACGAGGGCGTCAGGGAGTCCGACGCGTAGAGCGCGACGGTCGTGTGGTCGCCGGGATACAGAAACCCTATCGAAGCGGCAGACACCGACTGAGGCGATCCGAGGTCGTAGACGATGCCCACGCCGGGCTTGAAGGCCGGGTTCATCTCCGGACCGTCGACGAAGCTCTTGGTGCGCCAGTACGAAGAGCTGTCGCCGTCGTACGTCTTCCCCACGTCCTCAGGAGCCTGGGCTCCGCCCTTGGCGACGTACTCCTGGGCGTTCTGGATCTTGATCGGACGGACCGGCTTGGTTTTGTCGCCGTTCTTGTCGTTGTCGTCCGTCGTCTGCGTCTGGCTGCCGTCCTCGGAATTGTTGCCCTGGTCCATGAGCGCGTCAGCGAGCTGCCAGCTGCCGAGGCCCAGCGCCGCGATCAGGAGAGCCGACACGGCCCACTTCAGGGCCTTGCCGGTGCGGCTCTGCAGCGGGGGCGGCGGGGTCGGTACCGGCTGGGTGGCGCCCGGATGCGACGTCTGGCGGCCATACGTGCCCTGTTGGTACGTCGTGCGCTGATAGTCCGGCGGGGCGGTGAACGAGGGCTCCGGCGGGCGGATGCGGGGCATCTCGCCGATCGCCTTCACCAGCTCCTCCGGCGTCGTGCACGCGGACTCATGGCGGGACGCGGTCGCGCCGTCGTTGACCAGCGCGCGCATGGCGAGCTCGGACAGGCCCCGGTGGACGCCGGCGCGCACCTGGTCGGGGGCGATCAGCCCGATGTCCTTGGGCAGCCCGGACAGCCCGTAGGCGTCGCTCTCGTACGGCCAGCGCTGGGTGAGTGCGGCGTACAGCAGGGCGCCGATGGCCTCCGTGTCGGTGCGCTGCGGGGTGTCGGAGCTGATGCCGCGCAGGGCGGCGTTCACGGCGAGGCCGCGGATGCGCCACTGGCCGGTAGATGCGCGCAGCACGGCGTTCGGGTTGAGGCGCAGATGCGCCAGGCCCTCGCGGTGAGCGGCCGCCATGGCGGCGGACACCTGGGTGACCATCTGGTAGATGTCGTACGGCTCCAGCGGGCCGGAGGCGAGCAACGTGCTCAGTTCAGTGGCGTCGGGAAGCCACTCGTGAACGACGTAGACGAGGTCGTTCTCCTCGACGGCGTCGAGGACCTGGACGAACCGGGGGTCGCCGAGCAGTGCGGAGGAGCGGGCAGCGGCCAGCACGGAACGGGCCCGAGTGTGGTCCGCGGGCAGGATGTGGACGCCGACGGCGCGACGGAGTTTCTCGTCGACCGCACGCCAGCTGCTGAAACCGTCCAGACGGGTGACGCACTCCTCGAGGCGGTAGCGTCTGGCGAGTTTGTGACCGCTGTGCAGTTCGGGCGGTGAGGCCTTTCCGGGACCCTCGGTCCCGCCACTCCCCTGTGCCTCGTCGATGTCCGTGTCCCGCTCCCGATTCTTGGCCACCCCGTCGGCCGTGGACTGGTCCGCCTGAGCGGTCAGCGGCTCATCGCCGCTGTTGTCTGCCACGTCGACGGCAGCCGTGCTCCGTTCCACCACCGTCGTTCCTGCCTCCCCATTCCTTGCGCGCCGTCCGACTCAGTGCGCGCCGTCCGACGCCGAACCCAATTGTGCCCACAGTCCGCCGCTATGCACGACACACGGTGGCGGACGATGGTTGTGCGCGTACCCAAGGTTCAGCGCCCCAGGCGCCCGCGGACCATGCCGACCAGTGAGTTCAGCTCCTCGATGCGCATCCTGCGGGCGGCCACGAAGAAGATCCCGAGCAGAACGGCTCCGCCGGCCAGCAGGGCGGCGAAGGAGCCGACGACACCCTGGCCGAGGGTCTGGGCGATCCCGTAGCAGGCCGCGCCGCTCAGCAGGGCCGCGGGGACCGAGGCGATGCAGAGCCTGGCGTACGTCCGCATCACGCGGGTGCCGTCAAGGTCGCCGCCCAGCTTCTTGCGCAGCCGGCTCCAGGCGATGCCGACGCCGATCGCGTAGGCCAGTCCGTAGGAGGCGGCCATGCCGACGACGGCCCAGCGGGCCGGGATGACGAAGTAGCAGGCGGCCGAGGCGACGGCGTTGACCGCCGCGACGATCACCGTGTTGTAGAAGGGGGTCCGGGTGTCCTCGTAGGCGTAGAAGGCGCGCAGGACCACGTACTGCACGGAGTACGGGATGAGGCCGAGGCCGAAGGCCATCAGCATGAAGCCCATGTTGGTGGCCTCGCTGGTGCCCGAGGAGCCGAACATCAGCGTGCACATCGGGATGCCGAGGGCCAGGAATCCGAAGGCGATGGGGACGATGGCGACGGCCGTCGTCCGCAGGCCCTGGGAGATGTCGTCCCTGACGGCACCGCTGTCGCCCTCGGCGGCGGAGCGCGAGAGCCGTGGCAGCAGGGCGGCCATCAGCGAGACGGTGATGATGGCCTGCGGCAGGCCCCAGATCAGCTGGGCGTTGGCGTAGGCGGCGAAGCCGGTTCCGTCGACATCGGCGTCGACACCGGCGGCGGTGGACAGCTGGGTGACCACGAGCGCGCCCGCCTGGTTGGCCAGGACGAACAGGATCGTCCACTTCGCGAGCATCGCTGCCTTGCCGAGACCGTGGCCCTTCCAGTCGAAGCGCAGCCGCAGCCGGAAGCCTGTCTCGCGCAGGTACGGGATCATCGCCAGGGCCTGGACGACCAGGCCGAGCAGAACACCGATACCGAGGAGCCGCTGGCCCTCCGGCGGGATGTTCGTGACGGACATGCCGGAGTGCTCCGCGGTGCCGTACACCCAGAGGAACATTCCCAGCGTCACGATGATGACGATGTTGTTCAGGACCGGCGTCCACATCATCGCGCCGAACTTGCCGCGTGCGTTGAGGATCTGCCCCATCACCACGTGAACGCCCATGAAGAAGATCGAGGGCAGGAAGTAGCGGGTGAAGGTGACGGCCACCTCATTGGCAGCGGGATCGTTGGCGACCGGGGTGGACAGGGCCCTGACCAGGAGTGGTGCGCCGAACATCGCCAGGGCGGTGAGTGCGGCCAGCGCCACCATCACCAGGGTCAGCAGCCGGTTCGCGTACGCCTCGCCGCCGTCCTCGTCGTCCTTCATCGCGCGCACGAGCTGCGGCACGAAGACGGAGTTGAGGCCGCCGCCGACGGTCAGGATGTAGATCATCGTCGGCAACTGGTAGGCGACCTGGAACGAGTCGCCGAGCAGGCCGAGACCCAGCGCCGAAACGATCATCATGGACCGGACGAAGCCGGTGAGCCGGGACACCATCGTGCCCGCCGCCATCACGGCGCTCGACTTCAGCAGACCGCCGGCCCGCCCGCCCTTCTTGGCGGTCGGCGCAGGGGCCGGAGCGGGCGCAGGCGGCGGCGCAGCGGCCTCGGCCGCGGCAGGTGCCGGGGGCCCCGGGTAGGGGCCCCCGGCAGGCGCCGGGGAAGGCCCGGGGACCGTCGGCGGCTGGTACTGCGGGTGGCCGCCCTGCTGCTGGTCGCGGAAGAGGTGTGCGAAGGCGTCGTGCTCCGGGTGGTTCTCGGTGGAGTGCGTGACGAGGTCGTCGACTCCGACGTACTGGGTCGTACGGGGGTCGTCGCCGTACGGCAGGTACTGGGTCGGGCCCTCCGGCTCGGGCGCCGGGGTCTGCGCCCACACCTGGGGGTCGGGGGCGTACGGCGACTGGGGCGGCTGGGCGTACAGCTGTTGCTGCGGCGGATACGTGCCCGGCGGGGGCGGCGGGTGCGCGGCACGGTCGTACAGCGCCTCTGCGACCGGGTCCTGGGACGAGAGGTCCTGGGCCCGGTAGGTGTCCTGGTCGTAGGCGTCCTGGAGGTACATGTCCGCGGGGTGCTGCGGCGATACCTGGCCGTCCTCGGGCGGCGGGCCCTCGGGGTGCCCCGGGGGGCCCGCGGCCTGGCCGCGGTCACCGTCGTACGGCGCGTTCATGGTTACCCCACCTCATCGTCCCGGGCCCACCGGCCACGACATTGCTCAACGGTCCACTCTCTCACCCGTGCCGGACGGGTCGGCGCTTTCCGCTGCGGTGTCCGGTGTCGGGTCACTCGGCTGCTCCGGGGCCTCTTGCCGGGCGCTCGTGCGGGACTCCTCCTCAAGAAGGTCCTCCTGCGTGAGACGGTCCTCGGGGCCTTCCGGGTTCTCCGGATCGCCGTCCGCCTCGCTCGTCTCCTCGGCCCCGTCGTCCTCGGCCGCACGGGCGGCGGCCCGCTTGCGCTGCGTGTACATACGGAACCCGGCGAGGACGAGCAGGAGGAAACCGCCGCCGATGACCAGCATCACGGTTGCCGTGAACTCGGTGACCTTCACGTCGAAGGTGACCGGTGCGCCGTACTTCTGGCCGTCCTCCGTGTACAGCTGGGCCACGACCGTGGCCTGGCCGTTGGCCTGAGCCGACGTGGGGAACTTCACCGTCTGGCTGTGCCCGCCGGACACCGCGACGGGCTGTTCGTAGAAACGCTCCCCACCGATCTCCAGCCGCCTCGGGCTGCTGGAGGTGAGTCGCAGCACCAGGTGCTCCGCGCCCTGCACCAGGTTGTTCTGCACCGTCACCGGGATCGTGGCGCTGCGTCCGGACAGCTTGGTCTCGGACTTGTCGATCAGCGTGACCTGGCCGGCCAGGGAGTCGACGTACGCTTCCACGCCGTTGCGATAGTCCGCGGCCTCTGCGGAGCGGCCGCGCCACGACGTGGACATCTCCCGGTTCATGGCCCGCCCGAAGGGGGTCACCACCCGGTCCTGGTTGGTGAGGATCACCTTGAACTTGTCGAGCTTGTCCTGCGTGGTCGCGATCTGTGTGAAGGCCGATCGCGGCAGCTCCTGCTTGCGCAGCGAGGAGGGGTACTTGGACGCCGCCGGTACCCGAGTGGTGGCGGCGGAGTCGGGCTTGGCCGTGGCGGCGGCGGTGAGGTCCTGGGACTGGGACCACGTGCCGTCCTGGAGCGCCGTCACCGCTTCGGCCATCGCGCGGGCCTGGCTCGCGGCCGGCATCCGCTGCGGGGCGACGACGATGTTGCGCTGATTGTCCGTCTGGAGGTTGAGGGCCAGGCTCTGCGCCAGGAACCTCTGCACGGCGAGTGTCGAGCTTGACGCCCTGGTCAGGTTGCCCTGGAACAGCGTCGACATCCGTGCGTCCGTGACGACCGCTGTCGTACCGCCGCCGACGGGGCGGGACGCGGAGGGCGTGTAAGGCAGCCCGGCCGTCTCCGTCAGGCTGTCGCTACGGGCGATGATCTTGTCCGCGCCGGCGGAGGTGGCGACCTTGACGATGGACGGGTCGACGGCGCCGTTCACGGGCCAGGCGAAGTCGGTGGTCGGCTCCACGTGGAGGATCGAGTCGACGGTGTCGGCGGCGACGTCGGAGGCTTCCTTGAGGTGGCTGAGCGAGCCGGTGACGTTCGTGCCGTTGTGGGCCAGGGAAGCGAGGTCGGGGTCGCCGAAGGGCAGGGCGACGACCTCCTTGTCCTGCACTGCTTCCTGCAGCTCGGCCAGCCACTGCTTGGCGAGCGCCTGGTGGGTGCCCGCCGTCGTCGCGTCACCCTCGCCCTGGACGCGGTAGCTCTCCGTCATCGCGTCCACGGAGGCCAGCAGGTCGGGGTCGATCACCCAGGTGACGTCGAGCTCCTTGCCCAGCGACACGAGCTGTTCGAGGCGGCCGCCGGGAGCGATCTCCTTGGCGAGATCGTCGTCACGGAAGACCGGCGTCTGCGACTCGTTCGACCCCGTCTGAGCCGTCATGTGCGCGGTGGAGATGAGCGGCCACATGACCGTCGTCGGGGTCTTCGTGTCGGCTTCGTCGGGCTGCCACGGCAGGAACGTCCGCTGGATGCCGAATACCTGGTCCCACGGCCGCGCGGACGTCTCTCCGGACAGAGAGACGGCGAACTCGTAGACGCCGTCCTCGCCGAGGTCCAGCTTGTCGACCGGCACGGAGATGCTGAAGTGCTGGGACACGCCAGGGGTGAGCTTGGGGAACTCCTTGACGTACTTCCCGCCCACCGGGGCTGCGTCGACGCCTTGCTGGTAATCGCCGCGCCCGGCGATCCTGTCGATGGCCGAGCGGGTGTTGAGAGCGCCCCCGAGACGCAGGTCCACCTGCGCATCCGTGACCGCCTGCTTCCCCTTGTTGGTCACCGTGCCGGACACAGTCAGTGTGTCGCCGTCACTGGGGGCAGAGGGGGTGAGCGAGTCCACAGCGACAGCCACCGTGCCCGAGCCGGAAGCGGCCTTCACGGAGTCCTGCCCCGCAGCCTGCGTGGGGGCGGCGGTGGGCAGCTGAAGCAGCCCGGCCAGCAGAGGCGCCCCGGCAAGCAGTGCTCCGGTGCGCCGCATCCACCGGCGGGCAGGTGAGGGAGTCATCCCCTGGAAGTCTGCCGCCTCGGCCACGCGCTCGTCCGTCCTCGTCGTCGTCAGTGGTCGTCGGAATGTGCGTCCACGCATGGTAACGATGCGCGCTGAGGGGAAGTGCCGCGGTCTCCTCCACAAGATCGGTTCCCGACGTCGGCCTGTCCCGTATGTGCCCGTATAAAGAGGAGCGTTTCTTAAGTTCGCAAGGGCGGATCTTGTGAGCGTATCGACGGAGCTGTCTGTGGCCTCCGGTGTGCACGTTTAATGGGGGCGCCCACGGTCGGCCGGGCCACGTACCCTCTTCTGTTGTGCCGAACGCCAACGAAGAAAAGCCCAGCGCCCTGAGCCAGGCGCAGCACCGCGCGGTGAGCGAACTGCTGCGGGTTGCCCCTGTCGCCGACGACCTTGCCCGCCGTTTCCAGGAGGCCGGGTTCTCACTCGCCCTGGTCGGCGGATCGGTCCGGGACGCGCTGCTCGGCCGGCTCGGCAACGACCTGGACTTCACGACCGATGCCCGTCCCGAGGACGTGCTGAAGATCGTGCGCCCGTGGGGTGACGCCGTGTGGGAGGTCGGTATCGCCTTCGGCACGGTTGGAGCACAGAAGGACGGCTACCAGATCGAGGTGACCACCTACCGATCGGAGGCTTACGACCGGACCTCCCGCAAGCCGGAGGTGTCGTACGGCGACTCGATCGAGGAGGACCTCGTCCGGCGTGACTTCACCGTGAACGCGATGGCCGTCGCGCTTCCGGAGAAGGAGTTCGTCGACCCGCACGGCGGTCTGGAGGACCTCGCGGAGCGGGTACTGCGCACGCCGGGCACTCCCGAGGCGTCCTTCTCGGACGACCCGCTGCGCATGATGCGGGCGGCGCGGTTCGCGGCGCAGCTCGACTTCGAGGTCGCTCCCGAGGTTGTCACGGCCATGCAGGAGATGTCGGGGCGGATCGAGATCGTCTCGGCGGAGCGGGTGCGGGACGAGCTGAACAAGCTGATCCTTTCCGCCCACCCGCGTAAGGGGCTGAGGCTCCTGGTGGACACCGGGCTTTCCGACCATGTGCTGCCCGAGCTGCCGGCCCTGCGGCTGGAGAGCGACGAGCACCACCGCCACAAGGACGTGTACGAGCACACGCTGATCGTCCTGGAACAGGCGATGGCGCTGGAGGAGAACGGTCCCGACCTGACCCTCCGTCTGGCCGCGCTGCTGCACGACATCGGCAAGCCCCGCACGCGTCGCTTCGAGAAGGACGGCCGGGTCTCGTTCCACCACCACGAGGTGGTCGGCGCGAAGATGACGAAGAAGCGCATGACGGCGCTGAAGTACTCCAACGAGCTGGTGAAGGACGTCTCACGTCTGGTCGAACTCCACCTGCGCTTCCACGGCTACGGCACCGGAGAGTGGACGGACTCCGCCGTCCGCCGATATGTCCGTGACGCCGGTCCGCTCCTGGACCGCCTCCACAAGCTGACCCGCTCGGACTGCACCACGCGGAACAAGCGCAGGGCGGCTGCGCTGTCCCGCGCCTACGACGGCCTGGAGGAGCGGATCGCTCAGCTCCAGGAGCAGGAGGAACTGGACGCCATCCGCCCCGACCTCGACGGCAACCAGATCATGGAGATCCTTGGCATCGGACCAGGTCCTGTCATCGGCCGCGCGTACAAGCAGATGCTGGAACTGCGGCTGGAGCACGGGCCGATGGGGCACGACGAGGCCGTGGCTGCACTCAAGGAGTGGTGGGCCGAGCAGGACTGAGGCTATGGAGCCGGGCGATGTTTCACGTGAAACATCGCCCGGCTCCATAGAGAGCAGCAAGTGCTGAGGGGCGGTGTTTCACGTGAAACACCGCCCCTCAGTAGGTGGAGAGGTCAGATCAGACGTCCGACAGGCACAGCAGGAAGTTGTCGCCGTCGCCGGTCTGGGCGTAGAAGCTGGTGGCGCCGCTGACCTTGCGGCACTCGGTCTCGGCCGTCAGAGAGGTGTAGGTGCCGTCGATCTTCTTGAGCACCTTGGCCTCGGCCTCGGAGGAGGTGCAGTCCACGACCTCCATGCGGTCGTTCGAGGACGACGAGGAGCTTGACTTCAGGCAGTCGCCCACCGCGGCGTTCTCGGCGTCGTCCAGGCTGATTATGTAGCCGACGACGAGCATGATGCCGACGATGGCGACGGCAGCAACGTTCTTGATCGTCTTGAAGCTGAACCGGCGACCGGGCTGCTGTGGCGGAACCGGCGCATACGGCGCCGCGCCCTGCGGAGGGAACCCCGGCTGCCCCGGCTGCTGCGGGTAGCCGCCCTGGGGCGGGTACGGGGCCTGGCCCTGAGGCTGGCCGTAGGGCTGCTGACCCTGGGCGTACGGGTTCTGGCCCTGGGCGAACGGGTTGCCTTGGGGCGGCGGAGTTGTCACTTGGGGTCCCCCTGGAACATGGGTGCGTGGCGCGAATAATGCGCGTTATAAGACGCACGTAAGTTACCGGGCACCACTGACAGTCCCGTAGCCGCGGGGGACTCTGTGTCATTGATGTGACACAGAGCGGTGTTCAAAGCGGGCCATAGCCACTGCAACTGCCGCGTAGACAACGGCGACTGCGACCACCAGATGTGCCGAGCGGCCGTCCGGCGGCAGTACCAGGGCGGCCACTCCGGCCGCACCGACGAACGCGACGTTGAACAGCACGTCGTAGACCGAGAAGATCCGGCCACGGAAGCCGTCCTCGACCGAGGACTGCACGATCGTGTCCGTCGCGATCTTCGCTCCCTGCGTCGTCATGCCGAGGACGAAAGCCGCGACCAGCATGGGAGTTGTGGCGAAGGGCAGGCCGAGCGCGGGCACCAGGAGTGCGGCGACCCCCGCGCACGCAGCGATCCAGCGACCGGGACCCAGGCGCCCCGCCGCCCAGGGGGTTGCCAGGGCCGCCGCGAAGAAGCCGGCGCCGGAGATGCCCAACGCCAGCCCCAGCAGGGCGAGTCCGTCATCCGCGTTCGTCGAGAAGGCGTACCGGCACAGCATCAGCAGCATGACCAGCAGGGCGCCGTAGCAGAAGCGCATCAGGGCCATCGTGAGCAGAGCCCAGACAGCCTCCCGGCGCGGCGGAGCGGCGAGATGGCGTACGCCCGCCGCCAGGTCGCGCGCGGTGCCGGCCAGGGCCGTCGCTATACGTGGCTGCACCAACTCGCGAGCGGGGCCGAGTAGTTCCCGTGACATACGCAGGGCCGCCAGTCCCGCACACAAGTACAGGGCGGCGCCCAGGAGCACCACGGCCGCGTCGGAGTCCCAGGCCACCAGCCGTACGACGAAGGCCAGACCGGCACCCGCCGTCGCGGCCAGCGTTCCGGCGGTCGGGGAAAGGGAGTTGGCGATCACCAGGCGCTCTTCGTCGACCACACGTGGCAGTGCGGCGGACAGGCCGGACAGGACGAAGCGGTTGACGGCGGTGACGCACAGGGCCGAGACGTAGAAGAGCCAGTCCGGTACGTCGGTGATGATCAGCACGGCCGTCGCCGAGGCCAGCACGGTGCGCAGCAGGCTGCCGTACAGAAGAACCTGGCGGCGGCGCCAACGGTCCAGGAGGACGCCGGAGAAGGGGCCCACCAGGGAGTAGGGAAGGAGCAGGACGGCCATGGCGGAGGCGATCGCTGTGGCCGACGTCTGTTTCTCCGGGGAGAAGACCACGTACGTGGCGAGCGCGGTCTGGTAGACGCCGTCGGCGCCCTGCGAGAGCAGGCGTACGACGAGCAGGCGCCGGAAGTTCCCGAAGCGCAACAGGACCCGCAGGTCGCGTACCACGGACATGGGGCACAGCCTCACATACGGGGAGGGTCCCCGGGCGGTACAACCCGGGGACCCTCGGCAGCTCTGGCAGGAGCGTTCAACTGCGGCGCCGCGGTGCTTGGCGCACGGCTGGGTCTCGCTAGCGCTCGACCTCGCCCTTGATGAACTTCTCGACGTTCTCGCGGGCCACGTCGTCGAAGTACTGCACCGGCGGCGACTTCATGAAGTAGCTCGACGCCGAGAGGATCGGGCCGCCGATGCCGCGGTCCTTGGCGATCTTCGCGGCGCGCAGGGCGTCGATGATGACGCCGGCCGAGTTCGGGGAGTCCCAGACCTCGAGCTTGTACTCCAGGTTCAGCGGGACGTCACCGAAGGCACGGCCCTCGAGGCGGACGTAGGCCCACTTGCGGTCGTCGAGCCACGCCACGTAGTCCGACGGGCCGATGTGGACGTTCTTCTCGCCGAGCTCACGGTCGGGGATCTGCGAGGTGACGGCCTGCGTCTTGGAGATCTTCTTGGACTCCAGGCGCTCGCGCTCGAGCATGTTCTTGAAGTCCATGTTGCCGCCGACGTTCAGCTGCATCGTGCGGTCCAGGATGACGCCGCGGTCCTCGAAGAGCTTCGCCATGACGCGGTGCGTGATGGTGGCACCGACCTGGGACTTGATGTCGTCGCCGACGATCGGGACGCCCGCCTCGGTGAACTTGTCCGCCCACTCCTTCGTACCGGCGATGAAGACCGGCAGGGCGTTGACGAAGGCGACCTTGGCGTCGATGGCGCACTGGGCGTAGAACTTCGCCGCGTCCTCGGAGCCGACGGGCAGGTAGCAGACGAGGACGTCGACCTGCTTGTCCTTGAGGATCTGGACGATGTCGACCGGGGCCTCGGCGGACTCCTCGATGGTCTCGCGGTAGTACTTGCCGAGACCGTCCAAGGTGTGGCCGCGCTGGACGGTCACGCCGGAGCGGGGCACGTCGCAGATCTTGATGGTGTTGTTCTCGCTGGCGCCGATGGCGTCCACGAGGTCGAGGCCGACCTTCTTCGCGTCGACATCGAAGGCGGCGACGAACTCGACGTCACTGACGTGGTAGTCGCCGAACTGCACGTGCATCAGGCCGGGGACCTTGGACGCCGGGTCGGCGTCCTTGTAGTACTCGACTCCCTGAACCAGCGACGCGGCGCAGTTGCCCACGCCGACGACGGCTACGCGAACCGAACCCATTCCGGTTGCTCCCTGTGTGTACGAGTGAGGCCCTGACTGAGCTCTCACGTGGCGGTGTCGCCGGGCGAATCCGTCCTGGGGGTGACCCCGGGACGGGGCAGATCGCCCGGCTCTCCAGTTGTGGTGTCCTGCTGAGCGGACCCCCCGGAAGCGGAACCCTTCAGGTCCCGCCCGGCCCGCTCGCTCTCGATGAGCTCGTTCAGCCAGCGCACTTCGCGCTCCACGGACTCCATCCCGTGGCGCTGGAGCTCAAGCGTGTAGTCGTCGAGGCGCTCCCGCGTGCGTGACAGGGAGGCGCGCATCTTCTCCAGACGCTCCTCCAGCCGGCTGCGTCGGCCCTCCAGCACGCGCATGCGCACGTCCTGCGGCGTCCGTCCGAAGAAGGCAAATCGGGCAGCGAAGTGCTCGTCCTCGTACGCGTCGGGGCCGGTCTGCGAGAGCAGTTCCTCGAAGTGCTCCTTACCTTCCGCCGTCAACCGGTAGACGATTTTTGCGCGACGCCCCGCGAGTGGTGCGGCAAGGGCGTCCTCGGCGGTGTGCCCCGGTTCCTCGATCAACCAGCCGTTGGCGACCAGCGTCTTGAGGCAGGGGTAGAGCGTGCCGTAGCTGAACGCGCGGAACACGCCCAGTGACGTATTGAGTCGTTTGCGCAGCTCGTAGCCGTGCATGGGGGACTCGCGGAGCAGTCCGAGGACGGCGAACTCGAGGATCCCGGACCGTCGGCTCATCCCCTCGCCTCCTCGTCATATCTCGCGCTGATGTATCGACTCGATACATCTAGACGATAGAACGGCCTTCCGGGCGCGACAAGTGGGGGAACGGTGAACGGGATCACATCAACGATTCATGTGGAGCGAGTTGCCTGATTTGGGGTGAAGTTCGGGACTAGGCAGGCTTTGACGGTGCGTAGTCTGTGCGCCATGCACAGCACCGGGAACCGCGTGACACCTGAGGGCGTCGTTGTCCTTGGTGCAGTACGGGTGAATGCAGAACCGACCACATCCGTACTTCGGGGGGACCGGAAATCAGCCGCCGTTGTCAGGCGCGCAGGGGTGCGCCTGCCCGAGGAGTAGTCGTTCGATGAGCGAGCACCGTCGCAAACCGCCGCAGCCGCAGGAAGGCGGACGTGCCGCGGCCCGACGCGGCCAGTCCGGCTCGTCCTCCGGCCGCCGAGCGGCACCGCGAGGCGCCACCGGATCTCCTTCCGACTCGTACGGGTCGGGTTTCAGCGGTTCGGAAGGCGAAGAACGTCCGTACGGCGGGCGTGCCGAGGCACGACGCGCGGCCCAGAGAGGCGGCGGCAGCCGCCGCAGAGCGGCAGAACCACCGGGCCGGGGCGGCCGCCGCGCCGCTCCCGGCGGTGCCACCGGTCCCGGACGGGGCCGAGGGCGTGCCGCTCCCCCCGGAAAGAAGCGGTTCGTCGACTATCCGCGGGCGGGCAAGTACGGCGTCGCGCGCTGGGTGCCGTCATGGAAGCTCGTGGCGGGCCTCTTCGTCGGCTTCCTCGGAAGCCTGGTGGCCGTGGCCGGCATCGGTTACGCCATGGTGGGCGTCCCCAAGGTCGACGAGACCGCTACGGCGCAGAACAACGTCTACTACTGGAACGACGGCAGCGAGATGGTCTCCACCGGTGGTGAGACCAACCGGCAGATCATCAACCTGTCGCAGATTCCCAAGGCGATGCAGAACGCCGTGATCTCGCAGGAGAACAAGACTTTCAAGAGCGACAGCGGCATCGACCCGAAGGGCATCGCCCGCGCCGTGTTCAACATGGCCACCGGTGGCGAGACGCAGGGTGGTTCCACCATCACCCAGCAGTACGTGAAGAACGCGAGGCTGGGTGACCAGTCTCAGACGCTCTCGCGGAAGTTCAAGGAGATCTTCATCTCGGTCAAGGTGGGCACCACGGTGTCGAAGGACGACATCATGGCCGGCTACCTGAACTCCGCTTACTACGGGCGCAACGCTTACGGGATCCAGGCCGCCGCCCGCGCGTACTTCAACAAGGACGCCATCAAGCTGAACGAGGGCGAGTGCGCCTTCCTGGCGGCCACACTCAAGGGCGCCACGTACTACGACCCCGCGGGTTCCGAGTCCATCGACCCGGCGGCGAATGCCCGGGCCAACCAGAAGCGGGCCCTGGTCCAGATGCAGGACACCCTCGACAAGATGGTCCAGTACGGGCATCTGAGCCCTGAGGTGCGAGCCAAGTACACCAAGCTGCCCGACTGGAAGAACCCGCGCTTCAACTCCGCGCTGAGCGGCCAGATCGGCTACCTCGTCGATCTCGCCAACGGCTACCTGGTCAACAACAGCAAGACGACCAACATCACCGAGGAGAAACTGCGAGCGGGCGGCCTCTCGATCCAAACGACCTTCGACAAGAAGAAGGTCAAGGAGCTCGAGGACTCGGTGAAGAAGGTCCAGAAGGCGAACATCAAGCCCGAGGAGCGCCCGGAGACGGACACCCACGTCCAGTTCGGCGGGGCTTCGGTGGATCCGGCGACCGGTGCCATCAAGGCCATCTACGGCGGTGCGGACGCGACCAAGCACTTCACCAACAACGCCGACGTCACCGGCGCCCAGGTCGGTTCGACGTTCAAGCCGTTCGTTCTCGCGGCTGCGATGAAGTGGGGCGTGCGAAACCCGGAACTCGAAGGGGAACAGGCTCAGGACGAGCGCACCCAGGTGTCGCCGAAGAGCCTGTACAGCGGCAAGAACAAGCTCAAGATCAGGGACTACAAGGGCGACATCTGGCGGAACGAGAAGGGTGAGGAGTGGAACCAGGTCAACGACGGCGATGAGTCGTACGGCACTCCTCCCGCCTACCGGATCGATCTCCGCGAGGCGATGAGGAACTCGGTGAACTCCGCCTTCGTGCAGCTCGGCATGGACATCGGGCTGGACAAGGTGAAGGAGGCGGCCGAGGACGCCGGAATCCTGGAGAGCAGCCTGACCGGTACGGACTACCCTTCCTTCTCCATCGGTACCTCTCAGCCCAGCGCGATCCGCATGGCGGGCGCCTACGCCACCTTCGCTTCCAGCGGAAAGCAGCGTGCTCCCTACTCCGTCAAGACGGTGACGGACAAGGACGGCGAGGTCTTCTCCCACAAGGCCGAGACCAAGGAGGCCTTCACCCCGGAGGTCGCCGACAACGTCACGGACGTCCTCAAGACGGTGGTCGACAAGGGCACGGGTACCAGCGCGCAGCTGAGTGACCGTGAGGTGGCCGGCAAGACGGGTACCACGGACGGTAACCGGTCGGCCTGGTTCGTGGGCTACACCCCGCAGCTGTCGACTTCGATCGCGATGTTCAGGCTGGACGACAACGAGAAGAACCAGAACCGCGAGTTCCTGAAGATGTTCGGAACGGGTGGTCAGGAGAAGATCCACGGTGCTTCGTTCCCGGCCGAGATCTGGCACGACTACATGGAGCAGGCGCTGAAGGGCACGACCCCGACACCGTTCCCGGTGCCGACGCCTATCGGTGAGGTCATCAACGACATCCCCACGCCGACGCCCAGTCCTACGCCCAGCGAGACCGAGGAAACCAGCCCGACTCCGAGCCCGACGCCCAGCGAGTCGCTGACCTCGCCGACGCCTACGCCTACCGAGACCTGCTTCGGCTTCCAGTGCAACGACGTCGGAGGCTCGGACAACGGCGGTACGGACGGCGGGGTGACCTCCACGCCGACGCCTACGGAAACCGAGACGGACGGCAACAACAACGGCAATGGCAACGGCAACGGAGGCATCTTCGGCGGACCGTCAGGCTGACAGGCCCGTCTGACGCCAGAAGGCCGGTGGCCAGCATCCACGCAGCGGGGTGCCGGCCACCGGCCTTCGTCATGATCGGGGCCGCGGGCGGCTGGCCTGGGCGAGGGCCTGTTTCACGTGAAACGTCGGTTTCACGTGAAACACTCAGCCACCTCATCCCGGTCGCCCTCGCACCGTCCTCAGACACGTACGGCAGGATGTGCCCCATGCCCAGTGCAGAGACGACGCCCACAAGCGCGCACGAGCCGGACCTGGTGCGGCCGACCCGAGAGGACGAGGTCGCCGCCAACGGGAGTGAGCTGATCGGTGGCCCCATCGGACGGCGTGCCCTGCTCGGGACGTCCTGGTGGACTCCCGTGCGGATCATCGTGCTCGTGGCGATCGGCATGTTCGCCCTCGGGCTGGTCCAGAAGGCACCCTGCTACAACGGCGCCTGGTTCTTCGGCGCCAGCTCGCAGTACACGCATGCCTGCTACTCGGACATCCCGCACCTGTTCCAGGGGCGCGGTTTCGCCGACGGGCTGGTGCCGTACTTCGACAAGCTCCCCGGCGACATGGAGTACCTCGAATACCCAGTGCTGACCGGTGTGTTCATGGAAGTCGCCTCCTGGCTCACGACGGGCAGCGGCAGCATCCAGGACCAGGAGCAGTGGTACTGGATGGTCAACGCCGGGATGCTGATGGTCTGCGCGGCCGTCATCGCCGTCTGCGTGACCCGCACGCACGCCAGGCGTCCCTGGGACGGGCTGCTGGTCGCCCTGGCGCCTGCCTTCGCCCTGACCGCGACCATCAACTGGGACCTGCTGGCCGTCGCCCTGACGGCCGCGGCAATGCTGATGTGGTCACGTGGCCGCACGCTCGCCTTCGGCGTCCTGCTGGGGCTCGCCACGGCCGCGAAGCTCTACCCCGTCTTCTTGCTCGGCCCGCTGTTCGTCCTGTGCTGGCGCGCGGGCAAGTGGCGGGACTTTGGGAAGGCGCTCGGTGGCACGGCGGTGGCCTGGCTGGTCGTGAACCTTCCGGTGATGCTTCTGGCCTGGGACGGCTGGTCGCAGTTCTACCGGTTCAGCCAGGAACGAGGCGTGGACTTCGGCTCCTTCTGGCTGATCCTGGCGCAGAACTCCAGCGACCCGCTGAGCACCGAGACGGTCAACACGCTCGCCACGCTGCTGATGCTGCTGTGCTGTGCAGGCGTCGCCGCGCTCACCCTGACCGCGCCGCGCCGCCCGCGCTTCGCCCAGCTGGCCTTCCTGATCGTCGCGGCGTTCATCCTCACCAACAAGGTCTACTCGCCGCAGTACGTCCTGTGGCTGGTGCCTCTGGCGGTGCTGGCCCGGCCGAGGTGGCGGGACTTCCTCATCTGGCAGGCGTGCGAGGTGGCGTACTTCCTCGGGATCTGGCTGTACCTCGCATACACGACCAGTGGGGACGCCCACAAGGGACTGCCGCCCGACGGCTACCACTGGGCCATCGGCGTGCACCTGCTGGGAACGCTGTACATGTGCGCCGTGATCGTTCGGGACATTCTCATGCCGGAGCGGGACCCGGTGCGCCGAGCCGGCGACGACGACCCGTCGGGCGGCGTCCTCGATGGGGCGGAGGACGTGTTCGTGCTCGGCCCTGCAGCCCATCCACCGCGGCACGCGGCCCACTTCGAGGGGCCGCAGGTGGAGTGGGGCAACCGGGGGGCGGCCGGCGGTTCGCTCTGAGCGAACACGGCGTAGGAGCCTCCGTGAAGGCCGTACAGGCGAAAGGCCGTACACGGGAGAGTCCGTGTACGGCCTTTCGCGTTACTGCCTTGCCGAGCGTGTGTGCCGAGTGCGGCAGCTCAGCGGTCCACGATCCGGTCGAACTGCGTGGTGGTGTGCCGCAGATGGGCGACCAGCTCGTCTCCGACCTTCGGCTCGGGCGCGTCCGAGGGAACGAACAGGATCGACACCTGCATGTGTGGCGGCTCCGCGAACCAGCGCTGCTTGCCGCCCCACACGAAGGGAGCCAGGTTTCGGTTGACCGTGGCGAGACCCGCCCGGGCGACGCCCTTGGCGCGCGGCATGACGCCGTGCAGCGCCTTGGGGGCCTCTAGGCCCACTCCGTGCGACGTACCGCCTGCCACGACCACCAGGAAGCCGTCCGAGGCTGCCTTCTGCTGCCGGTAGCCGAAGCGGTCGCCCTTGGAGACGCGGGTGACGTCCAGGACCGCGCCGCGGTACTCGGTGGCGTCGTGGTCCCCCAGCCACAGCCGGGTGCCGATGCGGGCACGGAAGCGGGTCTGCGGGAACTGCTGCTGCAGGCGCGCCAGTTCCTCGGCCTTGAGATGGCTGACGAACATCGTGTGCAGGGGCAGCCGGGCCGCGCGCAGCCGGTCCATCCAGCCGATGACCTCCTCGACGGCGTCCGAGCCGTCGGTGCGGTCCAGGGGCAGGTGGATGGCGAAGCCCTCGAGCCGGACGTTCTCTATGGCGGCGTGCAGCTGCGGCAGGTCGTGCTCGCTGACGCCGTGCCGCTTCATCGAGGACATCACCTCGATGACGACACGGGCGCCCACAAGGCCGTACACGCCGTCCACAGACGACACCGAGCGGATGACCCGGTCGGGCAGTGGCACGGGCTCCTCGCCGCGCCGGTACGGCGTCAGCACCAGCAGGTCACCGCCGAACCAGTCCTTGATGCGCGCGGCCTCGTACGTCGTGCCGATTGCGAGGACGTCCGAGCCCAGTCGAGTGGCCTCCTCCGCCAGCCGCTCGTGCCCGAACCCGTAGCCGTTGCCCTTGCAGACCGGGACGAGTCCCGGGAACTGCTCCTGCACGTGCTTGTGGTGCGCCCGCCAGCGCGCGGTGTCGACGTAGAGCGTGAGCGCCATGGCCGGACCTGGAACCTTTCTGGTGGCTGCGGTGTATCAGAGATATGGAAGCTATCGACGGTGCAGCTGTTGACGGTATCGAAGCAGAGAGCGCAAGGTCAGCGACGCGACATGTAGATGTCGAGCGCCTTGTGGAGCAGCTTGTTGAGCGGGAAGTCCCACTCGCCGAGGTACTCGGCGGCCTGGCCGCCCGTGCCCACCTTGAACTGGATCAGGCCGAAGAGGTGGTCGGTCTCGTCCAGGGAGTCGGAGATGCCGCGCAGGTCGTAGACGGTCGCGCCGAGCGCGTAGGCGTCGCGCAGCATCCGCCACTGCATCGCGTTCGAGGGCCGGACCTCACGGCCGATGTTGTCGGAGGCGCCGTAGGAGTACCAGACGTGCCCGCCGACGATCAGCATCGTCGCCGCCGACAGGTTCACTCCGTTGTGACGGGCGAAGTACAGCCGCATGCGGTTGGGGTCCTCGGTGTTGAGGGCCGTCCACATGCGCTGGAAGTACGACAGCGGGCGCGGGCGGAAGTGGTCGCGCACGGCCGTGATCTCGTACAGACGCTGCCATTCCTCGAGGTCCTGGTAGCCGCCCTGGACGACCTCGACGCCGGCCTTCTCGGCCTTCTTGATGTTGCGTCGCCACAGCTGGTTGAAGTTCTTGTGGACCTCTTCCAGGGACCGGTTGGCCAGCGGCACCTGGTAGACGTAGCGGGGCTGCACGTCGCCGAAGCCGGCCCCGCCGTCCTCGCCCTGCTGCCAGCCCATGCGGCGGAGCTTGTCGGCGACCTCGAAGGCGCGCGGCTCGATGAAGTCGGCCTCGATGTCACGCAGCCGCTTCACGTCCGGGTTCTGGATGCCCGCCTTGATTGAGGTGGCCTCCCAGCGCCTGATGATCACCGGCGGGCCCATCTTCACGGAGAAGGCGCCCTGGTTCTTCAGATGCGCGAGCATCGGTTCCAGCCAGTCGGTCAGATTCGGCGTGAACCAGTTGATGACCGGGCCCTCGGGCAGATAGGCGAGGTAGCGCTTGATCTTGGGCAGCTGCCGGTAGAGGACGAGGCCTGCGCCGACGAGTTCGCCGGACTTGTCGAACCACCCGAGGCTCTCCGAACGCCACTCCGCCTTGACGTCTGCCCAGGCCGGGACCTGCATGTGGCTCGCCGACGGCAGGCTCTGGATGTATGCCAGATGCTGCTCGCGACTGATCGTCCTCAGGGTCAGGCTCATTCGGGGCGCTCCTCGGGCTGGTGTGTCCCCATGGGTTCAGGGGCTCCGGCTCTCGCGCCGAAGCCTACTGCGCCTTGCGAGCGCCCCGACTGGGCGTATGGCAGCTTCGCCCCGGCCTTGAGGCCGCCGGGGCGTTCGAGGGTGTTCTATGCGCTGTCGTGTCGGTGTTCGGAGGTCGGTCTCCGAGACCGGCGCGAGGAGTGCGCGGGCGCAGGCGTCAGAAGCCGCCGAAGAGCCCGCCGTGTGCCATGCCGAGGAAGAAGCCGACTCCGGAGGCGCCGAGACCCACGATCAGGCCGAAGCGCTCACGGGTCGTCTCCGAGATCCACTGGCCGTACGCACCCGTGAGGATGCCCACCAGACCGGTCCAGGAGCTGAGCAGGTGCAAGAAGTGGAACTGGGCCGTGATGAACGACGTGATGCCGAGCACCAGGGTCACCACGAGCAGGGTGTCCTGGATGGGATGGGATTTTCCGTCCGTGGCGAAGAGGCCTCCGACGGTATTGGGTCGCATTGCCTGTGCCATAGGGCACCTCCTGCGGAAGGCGGCGCATCGTAGCGCCATACACACCCGATGTGTACAGATTGTGGACCAGGGCGGCCGGATTTCAACCGGAAGCAGGTGTGCGGGTACTGTGTACCGTCTGCACCGGTGTCTGCCCGGGCCAGCTCGGGGCGACCGCGAGGTCACCCCGATTGTCAGTGGCGGCCGATACCGTTGCGTACGCATCACAACCCTCCTGCCACGGAACGACCGTGGCCGCTGAGTCCAAAGGAGGTGGGTTCCACATGCGTCACTACGAGGTGATGGTCATCCTCGACCCCGATCTGGAGGAGCGCGCTGTCGCCCCCCTGATCGAGAACTTCCTCTCCGTCGTCCGTGAGGGCAACGGCAAGGTCGAGAAGGTCGACACCTGGGGCCGTCGTCGTCTCTCGTACGAGATCAAGAAGAAGCCCGAGGGCATCTACTCGGTCATCGACCTGCAGGCCGAGCCTGCGGTCGTCAAGGAGCTCGACCGCCAGATGAACCTGAACGAGTCGGTCCTCCGGACCAAGGTCCTCCGTCCCGAGACCCACTGAGCTCTCCCGCTCAGCTGATCTCGGGATTCGAGTAGCAGCAACCAAGCAGCCAGAGCAGCAAACCCGCCGAGAGGTTCCCCCATGGCAGGCGAGACCGTCATCACGGTCGTCGGCAATCTTGTCGATGACCCCGAGCTGCGCTTCACCCCCTCCGGTGCGGCGGTCGCGAAGTTCCGTGTCGCGTCCACTCCCCGCACCTTCGACCGCCAGACGAACGAGTGGAAGGACGGCGAGAGCCTGTTCCTGACCTGCTCGGTCTGGCGTCAGGCGGCGGAGAACGTCGCGGAGTCGCTCCAGCGAGGCATGCGCGTCATCGTGCAGGGCCGGCTGAAGCAGCGGTCCTACGAGGACCGCGAGGGCGTCAAGCGCACGGTCTACGAACTGGACGTCGAGGAAGTCGGCGCCAGCCTGCGAAGCGCCACGGCCAAGGTCACCAAGACCTCCGGTGGCGCTCGCGGTGGCCAGGGTGGTTACGGCGGCGGTGGCGGCCAGGGTGGCGGCAGCTGGGGTGGAAACTCCGGCGGCGGTCAGCAGGGCGGCGGTGCTCCCGCCGACGACCCGTGGGCGACCGGCGCTCCTGCCGGTGGCGCCCAGGGCGGCGGCGGTGGCGGCGGCTGGGGTGGAAACTCCGGCGGCGGTCAGCAGGGCGGCGGCTACTCGGACGAACCCCCCTTCTAGGCCTCTGGGCCGAGGGTGGGTCGTACCCACACTTCTTGATCACACAGGAGAAACATCATGGCGAAGCCGCCTGTGCGCAAGCCGAAGAAGAAGGTCTGCGCATTCTGCAAGGACAAGGTCACGTACGTGGACTACAAGGACACGAACATGCTGCGGAAGTTCATTTCCGACCGCGGCAAGATCCGTGCCCGCCGCGTGACCGGCAACTGCACGCAGCACCAGCGTGATGTCGCCACGGCCGTGAAGAACAGCCGTGAGATGGCGCTGCTGCCCTACACCTCCACCGCGCGATAAGGGAAGGGTGACCGAAACATGAAGATCATCCTCACCCACGAGGTATCCGGCCTCGGTGCCGCGGGCGACGTCGTCGACGTCAAGGACGGTTACGCTCGCAACTACCTGATCCCGCGGAAGTTCGCTATCCGCTGGACCAAGGGCGGCGAGAAGGACGTCGAGCAGATCCGTCGTGCTCGCAAGATCCACGAGATCCAGACCATCGAGCAGGCCAACCAGATCAAGGGCCAGCTCGAGGCCGTCAAGGTCCGTCTGGCTGTTCGCTCCGGCGACGCCGGTCGTCTCTTCGGTTCCGTCACCCCGGCCGACATCGCTTCCGCGATCAAGGCTTCCGGTGGCCCCGAGGTCGACAAGCGCCGCATCGAGCTCGGTTCGCCGATCAAGACCCTGGGCGCCCACGAGACGTCCGTGCGTCTGCACCCCGAGGTTGCCGCCAAGGTCAACATCGAGGTTGTCGCGGCCTGATTGCTGCGCTCGGCTGAACAGCTGAGATGAGGGGCCGTACCCAACGGGTACGGCCCCTCATCTGTGTAGCGGGTCAGATCGAGCCGGTTTCACGTGAAACAGCGTGTTTCACGTGAAACATTCAGCGCGTCGCGCCCGTGACGAGCCAGCGGCCGGAGCGGGTGCGTGCCCAGAGCGTCAGCATGCGCACCGTCATCATCAGTGTCATTGCTGCCCAGACTGCGGTGAGGCCGCCACCGATCGCGAGGATGAGCAGCGCCACTGGAGTGAACACCGCCAGAGTGAGCACCATCGCCCAGGCGAGGTAGGGGCCGTCGCCTGCTCCCATCAGGACTCCGTCCAGGACGAAGACGACGCCGCAGATCGGCTGGGAGAGCGCCACCACGAGCAGGGCTGGCAGGGCCGTGTTCTGCACCGCCGTGTCGCTGGTGAACAACGGCAGGAAGAGGGGCCGGGCGATCACCACGAGCAGTCCGAGGGCGACGCCTGCTGCGATGCCCCACTCCACCATGCGGCGGCAGGCGGCTCGGGCGCCCTCGGCATCGCCGGCGCCGAGATACCGCCCGATGATCGCCTGCCCGGCTATGGCGATGGCGTCCAGCGCGAAGGCGAGAAGGCTCCAGAGCGACAGGATGATCTGGTGCGCAGCAATGTCGGCGTCCCCGAGGCGGGCCGCGACGGCCGTCGCGATCATGAGGATGGCCCGCAGTGAGAGGGTGCGGACCAGCAGTGGTACTCCGGCTTGCGCGGAGGCTCTTATGCCGGTCGCGTCGGGGCGTAGGGAGGCACCGTGCTCGCGTGCTCCGCGGACGACGACTATGAGGTAGACCGCGGCCATGCCCCACTGGGCGATGACGGTGCCCCAGGCGGAGCCTGCGATGCCGAGGTCGGCGCCGTAGACGAGGCCGACGTTCAGGGCGGCGTTGGCGACGAAGCCGGCGACAGCGACGTGGAGAGGAGTCTTCGTGTCCTGGAGTCCGCGCAGGACGCCAGTGGCGGCAAGTACGACGAGCATGGCCGGGATGCCGAGCGCCGATATTCGTAGGTAGGTGGTCGCGTACGGGGCCGCTGTGTCCGAGGCGCCGAAGAGCTCCACGAGAAACGGTGCGGTGGGCAGGACGGCCACGATGACGGCGGCGCCGAGGAGGAGGGCCAGCCAGATACCGTCCATGCCCTGACGGATGGCGGCTTGGAGGTCGCCGGCGCCGACACGTCGGGCGACGGTCGCTGTGGTGGCGTAGGCGAGGAAGACGAAGACGCTGACGGCTGTCATGAGGAGGGCGGAAGCGACCCCGAGCCCGGCGAGCTGAGCAGTGCCGAGATGGCCGACGATCGCGCTGTCGGCGATGACGAAGAGGGGCTCGGCGACGAGTGCGCCGAAGGCCGGGACGGCCAGTGCGACGATCTCTCGGTCGTGCTGTCGCCGGGCGGCCTTGGGAGTCGCGGGAGCCTGTGTCATGGCCACCAATGTAATCGTCCACAGGTAAGAGATGCAATGGAGTACTGACCCTTACTCCCCGTCTCGTGGTGTGTGCTCTCGCGCACCGTTCGAAGCGATCTTGGTCCGACTGGGGAAGTTTTTCTTCTGCACAGCCGGTGGATGGCAAAGTCGCAGGTCAGAGCCGGTGATCGAGAATTGGTGGGGGCTTGTTCACAGGGCTGTCCACCGTGTCGTGCACAGGTTTTGTGGAGTTCTCCACAGCATCCGGGCCGTCGTCCACATGGCCTGTGGATAACCAGATTGGCTGACGGTGCCCGCAGGCCTACCGTGGTGCGGCGCCCACTCCGTCCGTCGGCCCGGGAAACCGCCGTACAACCGACGTGCCAGGACCGGAGTTGGGCCTCTCATTTGTCAGTGTCGTGCCGTAGAACAGAGGGGCACGGCGAGGTCCGCTCGGCGGACGGGAGGAGGCTGCTCGGTGAGCATTTCCGAGCCCTTGGACGACCCGTGGGCCGACAGCGGTCCCAGTGATCGTCTGCCTGCCTCCCGCCGACAGGGCGACGGCGGCCGAGGACGCGACGAGCAGCATGATCGCGGCCGGGACAACGGGCAGTGGGACGGCGGCGGTTCGGCCTTCGAGCGGGTGCCGCCACAGGACCTCGACGCCGAGCAGTCAGTCCTCGGCGGCATGCTCCTGTCCAAGGACGCCATCGCCGATGTCGTCGAGGTGATCAAGGGCCACGACTTCTACAAGCCCGCCCACGAGACGATCTTCCAGGCGATCCTCGACGTCTATGCCAAGGGTGAGCCGGCCGACCCCATCACCATCGCCGCCGAACTCACCAAGCGCGGCGAAATCAACAAGGTTGGTGGCGCCTCCTATCTCCACACCCTCGTCCAGACGGTGCCGACGGCGGCCAACGCCGAGTACTACGCGGAGATCGTCCACGAGCGAGCCGTCCTCCGCCGCCTGGTCGAGGCCGGCACCCGCATCACGCAGATGGGATACGCGGCCGACGACGACGTCGACGAGATCGTCAATCGTGCGCAGGCCGAGATCTACGCGGTCACCGAGCAACGGACCAGCGAGGACTATCTGCCACTCGGCGACATCATGGAAGGCGCGCTCGACGAGATCGAGGCGATCGGCTCCCGTACCGGTGAGATGACGGGTGTGCCCACCGGGTTCACGGACCTCGACTCGCTCACCAACGGCCTGCACCCGGGCCAGATGGTCGTCATCGCGGCGCGTCCCGCCATGGGTAAGTCCACCCTCGCGCTGGACTTCGCCCGGGCGGCGTCGATCAAGCACAACCTGCCCAGCGTCATCTTCTCTCTGGAAATGGGGCGCAACGAGATCGCGATGCGTCTGTTGTCTGCCGAGGCGCGCGTGGCGCTGCACCACATGCGTTCCGGCACCATGACGGACGATGACTGGACCCGCCTGGCGCGGCGGATGCCCGAAGTCTCGGCGGCGCCGCTCTACATCGACGACTCCCCGAACCTGTCGATGATGGAGATCCGTGCGAAGTGCCGTCGGCTGAAGCAGCGCAACGACATCAAGCTCGTGATCATCGACTATCTGCAGTTGATGCAGGCCGGTGGTTCGAAGCGTTCCGAGAGCCGTCAGCAGGAGGTCTCGGACATGTCCCGTAACCTCAAGCTCCTGGCCAAGGAGCTCGAGGTCCCGGTGATCGCGCTCTCACAGCTCAACCGTGGCCCCGAGCAGCGCACGGACAAGAAGCCGATGGTGTCCGACCTGCGTGAGTCCGGCTCCATCGAGCAGGACGCCGATATGGTGATCCTGCTGCACCGCGAGGACGCCTACGAGAAGGAGTCGCCCCGCGCGGGCGAGGCGGACATCATCGTGGGCAAGCACCGTAACGGCCCGACGGCGACGATCACGGTCGCCTTCCAGGGCCACTACTCACGATTCGTGGACATGGCACAGACCTGACCCGGGCCTGCCCGCGAGGATGGCGGGCTTCGGGGATATGCGCTCGACTCCCGTGCGGTCGACGGGGTGGACTGGGGCCATGACGACACCTCACGGAGATCTGCTCCCCGCCACGCGTCGAGCGCTGCTGCACCGCATCGCAGTGGCCCAGGCCGAAGGACGGACGCCCTCGCTGGTCGCCGCGGTCGTACGGGACGGTCGGGTGGTGTGGAATGGCTCGCGTACGTCGGTGGACGGGCACGGGCCGGACGTGAACGTGCAGTACCGGATCGGCTCGATCACCAAGACCTTCACCGCCGTTCTCGTCCTGCGACTGCGCGACGAGGGCCTGCTGGCCCTCGGGGACCGGCTGGAGAAGCATCTGCCGGGCACGGCAGCGGGGGAGTCAACCATCGCAGAACTGCTCGCGCACACCAGCGGGCTGGCGGCCGAGACGCCGGGATCCTGGTGGGAGCGGACCCCTGGATCGCTGCGACCCGAGCTCTCCGACGTCCTGGGCGAGCGGCCCTTCCTGCATCCGTCCGGCCGCCGCTTCCACTATTCGAACCCCGGCTACACGCTGCTGGGCGCTCTGGTCGAGAAACTGCGCGGCGCTCCGTGGGAGGACGTACTCCGGCGTGAAGTGCTCGAACCCCTGGGCCTGGAGCGGACGAGTACACGACCGCAGGCACCGCACGCGGGCGGCTGGGCGGTCCATCCCTGGGCCGACGTGATGCTTCCCGAGCCCCTCGAAGAGCTCGGTCGGATGGCTCCGGCGGGGCAACTCTGGTCGACGACAGGCGACTTGGCGAAATTCGCCGCGTTCCTGATCAAGGGTGACGACCGTGTGCTGAGTGCCGAGTCGCTGCGGGAGATGAGGACGCCGGCGGCTCCGCCGGAGGCGGCGGATGTGGCGAGTGGGTACGCATACTGCCTGGGTCTGGAGATCCGACACCAGGACGGCAGGAGCTTCATCGGCCACTCAGGATCCCTGCCGGGCTTCCTTGCCTGCCTCACTGCCAGCGTGGAGGACGACCTCGCAGCCATCGTGCTGACCAACTGCACCTCGGGCCCGCTGCTGTTCACGGTCGCCGCCGACCTCGTCCGGATCGTCGCCGAAGCCGAGCCCCGCATCCCCAAGCCGTGGCGTCCGATGGCCGAGGCCAACGCAGTGCCCCTGGAGTTGGCGGGACAGTGGTACTGGGGGACGCACGCCTTCGCGCTGCGGCTCACGGCCGACGGGCTGCTCTCCTTGGAGCCGCTGTCGGGCAAGGGCCGCCGCTCGCGGTTCCGAGCCAACGGTGACGGCACATGGACGGGGCTGGAGGGCTACTACGCAGGCGAGCTCCTGAGGGCCGTACGACGCACCGACGGGACCGTGGACCATCTGGACCTCGGGTCGTTCGTGTTCACGCGTCAGCCGTACGACGAGGGGGCTGCCGTGCCCGGCGGTGTGGATTCGGACGGATGGCGGGGGATCGGCACGGTCTGACGGTTCGGGTGAGCGCCTGTTTCACGTGAAACAGGCGCTCTGTCGTCGTCACAGCTGGATCTTGAAGCCCAAGTGCGAGGCCGTGAAGCCGAGCCGCTCATAGAAGCGGTGGGCGTCGGTACGGGACTTGTCGGTGGTCAGCTGTACCAATTGGCAGTTCTGGCGCCGGGATTCGGCGACCGCCCACTCGATGAGCTGCGTACCCAGGCCGCTGCCGCGCTCGTCGGCGTGGACGCGCACACCTTCGATGATGGAGCGGGTCGCGCCCATGCGTGACAGCCCGGGAATGATCGTGAGCTGTAGCGTGCCGATGACGCGGCCTTCTCGGACGGCCACGACCAGGTGCTGGTTCCGATCGGCGCTGAGCCGATCCAGTGCCTCCAGGTAAGGGGCCAGGTCGTCCGGTGACTCACGCTGTGCACCCAGCGGATCGTCCGCGAGCATGCCGACGATCGCGGGGACGTCATCGGCGACGGCGGCTCGTATCTCAAGATCTCCCATGCCCGCACCCTATGCGGGCCGGGCCCTCAGGCGGGGATGCGGAGCGTCTCGACGGTCCGGACCAGCGGGGCCAGCTCGGGGTTCGTCGCGGCCTCGTCGAGGGCCTGGCGCAGCGCTTTGTCGTTGGTGGGCCGTGCCTCGTTCAGGAGTGTCAGGCCTGCGTCGGTGACGTCGGTGTAGATGCCGCGGCGGTCGGTGGGGCAGAGGTAGCGGGAGAGCAGGCCGCGGTCCTCGAGCCGGGTGACGAGCCGGGTGGTGGCGCTCTGGCTGAGGACGACGGCGTCGGCGACCTGCTTCATCTGCAGATGGCCGCCTTCGCCGCTGTGCTGGCGGCTGAGCACGTCGAGCAGGGAGTACTCACGCACGCTCAGGTCGTGCCCGTTCTGCAGGGCACGCTCGATGTGCGCCTCGATCCTGCCGTGCAGCAGGGAGAGCGCGCACCAGCCCTGGGCGAGCGCGGTGAGCGCGGGATCCGTCGCTGTCATGGCGTTTCCTCCGTCCCGGAGTGGCTGAAGCCAGAGTAGAGCAGGATCGCAATAGCCTGCGCTTGCAAGTATGACGCGTCTGCAAGTATTGTCGTCAAGCGTAAAGCGCTCCTGCAATCTTCTGGAAGGTGTACCCCTTCATGCCTCTCGCGCTTCTGGCCCTCGCGATCGGGGCCTTCGGAATCGGCACGACCGAGTTTGTGATCATGGGCTTGCTGCCCGAGGTCGCGGGTGACTTCGGGGTCACCATCCCCACCGCCGGGCTGCTGGTGACCGGCTACGCGCTCGGCGTGGTCCTCGGCGCTCCCCTGATGACCGTGCTCGGCACCAAGGTCTCCCGCAAGCGGATGCTGATGCTGCTGATGGGACTGTTCATCGCCGGCAACGTGGTGTCCGCTCTCGCCCCCAGCTTCTCCGTCATGCTGATCGGCCGTGTGGTCGCCTCGCTTGCCCACGGTGCCTTCTTCGGCATCGGCTCGGTCGTCGCGGCCGACCTGGTCGCCCCGAACAAGAAGGCCGGGGCCATCGCGATGATGTTCACCGGCCTGACCGTCGCGAACGTCGTCGGCGTCCCGCTGGGCACGTTCGTCGGGCAGTCCGCCGGCTGGCGCGTCACTTTCGGCATAGTCGCCGCCCTCGGGGTGGTCGGCCTGGCTGGGATCGCCAAGCTCGTCCCCGACATGCCCAAGCCTCAGGGCGTACACCTGCGCCATGAGCTGGCGGCGTTCAAGAACGCCCAGGTCCTGCTCGCCATGGCGATGACGGTCCTCGGTTTCGGCGGTGTCTTCGCAGCCATCACCTACATCGCGCCGATGATGACCCATGTCGCCGGCTTCGCAGACGGCTCCGTCACCTGGCTGCTGGTCCTCTTCGGACTCGGCATGGTCGGCGGCAACCTGATCGGCGGCAAGTACGCCGACCGCGCGCTGATGCCCATGCTGTACGTCTCCCTGGGCGCCCTCGCCGTCGTGCTCGCGCTCTTCACGCTCACGGCGCAGAACAAGGTCTTCGCGGCCATCACCATCGCGCTGATCGGCGCCTTGGGCTTCGCCACGGTCCCGCCGCTGCAGAAGCGCGTCCTGGACCAGGCGCAGGGCGCCCCGACTCTGGCCTCGGCCGTGAACATCGGCGCCTTCAACCTCGGCAACGCCCTCGCCGCCTGGCTCGGTGGCATGGTCATCGCGGCCGGCTACGGCTACACGTCCCCCAACTGGGTGGGCGCCGCCCTCGCCGCGGTCGCCCTGCTGCTCGCGTTCCTCTCGGCCGCCCTGGAGCGCCGCGACGCAACAGCCGTAGGCACCGTCGTCACAAGCGCCGCGCCCGCCGAGCAGCGAGCCGTCGTACACCACTGAGCCGACACCACTGAGCCGACCCGTCAGCGGGGTCAGGGCCGCCCCCGCACACACGGCTCCGTGACCGCCCACACCAAGACCTCAGTTCCACACCTTTGCACCACACATCAAGGAGAACGCCCCCATGAACACCAACACCGCCGTTGCGCCCCTGACCACCCAGGACGCCGACCTCCTCGTCGCCACCGCCCACCGGGCCGCCGAAGCCGCCGGAGTGACCGTCAGCGTCACCGTCCTCGACGCCGGAGGCCACCTGCTCGCGTTCCGGCGGGACGACCGAGCCGTGCTGATCGCCGGGGAGACCAGCACCCGCAAGGCCTACACGGCACTCCAGCTCAACGCCCCCACCGCCGATCTCGTCGAGGCCGTACAGCCGGGTGGCCTGTTCCACACCCTGCCGACCGCGCTGGACCGGCCGCTGCTGTTCATCGCGGGCGGCGTCCCGATCCATCGGGACGGCCGGCTGATCGGTGCCATTGGCGTGGGCGGCGGTGCGCCCGAGCAGGACCACCAGTTCGCGACGGCCGCGATCGAGGGACTTGTCTGACGGCACACCGCAGCAACGGGGGACGCTGTCAAAGCACCCCAGCAACAAGAACACGCCGGTTCCCGACGGGGACCGGCGTGTTCCATGACCGCCCCAGCCCACAGCTCCTCGGCCGGCAGCCGGCTACCTCAGCCCGCCGCCACCGTCACCGGCGCGAACCGCCGGGTCCAGTCACCCGGCAGTTCCGAGATGCCGTACGTCATCACCGAGTTGAAGGCGACGGACACCAGACCGTGCTCCTTCGCCCAGGCGAGCAGTTCCTCATGGCGTACGTCGATGTCAGTGCGCAGCGGACGGTCGGTGTGGGCGGCGAGGGAGGCGATGAGTGCCTTCGCAGTCTCCGTGTCGCGGGCGATCAGTGGGCCCACGACCTGTGTGTCCATGTTGGGCCAGGTACCCGCGTATCCGATGATCCGGCCGTTCTCCTCGGCGATGCGCAACCGGTCGGTGAAGGCGGGGAGCCGCGTGATGATGTGCGTGCGATCCGCGCCGAACACCTCCTCGTCGAGCCGGACGATTGCGCTGAGGTCCTCGGCGGTGGCCGCGCGCGTGGCGACCGCCGATGGCACCGAGGCGCCGGCCCTGAATCGACCGCGCAGCATCTCCGCCCGGCCAGTGACCTTGAAGCCGAGTTCCTCGTAGAGCGCTTGGCCGTTCGGCGTCGCGTGCAGCGTCAGCGGTGTCGTGCCCATCGCGGAGACGACGTGCCGCATGAGCCGGCGCCCGATGCCCTGGCGTGCATGACGCTCGGCGACCAGGACCATGCCGATGGCCCCCAGATCGGGGCGGTCCCGCGGTCCGTAGTCCGTGACGACACAGGCGCTGACAAGCCCGCCGTCGGGGTCGTCGATCCCGTAGCCCTTCCCGGCTGTCAGAAGGAACTGCCACTTGTGTTCCTCACGGGGCCAGCCCCGATTCTCGGACAAGTCAGCGCAGGCGGTGAGATCGCGAGGCGTCAGACGGCGAATGGGCAGAGCGGCGAGGGAAGGAGTCGGCACGCAGGTCAGGCTGTCTGACAACTGCCCTGGTCGTCCAGCCGTTTCCGGTGAGACGTACGAGCTTTTGGCCATGTCATGGTCCGCCGCACGGCCCGCCGATAGGCGCTGGGTGTTTCACGTGAAACATGGACGAACGGCGAGGGTCCATGAAGTGCGCCGGGAGAGCATTCAACGCAGGCCGCCATCTGCCCGGACTCGCGAACCGCTCCTACATGCGGATGGATCTGTGGGAAGCCTACGAATTGGTGCGCAGCAGGCGGTAATTGAAGGAATCGCTTGTTCGTGCCCTCGCCCAATTCGTGAGGGAGCAAGGGGGGACTTGTGATCGGGGCAGCGGCCGGTATGGTCGACTCCGGTTCGTGTCCGAGCCGTGATGCGGACTGTCGACGCGGACCGAGCGCAAGGCAATGCAGCGTAACGGGACGGAGAGATCGAAGACCCGCATTCGCGGTTATGCGGCCTGGGCGCCCACACGCAGTGGGATGCTGCGGTGAGAGTACTGCGGCCAATGTCACACTCTCGCCTTACTTGTCCGTACCGAGTGTGAATACGGATTGAATGTGGCCGTATTGGTTGTGGCGACGAACGGGGAGAAGCAAGCCGTCGCGGGGGAAGCAGGCACCTTCCATAGAGGAAGTGCGCAGACCGACCGAAAGATGTTCGAGGCGAGGCACACCATGGACGCTCCGACCACCACGTCGGCCGACAACGGCACTTCCGGCGGCGGGAGCGGCTGGTTCACGCCGCGCAAGCAGCCGGAGACCTCTCCGGGCGGCGAACAGGAGGCGGCAGAGGGCAGCCGCTTGGCGGCGATGCGCCCGGTGGGCCGTACGGCAGCCGGCGACGCCTCGGCCCCTCCGCCCCAGAACACCACGCAGCCCACCGCGACGGCCGGCCCGCCACAGCCCAGCGCGACGACTCATCCGCCGGGGCCCATCCCCGCGGACGTCGGCTCAGATCCCGCCGCACCGGGCCCCGTCGGCCGCCCATACGCGGAGCAAGGGGCACCAGCGGCGATATCGACCCCCGACATGACCGCACCGCATCACATACGGCCCACCCAGTCGACGCCCGCCCACACCTCGTACTCAGGCCAAGCCCCGCAAGTCTCCGCTCAGGCCCCACAAGCCTCCGCCCAAGCCACCGCAGCACGTCCGGAGATGCAGGCCGCTCAGCCCCCACAAGCGTCCCCTCAAGCCACCGCAGCACGTCCGGAGTCACCGGGCCCCGCCCCTCTCGCGTCGCCCTCCCCTCAACTGCGCGTGCCGACGCAGCGCCCCGCCCCGGCCCAACCGGTCTCCCCGGACGCCGTACTGATCCGCCGGACCATGGCAGAGGTCGGCCCCGTGGCCGACAAGGTCACCTCCTACTTCTACGCGCTGCTCTTCGTACGCCACCCCGATCTGCGTTCCCTCTTCCCGGCCGCGATGGACACCCAGCGGGACCGGCTGCTGAAGGCGCTGCTCACTGCGGCCGAGCACATCGACAACACTCCAGTCCTCGTCGACTACCTGCAGAACCTGGGCCGAGGACACCGCAAGTACGGCACCCGGCCCGAGCACTATCCGGCCGTCGGCGAGTGCCTCATCGGCTCGCTGAGCAAGTACGCAGCGGGCATCTGGGACGGCGAGATGGAGGCCGCCTGGGTCCGGGCGTACACGACGATCTCGCAGGTCATGATCGACGCGGCGGCAGCGGACGAACTGCGCGCCCCCGCCTGGTGGTACGCGGAGGTCGTCTCGCACGACCTCAGAACCTCGGACGTCGCGGTCCTCACCGTCCGGCCCGACCAGCCCTACCCCTTCCTCGCCGGGCAGTACACGAGCGTGGAGACGCCCTGGTGGCCCAGGATCTGGCGGCACTACTCGTTCGCCTCGGCGCCCCGCTCGGACGGCCTGCTGACGTTCCATGTGAAGGCCGTGCCCGCGGGCTGGGTCTCCAACGCGCTGGTGCACCGCGCCCGGCCGGGAGACATCATCCGGCTCGGTCCGCCGGCCGGTTCGATGACCGTGGACCACACCACCGAGAGCGGACTGCTCTGCGTGGGCGGAGGCACCGGCATAGCGCCCATCAAGGCACTGGTCGAGGACGTCGCCGAGCACGGCGAGCGGCGACCGGTCGAGGTCTTCTACGGCGCCCGCACCAACCAGGACCTGTACGACATCGACACGATGCTCCGGCTTCAGCAGTCCCACCCCTGGCTGCATGTCCGCCCGGTGGTGGACCGGCATGGACTGCTCCAGCTTCCCGAAGCCATACGCGAGTACGGGCCCTGGACCGAGTACGACGCCTTTGTCTCCGGACCGCCCGGCATGATCCGCAGCGGTGTCGACGCACTGAGGAACATCGGCATGCCGTTTGAGCGCATACGGCATGACTCCGTGGAGGAACTCGTCACCGCCGGAGACTGACAAGATCGCCGCGGCCGAGGTCCGCCGTCGGGTCAGCCCAGATCCGGGGCGTGCATGGCCCGGACGCCTTCGATGTTCCCGTCGAGGTAGTGCCGCAGGGACAGCGGAACGAGGTGGACGGAAGCGATCCCGACCCGGGTGAACGGCACGCGCACGATCTCGTACTCACCGACGGGTTCGTCCACTTCGGGCCCGTGCCGCAAGGACGTGTCCATGGACTCCAGGCGGCACACGAAGAAGTGCTGCACCTTCACTCCGGTCGCTCCGCCGTCCTCGCCGATGTGCTCGACGGTGTCGACGAAGCAGGGCACGACGTCGACGATCTTGGCGCCGAGCTCCTCGTACACCTCACGGTGCAGGGCGTCGACGACGGTCGCGTCCGTGGGCTCGACTCCGCCACCGGGTGTGAGCCAGTAGGGATCGAGGCCGGGCTTGGTGCGCTTGATCAGGATCAGGTCGTCGCCGTCCAGCAGAACGGCGCGGGCGGTGCGCTTGACCACAGGTCGGACGGTCATGGGAGAAATGTGGCCCGGCTGGTTCCACGTGAAACATCGCGAAACGTCACTGGCCGAGCTCATCCTGTGAGGGTCTCGGATCTGCCCCGGATGCGCCCTGAATGCCCGGCTCAGGCCCAGTCACAAGCCGCCCGCAGCAGCCACTCATGGGCCCGCGCGATATGGGGCATCGCCAGTGTGCCGGTACGGACCACCAGGAAGTACGTCCGCAGCGGTGGCACCGGCGGATCGTGCAGGGCGACGACGCCGCCGCGCTCCAGGGCGGCCGCACACAGATAGCGAGGCAACACCGCCAGCCCTGCCCCCGCGACCGCACAGGCGAGGACCGCGCGAAGGTCGGGGACGATCACGGTGCCCGGGGCGGCGGGACGGGAGTCGTAGACCGCGGCCCAGTAGCGGGAGACGAAGGGCAGGGACTCGTGCACCTCCACCACCGGGACGTCCTCCAGCGCGTGCGCTCCCTTGTGGCGCAGCTGCCCCGAACCGATCCGGTCGATCCATTGAGGCGCGGCGACAAGCACGTGCACCTCGTCGCAGAGCGCAGTCGCCGTGAGCAGACCGCCGCGCGGACGGGCCGTACTGATGGCCAGATCATGATGTCCGGCAGCCAGCCCCTCCAGGGTCTCCTCGGCGTTGCCGAAGGACGCGCGCAGAGCGAAGCCCTGGCCCTCCTCGCCGGTCAGCTCGGTGAGCGCGGGGAGGGCCCGCTCGGCGGTGAACTCGGGAGGGCCGGCGAGGTGCAGGGATCGTAAGGAGGACTCGTCGTCGAGGCCGGTCTCGGTGATCTCCACCAGGGCATCGAGATGAGGTGCGGCCTTGTGGGCGAGCTCGTCACCGATGGTCGTGGGCGTCACTCCGCGGGCCTGGCGCAGGAAGAGAGGGCGTCCCAACTGCCGTTCCAGGGTGCGGATCTGCGAGGTCACGGCCGGCTGCGACAGTCCGAGCAGGGCCGCGGCGCGGGTGAAGGAACCAGCCCGGTGCACGGTCACAAAAGTGCGCAACAAGGCCAGATCCATGCCACACCCTCCCCTTCCCCGCCCTTCTCTCCACCCCCAGGGCAGGGCCCAACTATAAATAAGTCGATAGGTCGCTGTCGCTACTGTGATTGGACACTGACAGAGAGTCAACTAGCCTTGTTCGCGCGGTTCTTCGCGCGCAGAACCGAGGGCGGTCCGAGCCACGAGGGGGGAGGCTCGGACCGCCCGTTTCACGTTTTTGGGCACCGATCGCCGCACCGGCGGACCAGGTCACTATGCCGATTCGTCCAGTGCACGCAGCACATCCGCCACCAGATCCTCGGGATCCTCGGCGCCGACGGACATACGGATGAAGCCCTCCGGCACGGCGTCGCCGCCCCAGCGTCCGCGCCGTTCGGCCGTGGAGCGAACTCCGCCGAAGCTGGTCGCGTCGTCGACGAGCCGCAGCGCGTCCAGGAAACGCTCGGCACGCGCGCGCGTGGGCAGCGTGAAGGACACCACGCACCCGTAGCGCCGCATCTGCTGCGAGGCGATCTTGTACGAGGGGTCGCGCGGCAGCCCGGGATAGCGCACGCCGAGCTCCTCCGGCCAGTCCTGCAGCGCCTCGGCGACGGCCAGGGCGGTGGCGTTCTGCCGGTCCACGCGCAGCTGGAGCGTGGCGAGTGAACGGTGCGCGAGCCAGGCTTCCATGGGCCCCGGAATCGCCCCGACGATCTTGCGCCAGCGCCGTACGGCGGCCATGGCCCCGGCGTCGCGGCCGCTGACGTATCCCAGCAGGATGTCGCCATGTCCCGTCAGCTGCTTGGTGCCGCTGGCCACCGAGAAGTCGGCGCCGAGCTCCAGCGGGCGCTGCCCGAGCGGCGTCGCGAGCGTGTTGTCGACGGCGACGAGGGCGCCACGCGCGTGTGCCGCTTCGACGAGCCGCCGGATGTCACACACGTCGAGGCCGGGGTTCGACGGAGTCTCGATCCACAGCAGCTTGGCGCCGTCCAGGACACCGAGCTGGGCGTCCCCGCCGGTCGGTGCCGTGCGCACCTCGATGCCGAATGCCTCCAGCTGCGCGCGCGCCAGGGGCAGCGCCTGGTAGCCGTCGCTGGGCAGGACGACCGCGTCTCCGGCCCGCAGCTGGGAGAAGAGCACCGACGAGGTGGCGGCCATGCCCGACGCGAAGACCAGCGTCTCGACGCCGTCCTCCCCCGGCGCCTCCAGGCTGCCGATGGCGCGCTCCAGATGGGTCCAGGTGGGGTTCTCGTCGCGGCCGTAGGTGTACGGTCCCGTCGGCTCGCCCGGCAGGTGGAAGTGGGCGGCGAACACGGGGCCGGGCAGGGTCGGCTCGTACGCGACCGGCTCGGGCAGCCCGGCTCGCACCGCGCGCGTGCCGTCTCCGTCGGAAGGCAGCCCTTCGGAAGGCAGCCCTTGAGGATCCGTACTGCTCATACCGGTTGTCCCTCCACCTGTTCGCGGACCGCCGTGAGGAGGCCCGTACTTGCCGCCTCCACCATCTCAAGGCACTCCTCGAAGCCGTCCACGGCCCCGTAGTACGGGTCCGGAACGTCGAGGTCGTCGTCGGCAGCGGGGTCGTAGGAGCGCAGCAGGCGCACCTTCGCCACGTCCTGCGGTGTGGGCGCCAGGCGGCGCAGGGCCTTGAGGTGGCCGGCGTCGAGAGCGATGACGAGGTCGAGCCGTGCGAACCAGGACGGCTGGAACTGGCGGGCCGTGTGACCGCTGTCGTAGCCGTGCTCCTCCAGGACGGAGACGGTGCGCGGGTCGGCCGGGTCGCCCTCGTGCCAGCCGCCCGTGCCGGCGCTGTCGGCCTCGACCAGGTCGTCGAGCCCGGCCTCCGCCACGCGCGCGCGGAAGACGGACTCGGCCATCGGGGAGCGGCAGATGTTGCCGGTGCAGACGAAGCAGACGCGGTAGGTCATCGGATACTCAGTCCCCGTCGGGCAGGACGACGTTGAGCGCCCAGGAGACGATCGAGATGATCAGGCCGCCGAGGACGGCCGTCCAGAAGCCCTCGACGTGGAAGCTCAGGTCGACCTTGTCGGCGAGCCACGAGGTCAGCAGCAGCATCAGCGCGTTGACGATCAGGGTGAACAGGCCGAGCGTCAGGATGAGCAGCGGGAGGCTCAGCAACTTCACGATCGGCTTGACGACGAAGTTCACCAGGCCGAAGATCAGCGCGACGATGAGCAGGGTGCCGATCTTCTTGCCCGTGCTGTCACCGGTGAGGGTGATCTTGTCTATCAGCCATACGGCGACCGCCAGGGCACCCGCGTTGGCGATCGTCTTGACTACGAAATTCTTCATAAGTCTGATCGTGGCAGACGAGATCGGTCACGAGCACCGGGACAAGGGCGGACGAGAGCGATGAAGGCATTCCGGCTGGATGAACTGGAGGCGGAGCGCGCCGCCAACGAGGGCGCTTACCTGCAGTTTCTGCGGGAGCGGAACATGTCGGTCGGTCTCTACGCGCTCGACGCCGGTGCCCACGATCCACAGAAGCCGCACAACCAGGACGAGGTCTACTTCGTTGTGAGCGGCCGTGCTCAGATCACCGTCGGCATGGAGACCACACATGTGGCGCGCGGCAGTGTGGTGTACGTGCCGGCCGGGGTGGCCCACAAGTTCCACCACATCAGCGAGGACCTGAGGGTGCTCGTGGTGTTCTCTCCGCCCGAAAGCTGACCTTTGGCCTCAGGGTTCCCTAGGGGATCGATCAGGGGAGGACAAGGGCTGCGCGACGCCCGCTGGGCACCTGCCGGACCTAGCATCGAGTGCAGGAATCAGCAGATTCGAAGGATCAGGACCCGGCACAGTAACGGGCGGAGAGGTAAGGACGAGGGCGATGCGTGAGATCTTCGCAGGACTGCCGTGGTGGGTGAAGTGGATCGCGGTGCCGGTCATCGCTCTGGTGGTGTTCGGTGGGCTGATAGCCAGCGTTGTGGGATTCGTCATCGGACTGCTCTTCAAGGTGCTGGTCTTCGTGGCACTGGTCGGCGGACTGATCTACGTCGTACGGAAGTTCACGTCGAGCTCCTCGTCGCGCAGCGACTGGTGAGGGCCGTGGGGGCCGTGGGGACCGGTGGGCGGTAACAGGAATCGCCGGTTCCCTCGGGCGAGGGAAGTTTTCCGAGCAGGGCGTCTCCGAGCGGTGACGGGCCAATAGAGTCCGGAAATCGACGCGGGGGCGACCCCGCGAGCGGCGTGCACCCCCCGTGTTCCCCAGCACGGGCTCCCCCCTCGCGCTTCGGGAGTAACCCTTGGCCACGGTCGACACCGCACCCTCAGAACCCCAGACACCCCTCGAACAGCCGCGCTCATGCGTCCCTCAGGTCCCGCAGCAGGCCGCCCCGGCCTCCGCCGAGCAGTCGCAGTCCGCGACGCTCATCGGATCCGTCCAGCGCGCGATGCGCCTGCTGGAATGTGTCGCCGAGCATGAATACGGCGCCCCGGCCAAGCAACTCGCCCGTGAGGCGGGCCTGGCCCTGCCCACCGCCTACCACTTGCTGCGCACGCTGGTGCACGAGGGCTATCTGCGCCGTGACAAAGGGCTGTTCTTCCTCGGCGAGGCGGCCGTACGGCTCAGCAGCAGCGCAGCCGAGCAGAAACGTCGCAGCACGGTTGCCGACGCGCTCGCTCAATGGCGTGACGCCATTGGTGTCCCGGTTTACTTCGCCCAGTACCGCGACGGCGAGATCGAGGTCATGTGCGTCTCCGACACCCCGGGCAATCCGGCGGTCGAGGAATGGGCCGACTTCCGGGAGACGGGCCACGCGCACGCCATCGGCCAGTGCCTGCTCTCCCAGCTGGACGAGGACGCTCGCCGTGATCATCTGGACCGCCATCCCGTGGAGTCCATCACCCCCTACACCGTGCGCGATACCCGCTCCCTGCTGCGACGACTCGAACGGACCCGGCGGATGGATCCGGTGACCGAGCGTCAGGAATACGCGCTGGGCACGGTGTGCGCGGCCATCCCCATCACGGTGGGCACCACGGCCGCGACGATGGCCATTTCGCTGCCCGCCCACCAGGCCGACCGGCTGCTGTCGGCGGTGCTGCAACTGCAGGAAGAGGTCGGGCGGCTCCTGGGGTCACTCTCGATCTCTATCAGTATCTGAAAACTCACTCCTTGTGATCTCTCGTGTACGTTCAGCAAGATTCCACCAGTGTCGGGGTCCGTTCCCGGCCAGTCGACTGCAAACGACGGGGTAGGGCGATGCGCGAGTCCGTAGAGGCAGAGGTCATGATGAGCTTTCTCGTGTCCGAGGAGCTCTCCTTCCGCATCCCGGTGGAGTTGCGCTACGAGACCTGTGATCCCTATGCCGTACGGCTGACCTTCCACCTGCCCGGCGATGCCCCCGTGACCTGGGCATTCGGCCGGGAACTGCTGGTCGACGGGGTGGGACGGCCCTGTGGGGAGGGAGATGTACGGGTCTCTCCGGCCGGCACCGAGACTCTCGGCGACGTCCTGATCCGGCTTCAGGTCGGTACCGACCAGGCGCTCTTCCGCTCCTCCGTGGCGCCTCTGGTGGCCTTTCTCGACCGCACCGACAAGCTGGTGCCGCTCGGACAGGAGGGCGCGCTTGCCGACTTCGACGCCCATCTCGACGAGGCCCTGGACCGCATCCTCGCGGAGGAGCAGAGCGCGGGCTGAGGCTTACGGCTGCGCAGGGGTGGCGTAACGCTTCGCCGGGCGCTCCCGGCGCGCATGGGAGCGCTTCCCTGTCGGCGAGCTCCTCATGACGCCGGAGCTGCAAGGCCGTAGGCGCACGGGTGCGGGTTCGGGTTCGGGTGCGGGTTCAGGTTCGGGTGCGGGTTCGGCGCCCAGGACGCGCGCGGTTGGAGAACCGTGCCCGCCACTCCTTCCGCCGACGTCACTGCGTTCGGCGGACGCCCCGGCTTCCCCGACGCCCCCCACTTCCCTGGCGCCCCCACTTCCCCGACCTCACCGCTTCCGCCGACGCCCCCGCCCGCCGCGCCCCGAAGCCGGCTGTACGCCCGTCGAGATCGGTGCCCCGCCTGCCGGGACCGGCTGAGCACCCGCCGGCACCGCCCCCTTCTCCGGCCGGTCGGCCGAGACCACCAGGGCCGCGAGGGCTGTGGTGACGGGCACCGAGGCGACCAGGCCGATGGAGCCCACCAGGGTGCGCACGATCTCCTCCGCCACCAACTCACTGTTGGCCACCGTCCCCACGCCGCTCTGCGCGATCGAGAAGAGCAGCAGCAACGGCAGCGCGGCACCCGCGTAAGCGAGGACGAGGGTGTTGACGACGGACGCGATGTGGTCCCGGCCGATGCGGATGCCCGCCCGGTACAGCCCACGCCAGCCCATCGCCGGGTTGGCCTCGTGCAGCTCCCAGACCGCGGATGTCTGGGTGACCGTCACGTCGTCGAGGACACCGAGCGAACCGATGATGATGCCCGCGAGCAGCAGACCGCTCATGTCGATCGACGGATACAGCCCGTGGATGAGGCCCGTGTTGTCGTCGGTGTTGCCGGTGAGCGCGGCCCAGTCGATGAACACCGACCCGAGGATGCCGATCAGCAGCAGCGAGATCAGCGTGCCGAGCACCGCCACCGATGTACGGGCCGACAGGCCGTGACACAGGTAGAGGGCGATCAGCATGATGGCGCTCGACCCGACCACCGCGACGACCAGCGGGTTCGAGCCCTGGAGGATCGCGGGGAGGATGAAGAAGTTGAGCACGGCGAAGCTGATGGCCAGCGAGATCAGTGCCATGAGACCCCGCAACCGCCCGACGACCACGACGGCGATTGCGAAGATGCCGGCGAGCACGGTCAACGGGACGCGCCGGTTCACGTCGGTGACCGAGTACTGCAGGTCCTTGGGTGCGGAGGGCTCGTAGGCGACCACGACCTCCTGGCCCTCGTGCAACTGCCGTGACTGGTCGGGCTGCACGATCTCCGTGAACGTACGGCCCTTGTCCTTGCCACCGTCGACGCGGATCGTCGCCTTCTTGCAGGTGCCGCTGTCCTGCTGCGCGGCGGAGGACCCCTCGGCCGTGGAGGTGTCGCCGGTCGGAGGCACCCCCGAGGCCCCCACCTCCTTGCAGCTCACCTCGACCACCTTGGTGACCGTGGCCTGCTGTGTCTGCCGGTCGAAGCCGACCCCGGTGCGCTCGTGCGGCGGGGCTCCGCCCGGCCACAGCACCGCGAGCCCCACCACCACCGCCGCGGCGAACGGGATCAGGACTGCCGCGATGACCTTGCGCAGATGCCGGGAGACGGGAGCCGCCGGACCGTGGGCGTGACTGTGCGAGTGTCCGTGCCCGTGCTCGCCACCGTCATCACCGCCACGCCGGCCCCCTGATCCGGAACCGTGCCCACGACCGCCTCCGGATCCAGGACCATGCCCACGACTGCCCCCGGAGCCGTGACCGTGCCCGTCACCCGGGCCGGGAACCGGCGCCTGTGGGCCGCCGGATTCGGGACCGCGCTCGTGAAAACCGCCGGGACCGGGCCTGCGCCCCTGCCCGCCGCCGACCCCGCGCCCGCGATCCTGCATCCCTCCGGATCCGGGGTCGTGCTCGTGCCAGCCCCCGTTCCCAGTCTCCTGATCGTCGTGTCCGCCTCCGGGACCACGGCCGTAACCACCGCCGTATCTCCCCCCGCGAACCTCCGAACCCAGGCCGCCTGTACGGCCGTTACCCCGCGCGGGGCCGAGTCCGGGGCCGATTCTGGGGCCGTTTCCGGAGCCGGAGCCGCGGGGCGGATCGGGCGGTGGGTAGGGAGGCTCATGCGTCGTGGTCACCGCCCGATCATCGCAAGAACGATTGGGGCCCCCTGTTCACCGCGCCCGAATTGACGCTAGCGTGGTGCCACCTTTGTACACGCGGGAGCTCGGAGCACCGGGCTGAGAGGGCGCTGACCTCCGTCCCAGCGATGTTTCACATGAAACATCACCCATCGCGAGTGATGTTTCACACGAAACGTCGGCAGACGGATACCGCTGCGTCGACCGCCGAACCTGTTACCGGGTAATGCCGGCGTAGGGAGTAGGTCTCATGACCATCAAGGACGCGCGCACGCCTGCCTCCGTTCAGGACGAGAAGTCCGAGGAGGCCGGGAAGTCCATCGGCTGGCACAAGGCGTATGTCGAGGGTTCACGCCCCGATCTGCGGGTGCCGGTCCGCCAGGTGCACCTCACCAACGGGCAGTCGGTCACGCTGTACGACACCTCGGGCCCGTACACCGATCCGCTCGCCGACACCGACGTCCGCAGGGGGCTGCCCCCGCTGCGGGAGAACTGGATCATCGCCCGCGGCGACACCGCCGAGTACGCGGGACGTCCCGTCCGTCCCGAGGACGACGGCATCAAGCACACCTCGCCTCGCGGCGGTCTGCGTAACCTCGACGCGGTCTTCCCGGGTCGGCCGCGTCAGCCGCGTCGCGGCCGTGAGGGCGAGGCGGTCACGCAGCTCGCGTACGCGCGTCGCGGCGAGGTCACGCCCGAGATGGAGTTCGTGGCGCTCCGGGAGAACCTTTCTCCCGAAGTGGTCCGCGAGGAGATCGCCGCGGGCCGGGCAGTGCTGCCGGCCAACGTGAACCACCCGGAGATCGAGCCGATGATCATCGGCAAGCGGTTCCTGGTGAAGGTCAACGCCAACATCGGCAACTCCGCGGTCACCTCCTCCATCGAGGAGGAGGTCGAGAAGATGACCTGGGCGACCCGCTGGGGCGCCGACACGGTCATGGACCTGTCGACCGGCCGCAACATCCACACCACCCGTGAGTGGGTGCTGCGCAACTCCCCCGTCCCCATCGGCACGGTGCCGCTCTACCAGGCGCTGGAGAAGGTCGACGGCCGGGCGGAGGAGCTGACCTGGGAGATCTACAAGGACACGGTCATCGAACAGGCCGAGCAGGGCGTGGACTACATGACGGTCCACGCGGGCGTCCGGCTGCCCTTCGTACCGTTGACGGCCAACCGCAAGACCGGCATCGTCTCGCGCGGCGGCTCGATCATGGCGGCGTGGTGCCTGGCGCACCACAAGGAGAGCTTCCTGTACGAGAACTTCGAGGAGCTCTGCGAGATTCTCGCCGCCTACGACGTCACGTACTCGCTGGGCGACGGCCTGCGGCCCGGCTCGATCGCGGACGCCAACGACGAGGCGCAGTTCGCGGAGTTGAGGACGCTCGGGGAACTCAACACGATCGCCAAGCGTTTCAACGTACAGACCATGATCGAGGGCCCGGGACACGTCCCGATGCACAAGATCAAGGAGAACATCGACCTTCAGCAGGAGATCTGCGATGAAGCTCCGTTCTATACGCTCGGCCCGCTGACCACCGACGTCGCGCCCGCGTACGACCACATCACCTCCGGTATCGGCGCCGCGATGATCGCCTGGTGGGGCACGGCGATGCTCTGCTACGTCACGCCCAAGGAGCACCTGGGCCTGCCCAACCGTGATGACGTCAAGACCGGGGTCATCACCTACAAGATCGCCGCCCATGCGGCCGACCTTGCCAAGGGGCACCCCGGGGCGCAGGAGTGGGACGACGCGCTGTCCGACGCCCGCTTCGAGTTCCGGTGGGAGGACCAGTTCAACCTGGCCCTCGACCCGGACACGGCACGGGAGTTCCACGACGAGACCCTTCCGGCCGAGCCCGCCAAGACGGCTCACTTCTGCTCCATGTGCGGGCCGAAGTTCTGCTCGATGAAGATCTCCCACGACATCCGCCGCGCACATGGCGGGTCCAAGGAGGAGATCGAAGAGGGCATGGCTCAGAAGTCGAAGGAGTTCGCAGCGGCGGGGAACCGGGTGTACCTGCCGCTCGCGGACTGACGTCGACGTCCTGACCCGGGGCGCCACGCCCCGGTGTTCGGCTTGCGCCTCCCCGGGGAGGTCTCCCCGGGGTGCCGTCGTGAAGGAGGGACCCAACGTGGGGCTCTCCTGCGGCGGGGCGCAAGCCGAGGTGCTAGTCCGGCTGGTGTTCCGGGCCTCCGAAGTCCGGGCTCGTGTAGTCCGGGCTGCTGAAGCTCGGCCGTGAGCCCCGGGAGGCGCCGTCGTCCGGGCTGCTGAAACCCGGGCGGCCGTAGCCGAGGTTCGGGATGCGGCCGGCCGGTGTCGACGGTGGTGTGCGGTGCAGGGCCGTCGCCGTGCCGGGGTCGGCGAGTGCCTCCCGCAGGAAAGGCAGGACGCCGCGCTCCAGCAGGGCCTCGCGCCAGACTTCCCTGGCCCGGGCGACCTCCTCGCTCAGTTCGCCGTACGGGCCGCCGTCGAACGCCGGCCGGTTCTGCAGGGCGGTGAGCAGGAGTCCGACGGCGGCGACCAGGATGGCGGCCGCTGCCACGGCGCCGAACACCCACCCGGTGGTGAGCATCGTCTGGGCGAACGCCGGCTCGGGGTCGAACATCTTCAGGATGTAGCCGACGAGCAGGAAGATCGCCGCGGCGGTGCCGGCGAGGACGGGTGCCAGGACCGCGAGCACGGCTATGACGCCCGGGCCGGCGGTCTCGGCGACTTCTCCCATGGCCGTGGCGAGCCCCATCGCGCCCGAGCCCGACTCGGAGGAGCCGGACTCGCGGTTGGAGGACGGGGTGGACGGCGCCGGCTGGCGCAGTTCCTCGCGGACCTTCACGTAGTGCTGGTACTCGGTCGCCGCGGCCGCCGTGATCAGAGCGGTGGCGTTGAGCGCCATGGTGCGCAGCTGTTCGGGGTTGAGCCGCTGACCGACAGCGGCCAGTTCCGGGCGGTGTGGGGCGGAGCGCAGCGCCTCATCGAGGATCCGCTCGTATTCCTGGCGGTCCTCGCTCAGCAGGTGCTGCGGAACGCTGTTCATGTGCATCCCCCGATGCTCCGTAGGGCTTGGGGCTCGCATGCCAACGAGCCGTCGGGCAGAAACGGAGGGGAGCCTGCTACGGATAAGCCGATGGTAGAGCGGTCACGGCACACGGTGACAGGGGGTTTGCCAAAATTGGGCCCTGGCCTGGGCCCTCTTCTGTCACCCCGCCTTGAGCGACGCCTGCCCCGTGAACGGTCAGATATCCAGGGGAAGTTGCTGGACCAGCAGCTTTCCGGCCATGGTCACGCCGCCGTCCATGGCGATGGCGAGACCCTCGGCGTAGAGGTGCGGACCCTCGATCAAGGGCCCGGTGTTGTCCTCGCCGTCCTCGGAGCCGACCTCCCCCGTCAGGTAAGGAATGGGGCTGTGACCGTGAACGATGCGGGTGCCGCCGTACGTATCGAGCAGGGAACGCACATGGTCGGCGCCGCCCTCGTCGCGGAAGGAGAAGCGCTTGGTGAACTTGCGGAAGAGATCCCAGACTTCGTCGGCGTCATTGCGCGTGAGCGTCTCGCGGACCGTGTCGTTGACCGCCTCGATCGAGTCGCCGTAGTCGAGATAGGCGGTGGTGTCCGAGTGGACGAGCAGATGCCCGTCGACCTCTTCCATGGCGTCCAGCCGCGACATCCATTGCAGATGGTGATCCTGGAGACGGTCCATGTCGGTCTTCTGGCCGCCGTTGAGGAGCCAGGCTGCCTGGAAGGTGGCGGTGCCCGCGCCGGAGTTGACGGGGGTGTCGCCGAATCGCTTGGCGCCGATGAGCAGCAGTTCGTGGTTGCCCATCAGGGCCTTGCAGTAGCCGCCGGCCGCTGCCGCCTCCGCGGACAGCCGCATCACGAGGTCGATGACGCCGATGCCGTCCGGGCCGCGGTCGGTGAAGTCGCCGAGGAACCACAGCCGGGCGGTGCCCGCGGACCAGTTCCCCGCCGAGTCGATGAGGCCCTGCTCCTGGAGTGCGGCCATCAGCTCGTCGAGATAGCCGTGCACGTCGCCGACCACGAACAGCGGGCCGGCACCTGCCGTCGAGTCCGGGACCGGCATGGCGGCGGGGTCGACGTGCACCTGGACCGTGTCGCCACGATTGATCACGGGCAGGTCGCGCTGCGTGGGCGTGTACCCCTCCGGGTACGTCTCGTCGAGGGGCGGGGCGACCTCGCCCGGGTGCATGCTGTGGACGTACGGACCGGTCTCGTGCACGTAAGCGGGCACCCGGAAGTCGCGCAACGTCGCCGTCCGCTCCATCTCGGGTCCCTGACCGGCCCCCTGAGTCATCAGACCCCTCCACCATCGCGCCGCAGCTGCACCGCATCGGACTGCCTGGTCGCAGCGGCCCGTGGGTGTCGTGGGCCCATCATAGGAATGCCGATCGCGCCATGTGATGACCCAGGGGTGGTGAATCGGAGCAGGACTCCTGTTCACTGCGGCTTTCGCCCCGATTGGCCCGGGCTTCGGCAGCTCGATCGCCGTGTTCCTGACGCCTCTCGAGCTGCTCCTGAAGCCCCTCGTCCCGCTGCTGCAGTCCCTCGACCTGCCTCTGCCGCTCCTCGTCCGGCTTCTGCCACAGGTCTTCGCCCGGTTTCTACCGGCCCTCGGGCGACCGGGGCGGGCTGACCGTCGTACGCGGCGGGCGTCGCTGGGACGAGGTACGCACAATCAACTCGGTCGGTATCACCTGCTCGACCGGCTGGTCCGTCTCGACCCCCTCGATGGCGTCGATGAGGAGCTGCACCACGGCCGTGCCGATGCGGCGGGGCTTCAGGGAGAGCGTGGTGACCGGCGGCTCGGTGTTGGCGTACACCGTGGACTCGCTGCAGCACACCAGAAGCAGGTCGTCCGGTACGCGCATCCCGTAGCGACGGGCTGCGGCGAGCAGGTCCGTGCCGTTCGGATCGAACAGTCCGTAGACCGCGTCGGGCCGGTCGGGACGGGCGAGCAGCCGGTCGGCGGCGACGGCGCCCGCGCACGGGTCGTGCGCCGGGTAGGCCTCGTACACCGGGTCCTGGCCGACCCTTTCGCACCAGCGCAGGTAGGCGGTGGTCGACAGATGCGTGTACGTGTCCGTCGTGGTGCCCGTCAGCAGTCCGATCCGGCGGGCGCCGGCGTCGGCCAGGTGGTCGAGGATGCCCATCACGGCGGCCTCGTGGTCGTTGTCGACCCAGGCGGTGACCGGGAGCGAGCCTGCCGGGCGGCCGTCGGAGACGACCGGCAGACCCTGTCTGACCAGCTCGCTGACGACCGGGTCCTGGTCGGACGGGTCGATGACGACCGTGCCGTCTAGGGCGACGTTCGACCAGACGTCGTGACGTGAGGTCGCGGGGAGGATCACGAGGGCGTAGCCGCGGGCGAGCGCGGCCGAGGTGGCGGCGCGTGCCATCTCGGCGAAGTACGCGAACTCCGTGAAGGTGAAAGGTTCATCCCCGTATGTCGTCACGGTCAGGCCGATGAGTCCTGACTTGCCCGTACGGAGTGTGCGGGCGGCGGCCGACGGGCGGTAGCCCAGCCGGTCGGCTACTTCGCGGACATGGCGTCGGGTGGCGTCGGGGAGCCTGCCCTTGCCGTTGAGGGCGTCGGAGACGGTCGTGATGGAGACCCCCGCGGCGGCGGCCACGTCTCTGATACCCGCCCGGCCGGGTCGACTGCCTCGACGAGAGGTTTCCGCGCGGCTCACCTGGTGCTTCCCTGCTGCTGTCATGGCGAGCCGATAGTAGGGCTCATTCGGTGGGGTAGTGCGGACGCATATGCACGCGTTGACAGACACGTTTCTGCAAGGTCATCATGCGTCAATGCCCTTTGAAAACAAGGGAGTTGAACGATCCAATGGCAGGACGTGACTTGTCGGCGCGCATGGGCCTGCCAAGTGACCGATGTTTCGAAGAGGTCTCAACTCACCTTCACGGGTGATGCGCGCCACGGAGTGAGCCACCGGCGCGTAGATATATGTGCGGCGCGCCCCCTAATTCGTACGCCTTCGTGCCGTGATGCCCCTGATGCAGGTGTGACAGGAGGGATCAACAGGCGGGCCCGCCTCTTCCGTGCGTATCGACCCTCCCTCACCTGTACGCATCGGCGCCGAATCCTCATAAGGTGAGCAGTATTGGAGCCGGCGGTGGTGATGGGCCGCCGGTGGTCGTGAGGAGGACTGCGGTGAGCGAGATGAGCCCCAAGCTGCGCGCGGAGCTGGAGGGTATCCCCACCTACAAGCCGGGCAAGCCTGCCGCGGCCGGTGGTCCGGTGGCCTACAAGCTGTCCTCCAACGAGAACCCCTATCCGCCGCTGCCCGGCGTGATGGAGACCGTGACGGCGGCCGTCTCGTCCTTCAACCGCTACCCCGACATGATGTGCACGGGGCTGATGAACGAGCTGTCGGAGCGCTTCGGCGTCCCGATCTCCCACCTGGCCACCGGCACCGGCTCGGTCGGCGTCGCCCAGCAGCTGATCCAGGCCACCGCCGGACCGGGTGACGAGGTCATCTACGCCTGGCGGTCCTTCGAGGCGTACCCGATCATCACGCAGATCAGCGGCGCCACGTCCGTCAAGGTGCCGCTGACCGAGGGCGATGTACACGACCTGGACGCGATGGCCGCCGCCATCACCGACCGCACCAGGCTGATTTTCGTCTGCAACCCCAACAACCCGACGGGCACGGTCGTGAGGCGGGCCGAGCTGGAACGGTTCCTCGACCGGGTGCCCAGTGACGTCCTGGTGGTGCTGGACGAGGCGTACCGCGAATTCATCCGTGACCCCGAGGTGCCGGACGGGGTGGAGATCTACCGCGAGCGGCCGAACGTCTGTGTTCTGCGGACCTTCTCCAAGGCGTACGGTCTCGCCGGCCTCCGCGTCGGTTTCGCGATCGCCCACGAGCCGGTCGCGGCGGCCCTGCGCAAGACGGCCGTGCCGTTCGGGGTGAGCCAGGTCGCGCAGGAGGCGGCGATCGCCTCGCTGCGTGCCGAGGACGAACTGATCGGCCGGGTCGGCTCGTTGGTGTGCGAGCGCAACCGCGTGGTCGACGGGCTGCGGGCTCAGGGCTGGACGCTGCCCGAGACCCAGGCCAACTTCGTGTGGCTGCGACTGGGGGAGCGCACGGTCGCCTTCGCTCAGGCATGTGAGCAGGCGGGCGTCGTGATCCGGCCGTTCCCGGGCGAGGGTGTGCGGGTGACGATCGGGGAGGACGAGGCGAACGACATCTTCCTGAAGGTGGCGGAAGGGTTCCGTAAGGAGTCCTAGGGCTCCACGGGCACGGTCAGGCGTCCACCAGCTCCACGCGGACGGGGTCGCCGTCGCGGACCGTCGCCAACAGACGGGGGTCGCCGTCGATGCGGCCCAGAACGTTGCACGGGCTCGCGAGGCGGCACTCCTCGCCTCGCGAGATCGGTGTGGGCCCGTAGGGGAGGGCGAGCGCATCTCCGTCGTTCCAGAAGGCGACCGTGCCCGGCTCGACGACCTGCTGGGCGCCGGTTTCACGTGGAACAGCGACGCCCGTGTCGAAGTAGACCTCCTCTCCCCAGGTGCGGGCCGTGGAGGCGAGGGGCAGGGCCTTGACGAGGGCCTGTGTGGTGGGAGTGTCGTCGAGGGTCGCGGTGAGGTGTCCCGCGGGCCAGGAGATCAGTATCTGTAGGGGCGTCGGTGTCTGCATGGCATCGATTCAACAATATGTTGAAGTGTGCGCCAAGGGGTTGATCTCGACGAAGGACCCCCCGTTGAGGGCAGGGATAGGCGTGCTGCATAATTGCTTGTGAATGTGAACGCTTTCACAAGCGGTAGGTAAGGAGCGGCGACGTGGACCTGGCTTTGGCGCCGGAGACTCTGGCGCGCTGGCAGTTCGGTATCACCACCGTCTACCATTTTTTGTTTGTCCCTCTGACGATCTCGCTCGCCGCCCTCACGGCCGGGCTGCAGACCGCGTGGGTGCGCACGGAGAAGGAGAAGTACCTCAGAGCGACGAAGTTCTGGGGCAAGCTCTTCCTGATCAACATCGCGATGGGTGTCGTCACCGGCATCGTGCAGGAGTTCCAGTTCGGCATGAACTGGTCCGACTACTCCCGCTTCGTCGGTGACGTCTTCGGCGCCCCGCTCGCCTTCGAGGCCCTGATCGCCTTCTTCTTCGAGTCCACCTTCATCGGGCTGTGGATCTTCGGCTGGGACAAGCTGCCGAAGAAGATCCACCTGGCCTGTATGTGGATGGTCTCCATCGGCACGATCCTGTCGGCGTACTTCATCCTGGCGGCCAACTCCTGGATGCAGCACCCCGTCGGCTACCGGATCAACGAGGCGAAGGGGCGGGCCGAGCTCACCGACTTCTGGCTCGTGCTGACCCAGAACACCGCGCTCGCCCAGGCCTTCCACACCCTCTCGGCGGCCTTTCTCACCGGTGGCGCGTTCATGGTCGGCATCTCAGCCTTCCACCTGCTGCGCAAGAAGCACATCAGCGACATGAAGACCTCGCTCAGGCTCGGCCTGGTCACCGTCGCCATCGGCGGCCTGCTCACCGCGATCAGCGGTGACACGCTCGGCAAGATCATGTACGAGCAGCAGCCGATGAAGATGGCCGCGGCCGAAGCCCTGTGGGACGGCGAGGAGCCGGCGCCCTTCTCGGTCTTCGCCGTCGGCGACGTCGACAAGGGCCACAACAAGGTCGCCATAGAGATCCCCGGCCTGCTGTCCTTCCTGGCCAAGGATGACTTCACCTCGTACGTCCCCGGCATCAACGACGTCAACAAGGCCGAGCAGGAGAAGTACGGTCCCGGCGACTACCGGCCCAACATCCCCGTCGCCTACTGGGGCTTCCGCTGGATGATCGGCTTCGGTATGGCGTCGTTCACCATCGGCCTGATCGGACTCTGGCTGACCCGCAAGAAGTTCATGCTGCCGCAGCACCTGAGGGTCAGTGACGACGAGGTGCCGCATCTGGTGCTGCTCCCGAAGAAGGCGCTCGGCCCGAAGCTGACCACGTGGTACTGGCGTATCGCCATCTGGACCCTGGCCTTCCCGCTGATCGCCAACTCCTGGGGCTGGATCTTCACCGAGATGGGCCGTCAGCCGTGGGTCGTGTACGGCGTCCTGCGCACTCGGGACGCGGTCTCCCCCGGCGTATCCCAGGGTGAGGTCCTCACCTCGATGATCGTCTTCACGACGCTGTACGCCATCCTCGCCGTCGTCGAGGTCAAGCTCCTCGCGAAGTACGTCAAGGCCGGCCCGCCCGAGCTCACCGAGGCCGACCTGAACCCGCCAACGAAGATCGGCGGCGACGACCGTGACGCCGACAAGCCGATGGCCTTCTCGTACTAGGCCGAGGGAGCTGCACAGTCATGGAACTTCACGACGTCTGGTTCGTACTGATCGCCGTCCTGTGGATCGGCTACTTCTTCCTGGAGGGCTTCGACTTCGGGGTCGGCGTCCTCACCAAGCTGCTGGCCCGCAACCGGCCCGAGCGGCGGGTGCTGATCAACACCATCGGCCCCGTCTGGGACGGCAACGAGGTGTGGCTGCTCTCGGCGGCCGGCGCCACCTTCGCTGCCTTCCCCGAGTGGTACGCCACGCTCTTCTCCGGCTTCTACCTGCCCCTGCTGCTCATCCTGATCTCCTTGATTGTCCGGGGCGTCGCCTTCGAGTACCGGGTGAAGCGGCCCGAGGAGCACTGGCAGCGCAACTGGGAGAACGCCATCTTCTGGTGCTCGCTGCTCCCGGCGTTCCTGTGGGGTGTGGCCTTCGGCAACATCGTGCGGGGCGTAAAGCTCGACGAGAACCACGAGTACGTCGGCAACGTCCTGGACCTGCTCAACCCGTACGCGCTTGTCGGTGGCCTGGTGACGCTGACGCTGTTCACCTTCCACGGTGCGGTGTTCACCGCGCTCAAGACCGTGGGGGAGATTCGGGAGCGGGCGCGGAAACTGGCCCTGTGGGTCGGTCTTGCCGCTGCCGTGCTGGCGCTGATCTTCCTGCTCTGGACGCAGGTCGAGAGCGGTGACGGTCAGAGCCTGGTCGCGCTCGTGGTGGCCGTGGCCGCGCTGGTGGCGGCGCTGGTGGCGAACCAAGCGGGACGCGAGGGATGGTCGTTCGCCTTCTCCGGCGTCACCATCGTGGCCGCCGTCGCGATGCTCTTCCTGACGCTCTTCCCGAATGTCATGCCGTCCTCGCTCAATGACGAGTGGTCCCTCACGGTCACCAATGCCTCGTCGAGCCCGTACACCCTGAAGATCATGACGTGGTGCGCGGTGATCGCCACACCGGTCGTCATGCTCTACCAGGGCTGGACCTACTGGGTCTTCCGCAAGCGGATCGGCACGCAGCACATTGCCGCGGACGCCGCTTCGGGGGCCAAGCACTGAGTCCGCTGTGGCGGGGTGGTTCACGATGTTTCACGTGAAACACCTCGCCCTGGACCGAAGGGCATGTTTCACGTGAAACCGATCGATCCGCGTCTTCTCCGATACGCCCGCGCCACTCGCTTCTTCCTGATCGCGGTCGTTGGCCTGGGCGCCGTCGGAGCCGTGCTGGTCATCGCGCAGGCGATGCTCATCGCCGAGGCGGTGGTGGGGGCGTTCCAACACGGGATGTCCGCCGCTGAACTGCGCACTCCCCTCATGCTGTTGGTGGCCGTGGCCATCGGCCGCGCACTGGTCGCCTGGCTCACCGAACTCGCCGCTCACCGTGCCAGCGCCGCTGTGAAGTCGGAGCTGCGAGGGCGACTGCTGGAGCGGGCGACCGAGCTGGGACCCGACTGGCTGAGCGGACAGCGGACCGGATCTCTGGTCGCGCTCGCCACGCGGGGCGTCGACGCCCTCGACGACTACTTCTCGCGCTATCTGCCGCAGCTGGGGCTCGCGGTGGTCGTGCCGATCGCCGTGCTGGCGCGGATCGTGACCGAGGACTGGGTGTCGGCGGCCATCACCGTCGGCACCCTGCCACTGATCCCGATCTTCATGATGCTGATCGGCTGGGCCACGCAGTCCCGGATGGACCGTCAGTGGCGGATGCTGTCCCGGCTGTCCGGGCACTTCCTGGACGTCGTCGCCGGTCTGCCGACACTGAAGGTGTTCGGGCGTGCCAAGGCGCAGGCCGAGTCGATCCGGCGGATCACCGATGAATACCGCCGGGCGACCATGCGGACCCTGCGGATCGCCTTCATCTCCTCCTTCGCGCTGGAGTTGCTCTCGACGCTCTCGGTGGCCCTGGTCGCGGTGACGATCGGCATGCGCCTCGTCCACGGCGACATGCATCTGTACGACGGCCTGGTCATCCTCGTGCTGGCACCCGAGGCCTACCTGCCGCTGCGTCAGGTAGGAGCGCAGTACCACGCGGCTGCCGAGGGGCTGTCCGCGGCCGAGGAGATCTTCGAGGTGCTGGAGACTCCGGCGCCGGCGTCGGGAAGCGCGGCGGTGCCGACGGGGGCGGTGTCGTTCGAAGGGGTCTCGATCCGCTACCCCGGACGGTCCTCCGACGCAGTGTCAGATGTGTCCTTCGCCGTCGAGCCCGGGGAGACGGTCGCGCTCGTCGGGACGAGCGGGGCGGGCAAATCGACGCTGCTCAACGCGCTGTTGGGGTTCGTGCGGCCGGCCGAGGGGCGGATCCTGGTCGGGGGAGCGGATCTTGCCGAACTCGATCTGAAGGAATGGCGTTCGCGGATCGCCTGGGTGCCGCAGCGGCCGCACCTGTACGCGGGGACGATCGCCGAGAACGTACGGCTGGCGCGTCCCGACGCGGACGACGCTGCCGTGCGGCAGGCGCTGGGGAACGCCGGGGCGCTGGAGTTCGTGGACGCGCTGCCCGAGGGCGTCGAGACCGTGCTGGGCGAGGACGGGGTCGGCCTGTCCGCGGGGCAGCGGCAGCGGCTCGCGCTGGCCAGGGCGTTCCTGGCGGACCGGCCCGTCCTGCTCCTCGACGAGCCGACGGCCGCGCTCGACGGGGCCACCGAGGCCGAGGTCGTTGAGGCCGTGCGAAGGCTGGCGGTGGGGCGGACGGTGCTGCTGGTGGTGCACCGGCCGGCGCTGCTGGGCGTGGCGGACCGGGTGGTGCGGCTGTCGGAGGCCGTGGCGCCGGTGTCGACAGAGGCCTTGCCCAAGGCGTCCGTTGACCGTCCGATCGAGCATGACCCGGACAGCGGTTCTGCTTCCGAAGACGCCGGGACCGTGCCGCTCACCGCAGCCAAGCGCGGTGTTCTCGCCCGTGTCCGCGCCATGTCCGGTCCCCGGCGCGGTCGTCTCGTCCTCGCGCTGGTGCTCGGCAGCCTCGCGCTCGGCAGCGCCGTCGGGCTCATGGCGACCTCCGGGTGGCTCATCTCGCGGGCCTCGCAGCAGCCGCCGGTGCTGTACTTGATGGTCGCCGTGACGGCTACGCGGGCCTTCGGCATCGGGCGGGCCATGTTCCGGTACGCCGAGCGGCTGATGTCGCACGACGCCGTGCTGCGGATGCTGGCCGATACGCGGGTCGCCGTGTACCGGCGGCTGGAGCGGCTGGCGCCCGCAGGACTGCGCCGCACGCGTCGCGGCGATCTGCTGTCGAGGCTCGTCGCGGATGTGGACGCGCTGCAGGACTACTGGCTGCGGTGGCTGCTGCCCGCCGCTGCCGCGACCGTCGTGTCCGCCGGGGCCGTCGGTTTCACGGCCTGGCTGCTGCCTGAGGCCGGTGCCGTGCTCGCGGCCGGGCTCCTCGCGGCGGGGGCCGGAGTCCCGTTCCTCACCGGTGCCGTCGCCCGACGCGCCGAGCGCCGGCTGGCTCCCGCACGCGGAGAGCTCGCGACGCGCGTGACGGATCTGCTCACCGGCACCGCGGAACTGACCGTCGCCGGCGCCCTGCCCAGCCGTACGGCAGACACGCGGCGGGCCGACGGGACGCTGACCCGGATCGCTTCGCGCGCCGCCTCCGCGACCGCGCTCGGCGACGGGCTCACCGCGCTGATCAGCGGGCTCACCGTCGCCGCCACCGCCCTCGTGGGCGCCCAGGGGGTCGCCGACGGGCGGCTCGGCGGTGTGACCATGGCCGTTGTCGTCCTCACCCCGCTGGCCGCGTTCGAGGCCGTCCTGGGACTGCCGCTCGCCGTGCAGTACCGGCAGCGGGTGCGCAAGAGCGCGGAGCGCGTGTACGAGGTGCTGGACGCGCCCGAGCCCGTACGGGAACCCGCCCGGCCCCGGCAGGCGCCCGCATCGCCCTTCCCGGTCGCCGTCACGGGCCTGACCGCCCGCCACGCCGGACAGGACCGGGACGCGCTCGCCGGACTCGACCTGACCCTGGAGGAGGGCCGACGGGTCGCCGTGGTCGGCCCGTCGGGGTCCGGTAAGACGACGCTGGCGCAGGTGCTGCTGCGCTTCCTGGACGCCGACGCGGGCTCGTACACGCTGGGCGGCGTGGACGCGCACGCGCTGGACGGTGACGACGTACGGCGTCTCGTCGGGCTGTGTGCGCAGGACGCGCACCTCTTCGACAGTTCCGTGCGCGAGAACCTGCTCCTCGCCAGGAGGGGCGCCACCGAGGCCGACCTGCGTGACGCCCTGCACCGCGCCCGGCTGCTCGACTGGGCCGATGGCCTGCCCGACGGGCTGGACACGCTCGTGGGTGAGCACGGGGCACGGCTGTCGGGCGGTCAGCGGCAGCGGCTCGCGCTTGCCCGCGCACTGCTCGCCGACTTCCCCGTCCTCGTCCTCGACGAGCCCGCCGAGCATCTCGACCTGCCTACCGCCGACGCCCTCACCGCCGACCTGCTGGCCGCCACCGAGGGCCGTACGACCCTGCTCATCACGCACCGACTCGCCGGGCTGGAGGCCGTCGACGAGGTGGTCGTCCTGGACCAGGGGCGGGTGGTGCAGCGGGGCACGTTCGCGGAGCTGGCCGCTGCGGACGGTCCGCTGCGGGGGATGGTGGAGCGGGAGGAGCAGGCGGATCTGCTGGTGGGGGCGCCGTAGCGGCCGACGGGACCGTGGCCGTGGGCGCTTGCGGTCCGGCGGCCACGCACTGTCGGCCTGGGCGGGGCGCGACGCTCGGTGCTCGCGTCAACGGCCGTACTGACCCATCCGCAGCAACACGTCCCCCAGCTGTACGACTTGAACAGGGCCCTTACCCGCCCCGCGGGCCAGGATCGCTGACATGTGCTCATATCGCCGTCGACTCCTGGTCGTTCCGGCGCTGCTTTGTGCGCTCGTCGGCCTCGTGGCCCGGCCCGCCGACGCGGCCGGTGACGGCAAAAGCACCTCGGGCCACAACGGCACCGGAAGCGGCGGTGACACGACCCTCAGCGCCCAGGTGCTCAAGCTGTACGAGGACGCGGCCGTGGCGACCGGGCGGTACGAAGCGGGGCGGAAGCGGGTAGAGGTGCAGCGGGCGAAGGCACTGCGGATCGAGGCGCTGCTCGAGCGGGAGCGGCGGGAGATCGGCGTCCTGCACGAGGACCTGGGCCGGATCGCACGCGCCCAGTACCGCAGCGGCGGCGGCATGCCGCTCACGGCGCAGATCATCTTCGCGACGAGCCCGGACCAGCTGATGCGCAGTCAGCATGTGTTCTCACAGGCGAGCCTGGCCGCCGCCAACTCCATCGAGAAGAGCCATCGCGCCGAGGTGCGGCTCGCCGGGGACGAGGCCAGGGCCGCGGCGGCCTGGCACGTGCTGGAGAAGCGCAACGCCGAGCTCGCTGACCTCAAGCAGGGCATCGAGGACAAGCTCGAAGAGGCGCGGTGGGAGTTGCAGGGTCGGGCCGACGTCTCCGTGGCCGCCGGGTCGTGTCCGGGGGCGGTCCGGCTCGACCAGAAGGAGACGGACGGCACGAGTGCGTGGGTCACGCCGGTCGCGAAGTACGAGCTGTCCGCCGCGTTCGGCAGCGGTGGAAAGCGCTGGGCGAAGCGGCACACCGGGCAGGACTTCGCGGTGCCGATCGGCACGCCCGTGCGGGCGGTCGGTGACGGGCGCGTGGTGAAGGTGGCGTGCGCGGGCGCCTTCGGCATGGAGGTCGTCGTCCGGCACACCGACGGCTACTACACGCAGTACGCCCACCTCGCCTCCATCGCCGTCGACCAGGACGAGCGAGTCGACACCGGGCAGTGGATCGGCCAGTCGGGCACGACGGGCAACTCCACCGGCCCCCACCTGCACTTCGAGACGCGGGTCACTCCGGAACTCGGATCAGGGGTGGACCCGGTGCCGTGGCTCTCCGAACGCGGAGTGCCGCTCGGGTAGGTCTAAGGCCGCTTCGCCAGCAGCTGTTCGATCACCACGGCCACGCCGTCCTCGTTGTTGGCGACCGTCCGCCCCGACGCGGCGGCGATGACATCCGGGTGCGCGTTGCCCATCGCGTACGACTGGCCCGCCCATGTCAGCATCTCGACGTCGTTGGGCATGTCCCCGAAGGCCACGACCTGCTCGTGCGAGATGCCGCGCTCGGCGCAGCACAGGGCGAGCGTGCTGGCCTTGGAGACGCCGGGCCCGCTGATCTCCAGCAGGGCGCTGGGGCTGGAGCGGGTGACGTTGGCCCGGTCGCCGATGGCGAGGCGGGCAAGGGTGAGGAAGGCGTCGGGGTCGAGGGTGGGGTGGTAGGCGAGGATCTTGAGCACCGGCTCGCCGGCTCCCGGGGCGTCCGGCGCCAGGAGGTCCTCGGCCGGCGCGAGCTCGTCCGGTATCTCCATGTGCAGCTTGGGATAGCCCGGCTCCTGGTAGAAGCCGTACGTCTGCTCCACCGCGTACACCGTGCCCTCAGCCGCGTCACGCAGCAGCCGTACGGCGTCCAGGGCGTTCTCCCGGGCCAGCTCGCGCACCTTCACGAACCGGTGGGTGCCGGGGCCGCCGTGCAGGTCGACCACGGCGGCGCCGTTGCCGCAGATCGCCAGGCCGTGCCCGTGGACATGGTCGCTGACGACGTCCATCCAGCGGGCGGGGCGGCCGGTGACGAAGAACACCTCGATGCCCGCCTCCTCGGCGGCGGCCAGCGCGGCGACCGTGCGGGGGGAGACCGACTTGTCGTCCCGCAGCAGCGTGCCGTCCAGGTCGGTGGCGATGAGCCGCGGGCGGACAGCGGCGGCCGGGGTCTGGAGCTGTCGAGTCGCTGAGGTCACCGGGCCATTCTCCCGTATGTGCCTGCACGGCCGTGCAGCAGCCCGCACATCTGAGTCCGCACCTGAGGAGAAACCGCCCCTGCGAACACTGCCCACATCCTCCTGACCAGCACCGTCGCTCCCGTGAGCTCAGTGCAGCTGTGCCAAGGCCTCCATGGCGATCTGCTCGAAGACCTTCTCTTCGGCCGCGAAGTCCGAGTCCGGGATCGGCCAGTGGACCACGATCTCGGTGAATCCCAGCTCCTGATGGCGCCCGGCGAAGTCCACGAACGCGTCGAGGGACTCCAGCGGACGACCGCGGTCCGGGGTGAACCCGGTGAGCAGGATCTTGTCGAGCCCGGCCACGTCCCGGCCGATCTCGGCGCAGGCGTCTGCCAGCTTCCCGACCTGTCCGCGAATGGCTTGAACCGACTGTTCAGGAGTGCCGTTCTCATACAGCTTCGGGTCGCCCGTGGTCACCCACGCCTGCCCGTGGCGCGCCGCGAGCCGCAGGCCGCGAGGCCCGGTCGCGGCGACCGCGAACGGCAGCCGAGGGTGCTGCACACAGCCCGGGACGTTCCGCGCCTCGTGCGCCGAATAGAAGTCGCCCTCGTACGACACCGAGTCCTCGGTCAGCAGCTGGTCCAGCAGCGTGACGAACTCGGCGAACCGGTCGGCACGCTCGCGCGGGGTCCATGGCTCCTGGCCGAGCGCGGTGGCGTCGAAGCCGGTGCCGCCCGCGCCGATGCCGAGCGTGACCCGTCCGCCCGAGATGTCGTCGAGGGAGATCAGTTCCTTGGCGAGGTTCACCGGGTGCCGGAAGTTCGGCGAGGTCACCAGGGTGCCCAGGCGCAGCCGGTCGGTGACGGCCGCGGCGGCGGTCAGTGTCGGCACGGCACCGAACCAGGGGCCGTCCCGGAAGCTCCGCCAGGACAGGTGGTCGTAGGTGTACGCGGTGTGGAAGCCGAGCTCCTCCGCGCGCTGCCATGCCTGGCGGCCCCCCTCGGACCAGCGGCGGTACGGGAGGATCACGGTGCTCAGGCGCAGACTCATGCATCGAGCCTATGCGGCCGAATGGGTTTCACGTGAAACAGCCACCGACCGCGGCTGCGCGGCCACGGAGCGCGGTCGGTCACCGGTGTCTGAGTCGATCACCGGTATGTACTCGGGGTCCCGTGGCGGCCCGTATCAGTGCGCCTCGGGAAACCGCAGATACTCCGGCGGCACGGCTTTCGTCAGCCACACCCCGTTAGCGCTGACGTGGAAGACATGGCCGTCGCTGTGCATGGCGCCGGCGTCCACGGAGAGCACCACCGGGCGGCCACGCCGGGCTCCGACCCGCGTCGCCGTCTCGCGGTCCGCGGAGAGGTGCACATCGTGCCTGTTCATGGGCAGCAGGCCCGCGCTGCGAATCGCATCCAGGTTACCGGCCACGGTGCCGTGATAGAGGTAGGCCGGCGGGGTCGCCGGGGGCAGTCCGAGTTCGACGTCGATGCTGTGGCCCTGGCTGGCGCGGATCCGGGTGCCGTCGATCGCGAAGCGCTGCTTGTCATTGGCGGCCACCACGTGATCCAGCTCTTCCCGGGTGAACCGGAATCCGTGCGCGGTCGCGGCGGCGATCAGGGTCTCGATCTCGACCCAGCCGCCCTCGTCGAGAGTGAGCCCGATGCGCTCGGGCTGGTGGCGCAGGTGCTTCGAGAGGTACTTCGAGACCTTCACGGTGCGTCTTTCGTCCATGCCACCAGACTGCCGGGAGAGGCTCGAATCACGCGAACGATTTCAGTCCGGATGTTTGGTCCACAACCAAGTGCGGTTATCCACAGGGGATTTGGCGATTCTGTGGACAACGAGCCGTCGTTTCAAGGGGCTTCGTCAAGATCACCTGATGAGCTGTGATTTGCGGCGAGGCGGTCCAAGGCCCTTGCCTGCACCTCCCGTTCGGCGGCCAGCGCGACGAACTCGGCTGACTGCCTCGCTCCAACCAAACGCTCGACGGCCTGCATTGTCTCCTCGGGTACGGGCACAGATCTCGTCCGATTCTGAAGTTCGGGCGTCTCGTCCGCGCCGAGGTGCTGACGCAGATGTCGCACAGCCAACCGCCTCATGGCGCGGGCGAGTTCCGCGTCCACGGTGTGCTGGGCGAGTGGACGCAACCGCCGTACGAGAGAGGCCGCCTCGGCCGCCTCCGCGTCCGTCGGACGGTGGGCGCCGTCGAGGTAACGGGCGAAGACGTGTTCGGTGGTGAACTCCAGGAAACGGGCGGCGATGTGCTCGACCTGGCCCCTCAACTCCCTTAGATGACCCGAGATCGCGGACAGCGGTACCCCGGCCGAGTGCAACTCGACTGCCACCGCTAGTTCTTGAGGACTCGGAACGACGAACGAGTCCTCGTCGCCGGGGACCGGCTCCAGTACGCCGAGCTCCACGGCCTCGGCCACCGCCGCGTCGTCCGGGGTGCCGCCGAAGCGCTCCTCCAGCTCGGCACGCGAGATCCGTACCGCCTCCTCGTCGGTCCACGGCCCGTCCACCTCGGCGACCAGCCCGAGCACCCCACCGAGGCCACGACCGGCGTCCCAGGCCTCCAGGAGCTCCTTGATGGACGCCAGGGTGTACCCGCGGTCGAGGAGATCGGCGATCTGGCGCAGGCGGTGGAGATGGGCGTCCGCGTAGAGGTTCGCCCGGCCATGGCGCTCCGGGCGGGGGAGCAGGCCTCGGTCCTGGTAGGCGCGGATGGTGCGGACGGTGGCGCCGCTGAGGTGCGCGAGGTCCTCGATCCGGTAGGCGGGTGCAGGCGCCGCCTCGGCCGCACGCCCTGCCTCACCGCGCCTCCCGGACAGGCCTTCGCCGGCAACCGCTCCTCCGCGCGCGGGACCCCCGTCGCTCATAGCGGCGGCTCCAACCGCGCGATCCTGCGCAGCGCCTTCGGTGTGAACCTCGACATGAGATACGCCCCACGCGCCTCCGGCGTCACAGGAACAACTGCATCGCCCCGCACCACGGCCCGCAGGATCGCGTCGGCGACCTTCTCCGGCGGATAGTTCCGCAGCCCGTACAGCCGCGCGGACTTCTTCTGGCGGCGCTTCTCCTCATCGGCGTCGACACCGGCGAAGCGCGCGGTCGAGGTGATGCTGGTGTTGACGAAGCCGGGGCATATCGCGGTGACGCCGATGCCCTGGCCGGCCAGCTCGGCGCGCAGGCACTCGCTGAGCATCAGTACGGCCGCCTTGGACGTGCTGTAGGCGGGCAGCGCCTTGGAGGGCTGGTACGCCGCCGCCGAGGCGGTGTTGACGATGTGGCCGCCCTGTCCGCGCTCGGCCATCTGCTTGCCGAACAGCCGGCAGCCGTGGATAACGCCCCACAGATTGACGTCGAGGACCTTCTTCCAGTCCTCCGGTGTGGTGTCGAAGAAGGAGCCCGACAGGCCGATCCCGGCGTTGTTCACCAGGACGTCCACTACGCCGTACTCGGTGGCGACCTTTTCGGCGAGCTTCTCCATGGCCTGCTCGTCGGAGACGTCGACCGTCTCGGCCCAGGCGTCGGGTGCGCCGATCAGCCGGGACATCTCGGCCGTGCGACCCGCGGCCTCGGCGTCCCGGTCGACCGCGACCACGCGCGCGCCGGCCTCCGCGAAGGCGTACGCCGTCGCCCGTCCGATGCCGCTGCCCGCGCCGGTGACCAGGACGAGCTGCCCGCCGAAGCGGTCGGCGTACTTCCCGGTCGCCGTCACGCCTTTCGGCCGGCCGCCCTCGACGGACGTCACGAACTCCGTGATCCAGGACACCAGTTGGTCGGGGCGGGAGCGAGGGATCCAGTGCTTCGCCAGAAGCGTGCGCCGGGTCAACTGCGGAACCCACTGCTCCAGTTCGTCGTAGAGCCGCTCCGACAGAAAGGCGTCCCCGAGGGGCGTGATGAGCTGCACGGGCGCGTGTGCGTAGGCGTCCGCGCGCGGGTGGCTCAGTCGGGCCCGTACGTTGTCCCGGTACAGCCATGCCCCGTGTGCCGCGTCCGTCGGCAGGGACGAGGTCGGGTAGCCGTCGCCGGGGACCTTCTCCATGCGCTCCAGGATGCGCGGCCAGGTCTTGCCGAGGGGGCCCCGCCAGGCCAGTTCGGGCAGTACGGGCGTGTGCAGCGCGTAGACGTACCAGGACTTGGCGCCCTGACCGAGGAGCTGCCCGATCCGGCGCGGGGTGGGCCGCTTGAGGCGCCCGCCGATCCAGTGGCCGAAGTGGTCGAGGGAGGGCCCGGACATCGAGGTGAAGGACGCGATCCGGCCCTCGGTGCGCTTGACCGTGGCGAACTCCCAGGCCTGCACCGAGCCCCAGTCGTGCCCGACCAGATGCACGGGCCCGCCCGGACTGACCGCGTCCGCGACGGCCAGGAAGTCGTCCGTCAGCTTCTCCAGCGTGAACCCGCCGCGCAGCGGCTTCGGTGCCGTCGAGCGTCCGTGGCCGCGGACGTCGTACAGCACGACATGGAAGCGGTCGGCCAGCCGCAGCGCGACCTCGGACCACACCTCCTTGCTGTCCGGATATCCGTGCACGAGCATCACCGTCGGCCGGCCGGGGTCGCCCAGCTCGGCGACGCACAGCTCGACGTCGCCGGTCCGCACCCGGCGCTCGCGCGCGCCCTGAAGAGTCACCGGCACCGTCACTTCTCCTCCGCCCAGCGCCGCACATGCGGCAGATCGTCGTCCAGCCAGAAGGCGCTCTGCTCGGGGTCCTCGGAGTCGGTGACGACCAGGATCTCCTCGAACTTGGCGCCCGTACCTCTGAAGCCGAGGTGCGGTTCGACCGCCCACAGGCCCGGCTGCGGCGGGTGGTCGGAGAAGCGGTACGGCGACCAGAGCGGGGACCAGCCCTGGCGGTGGCCGTGCAGCGCGTCGCTCGCCAGGCCCTTCAGGGACTGGGTGCCGAACCCGAAGACATGCGGTGACCAGCGGCGTTGGCTGACCCGGTCGACCTTGTGCGCGATCACGCCGAAGGGATAGGCGCGGTGCCGGTTGGCGTAGCCCTGGCGGACCATGAGCCGGTCCACGTCGTCGTAGATCTCCCGCAGCGGCCGGCGCTCGCGCACCTCGCGCAGGATCAGCTCGCGGTGCGCCTCCAGGTCGTCCATCAACTTGTCCTGGACCGGGTTGATGCCGAGCGAGCCTGAATAGCCGATGTCGGCCGTGAAGCCGTCGTACACAGGGGCCATGTCCAGGATGAACGGCATCCCGGGCTCCAGGCGCCGGTTGGTGGGGAAGAACTGCAGCGGGACCCGGAAGTTCACGAACGCCGTGCGGTCCCCGAACCACGCGAAGGGCAGGTGGAACCAGTCACGCACACCGCGCTCGCGCAGCCACTCGCGCTGCATGCGCGCCGCCTCGCGCTCGGTGATGCCCGGCTCCAGCTGCGCGGCGACGGCTTCTGCGCACTCGTACGCGAGGCGCTGCACCTTTCTGAACCCGCGCAGTTCCGCGGCCAGTTCACCTGAACCTGCTTCCACTGCCGTCGTCATGCCACCGCCCACCCTCGTCCACGCTGACTGCGGTACGTGCCCGTAACTTGACACTGATGAATGTGACAGTTGTTAGAGGTTGCGTCAATAGATCGCGTGAGACCTCAGGGTGACCCTTAGACGCCCGTACACCTGAGGTCTGATACCAAGACGGCTCTCGGGTCTGATGACCTGAGTGGTACGGGTCACTACCGTCTATGCCGTGACTGTGATCGCGACCGAAAGCCTGAGCAAGCGGTTCCCCAGGGTGACCGCGCTTGACCGGCTGACCATGGACATCGGGCCCGGGGTGACCGGACTCGTCGGAGCCAATGGAGCCGGCAAGTCCACCATGATCAAGATTCTGCTGGGTCTGTCCCCCGCCACCGAGGGCCGTGCCGAAGTGCTCGGACTCGACGTCGCCACCAAGGGCGCCGCCATCCGCGAGCGGGTCGGCTACATGCCGGAGCACGACTGCCTGCCGCCCGACGTCTCGGCCACCGAGTTCGTCGTCCACATGGCCCGCATGTCCGGCCTGCCGCCCGCCGCCGCGCGCGAGCGCACCGCGGACACGCTGCGCCACGTCGGCCTGTACGAGGAGCGCTATCGCCCCATCGGCGGCTACTCGACCGGCATGAAGCAGCGCGTGAAGCTGGCCCAGGCCCTGGTTCACGACCCGCAGCTGGTCTTCCTGGACGAGCCGACCAACGGCCTCGACCCGGTCGGACGCGACGAGATGCTCGGCCTCATCCGCCGCATCCACACCGACTTCGGCATCTCGGTCCTGGTCACCTCGCACCTGCTGGGCGAACTCGAGCGCACCTGCGACCACGTCGTCGTCATCGACGGCGGCAAGCTGCTGCGCTCCAGCTCCACCACCGACTTCACCCAGACCACGACGACGCTCGCGATCGAGGTCACCGACACCGACGACCACCCGGACGGCACCCGCGCGGTGCGCGACGCGCTCCACGCGCGCGGGGTGGAGGTCCTCGACGGCAGCGGCGGCCTTCCCGGCGCCGGTCACATCCTGCTGCTCACCGCGCAGGGCGAGGAGACCTACGACCTGGTGCGCGACGTGGTCGCCGACCTCGGGCTCGGCCTGGTGCGCATGGAGCAGCGCCGGCACCACATCTCGGAGGTCTTCACGGACACCGAGCACAGCGAGCAGAGCACCGACGCACAGCGGAAGGAGGCGGTCGGCCATGGCGGTTGAGCAGCCCGTAACCACACAGTCGGGTGACCAGACCCGCATCCACAACATCGGCTACCGCAGCTACGACGGCCCCCGCCTCGGCCGCTCCTACGCGACCCGGTCCCTCTACTCGCAGTCCCTGCGCGGCTCCTACGGCCTCGGCCGCTCGGTCAAGTCCAAGGTGCTGCCGATGCTGCTGTTCGTGGTGATGTGCGTGCCCGCGGCCATCATGGTCGCCGTCGCGGTCGCCACCAAGGCCAACGACCTGCCCGTCGACTACACGCGCTACGCGATCGTCATGCAGGCCGTGATCAGCCTGTACGTCGCCTCGCAGGCACCGCAGTCCGTCTCCCGCGACCTGCGCTTCAAGACCGTGCCGCTGTACTTCTCGCGGCCGATCGAGACCGCCGACTACGTCCGCGCGAAGTTCGCGGCGCTGGCCTCCGCGCTGTTCCTCCTCACCGCGGCCCCGCTGCTCGTGCTCTACGTGGGCGCGCTGCTGGCCAAGCTCGACTTCGCCGACCAGACCAAGGGATTCGCGCAGGGACTCGTGTCCGTCGCACTGCTCTCACTGCTGTTCGCCGGAATCGGCCTGGTCATCGCGTCGGTCACACCGCGCCGCGGCTTCGGCATCGCGGCCGTGATCGCCGTGCTGACCATCTCCTACGGCGCGGTCTCCACGCTCCAGGCCATCGCCGACGCGCAGGCCATCGACGGCGGGGGCAGCAGCGGCGCCATCGCCTGGATCGGCCTCTTCTCGCCGATCACGCTCATCGACGGTGTGCAGTCCGCCTTCCTGGGCGCGACCTCCGCCTTCCCCGGCGGGGTGGGCCCGAGCAACGGCGAAGGCGCTGTGTACGTACTCGTCACCCTGGGCCTGATCGCCGCCGCGTACGGCCTCCTGATGCGCCGCTACAAGAAGGTGGGACTGTGACCACGCTCCAGATCGACCACGTCTCCCGCTGGTTCGGCAACGTGGTCGCCGTCAACGACATCACCATGACGATCGGTCCCGGTGTCACCGGTCTGCTCGGCCCCAACGGCGCCGGAAAGTCCACCCTCATCAACATGATGGGCGGCTTCCTGGCCCCCTCCACCGGCACCGTCACCCTCGACGGCCAGCAGGTGTGGCGCAACGAGGCGATCTACAAGCAGATCGGCATCGTCCCCGAGCGCGAGGCGATGTACGACTTCCTCACCGGCCGCGAATTCGTCGTCGCCAACGCCGAGTTGCACGGCCTGGGTGCCAAGGCCGCCCAGAAGGCCCTGGCCACGGTCGAGATGGAGTACGCGCAGGACCGGAAGATCTCCACGTACTCCAAGGGCATGCGCCAGCGCGTGAAGATGGCGAGCGCCCTCGTCCACGACCCCTCGCTGCTCCTGCTCGACGAGCCCTTCAACGGCATGGACCCGCGTCAGCGCATGCAGCTCATGGACCTGCTGCGACGCATGGGCGACGAGGGCCGCACGGTGCTGTTCTCGTCCCACATCCTCGAAGAGGTCGAGCAACTCGCCTGGCACATCGAGGTCGTGGTCGCCGGACGGCACGCGGCCAGCGGCGACTTCCGCAAGATCCGCCGTCTGATGACCGACCGCCCGCACCGCTACCTGGTGCGTTCCAGCGACGACCGCACCCTCGCGGCGGCGCTGATCGCCGACCCGTCGACATCCGGGATCGAGGTCGACCTGGCCGAGGGCGCGTTGCACATCCAGGCCGTCGACTTCGGTCGCTTCA